>CAZRTG010000178.1:0-7162 GCA_964602895.1 uncultured Wenzhouxiangellaceae bacterium
ACCAGCGCCATGGTGTTGCTGACTTCCCGCTCTTTGGTGCCTTGAGTGATCTGCTCGAACGAGTCCAGTGTCGGTGCCGGCAGCGTCTTGCTGGATTTTTCACGACGTTGCGGCAGGAAACCGCCAAGCGCCTGGCGCCGCTCGAGCATGTATTTCACCTCAGGCGAATCCATGCCCGGGTGGTAGTAGGGTACCGATTCGAAGCCATCGCCTTCCAATTGCTTGTCATCAATCGGAATCTGGAAGCGGTCGCGGAAGATCTTCACCGCGTCCTGGTGCATTTTCTTGGCCTGATGGGCGATGTTCATCGACTCGCCGGCCGCGCCCATCCCGTAGCCTTTAACCGTTTTGGCCAGGATGACGGTCGGCATGCCCTCGGTATGCACTGCGGCATGATAGGCTGCGTAGACCTTGTGCGGATCGTGGCCGCCGCGATTCAGCCGCCAGATATCCTCGTCTGACAGCTTGGCCACCATCGCCGCGGTCTCGGGGTATTTGCCGAAGAAATGCTCACGCGTATAGGCGCCACCCAGTGCCTTGAAGGCCTGATAATCACCGTCCACGGTCTCCATCATCAGCTTGCGCAATACACCGTCGGTATCGCGGGCCAGTAACGGATCCCAGGAACTGCCCCAGATCAGCTTGATCACGTTCCAGCCGGCACCGCGGAACGCACCTTCCAGTTCCTGAATGATCTTGCCGTTGCCGCGCACCGGGCCGTCAAGTCGTTGCAGATTACAATTGATCACGAAGATCAGGTTGTCGAGCTTCTCGCGTCCGGCCAACGGGATCGCCGCCAGGGATTCGGGCTCGTCCATTTCTCCATCACCCACGAAGCACCACACTTTGCGGTCACTCTTTGGTGCCAGACCGCGTGCCTCGAGGTACTTGAAGAACTGTGCCTGGTAGATTGCCTGGATTGGTCCCAGACCCATCGACACAGTGGACATCTGCCAATAATCCGGCATCAGCCAGGCGTGCGGATAGGACGACAGTGCCTGGCCCTTTGGAAATGAAGCCTCGCGGCGGAAGTTGTCCATCTGTTGAGCGCTGAGGCGACCTTCGACATACGACCGTGCGTACAGACCGGGGCTGGAATGGCCCTGATAGCCAATCAGGTCGCCCGGATGTTCGTTTGATGGCGCGCGCCAGAAATGGTTGAAGCCGACGTCGTACAGCGTGGCGCTGGAACCAAAGCTGGCAATATGCCCACCGAGCTTGCCTGGTTTGCGATTGGCACGCACGACCATTGCCATTGCGTTCCAGCGAATGATGTTGCGGATGCGCCATTCCATGGCAGCATCGCCAGGCGACCTTGCCTCAAGTTGCGGCGGGATGGTGTTGAAGTATTCGGTAGTGGTCGGAAAAGGCAGGTTGTCACCCGCCAGACGAGTCTGGTCGAGCAGTTTTTCCAGCAGTTGGTGGGCGCGGGTTGTACCTTCGATGTCGATCACCGCCTCGATCGATTCGATCCATTCACGGGTTTCCGTCGGGTCGGGGTCGAGGTCGATCAGTTTCTGAATCTCTGTATGCATGTGGGGTATCCTCAAATTCTACAGCTCAATCCGCAGCAGCGGGTTGTAGCAGTTGCCGGCTCTTTGCAGCGCTGGGCCGTGCTGCCACGCAATCGAACCATGGTCCAATGTGCGGCAGGCTGCGGTCAAACGGCTGGTTGACTGTCAGTGCAAAGTCCAGCCAGACATAGAGCCAGATATCGGCTGCGCTGAATCGCTCGCCGCACAGATACGGACCGGAGCCAAACATCCCGTCCAGCCAGCGCAGGCGGTCCTGCGCAATAGCCTTGAGCCCGGTTGCCGCATCCGGCAACACCGGGATGCGCGATTCGAAACGCGGCAGCCCTTCGGCGTAATGGTAAGCGTTGTGTATGAACTCGGTGATATTGAGTTCCACCCGCCGCCACCACTGTCGGGTCTGCGCGCGTTGTTCTGGCGTGCTGCCGATCAGCACCGGTGAGGGGCGCAGTTCTTCCAGATACTCGGCAATCGCGACCGCCTCAGACAGCGTGGTGCCGTCATCGCACTGCAGTGCCGGTGTCTGCCCCGCCGGATTGATGGCAAGAAATGCCGGTTGACGGTTTTCACCCGTGAACACATCGATGGTCACTGCCGGCAACTGTAACTGCTTTTCCAGCAAAAACATCCGCAAACAGCGCGGTGCCGGGCTCTTGGCGTCATACAGCAACATGCAATGCCTCCACGGGCTGAACAATGGCAACCAGCGGCCAGAGAATGGCTCAGCCTTTACGATTTCATCTTAGCATGACGCATTTTTATCCGTGTGTTTACGAACAGACAAGAGAGTCGTGAGAAGCGCATGTTAAAGTATGTGTTTGGAAAACTGAGGAAGTTCATTAACCGGCAGTTGGAGTAAACGCATGACTACCCGCGAGAATACAGCATTCAAAACGATTCCCGTGGGTACCAAAGTCACGTGGCACCGGTGTACAGACACGTTATACGATTGTTGAGAATTGGAAAGGAGTTATGATGTCACACCAAAAACCAGAGTTTTTCGACAAAGATCGCCTATATCAACTGGCGCTGTCGAGATGGGTAAACGAAGGCGGGGCTGTTCCTCCTGTCATCCCTGGAACCGATAAAGATCAAAATTCGGCTCCAAAAAAAACCAATGCTGATCCGGATACCTTGCGCAGCAGGGTAAGATGAGCTTGCACCGGCTTCTTTAAGGAAGCTCCGAATTAATCAGAGTTTCCCTCAGAGTTTCCCTAAGGAAAACAGAATGAATCAAACCCATACGACCAACCGCCGCCTGGTTCTTGCAGAACGACCCAAAGGCGCTCCGAACCAGAACACGCTGGCTCTGAAAACAGCAGATATCCCCTCACCGCAAGAAGGTGAGATGTTGCTGCGCACGGTATTTCTTTCGCTTGATCCCTATATGCGCGGGCGGATGAGTGATGCGCCGTCGTATTCACCACCGGTCGAAATCGGCGAGGTGATGGTTGGAGGCACCGTAGCACAGGTTGAAGTTTCCAAACTTGACGGTTTCAAGAAAGGCGAGTGGGTACTTAGTTTTAACGGCTGGCAGGATTACGCCCTATCGGACGGGGAGGGAGTTACTTCGCTGGGCCATGATCCACAGCATCCATCCTGGGCCTTGGGTGTGACCGGCATGCCTGGGTTCACCGCCTGGGCCGGTCTCACCCAAATCGGTAAGCCAAAAGCGGGGGAGACGCTTGTTGTAGCAGCCGCAACCGGACCCGTTGGTGCCACCGTTGGCCAGATTGGCAAGATTCTCGGCTGCAAGGTGGTCGGTATTGCCGGTGGTGCAGAGAAGTGTGGGTATGCGGTGAAGACACTTGGTCTGGATGCTTGCCTTGATCATCATGCAGCCGACTTCAGCAAACAACTGGCTGCGGCCACGCCCGCGGGAATCGATATCTATTTCGAGAATGTCGGCGGCAAGGTGTTTGACGCTGTTCTGCCGCAACTCAATACCCGGGCGCGCGTGCCGGTCTGCGGCCTGGTCTCGCAATACAACGCCACCCGCCTGCCGGATGGTCCCGATCGATTGAGTTATTTGATGGGTCAGATTCTGCGCAAACGGATCAGCATGCGTGGTTTCATCATCTTTGAGAATTTCGCGCCCCTGTATCCGGAATTTGCAGCGGCGATGCGTGGCTGGCTGAAGGCCGGAAAAATCCATTACCGTGAGCAAATCACTGATGGATTGGAACAGGCACCTGCCGCTTTTATTGGCATGTTGGAAGGAAACAATTTTGGTAAAAGCGTGATTCGAGTCGGCCCTGCAAAATAGGCGATTACCCACGGTTTAATTACTGTTTCAAGCCTTCGCGTAACGTAGACTCCAGCCGTTTTGTCGCAGTGATGTTGATAAAGGTGACCACCAGGCCATCAATCATACCGTCCAGTCTGCGGTAGGGAATGATTCGCACCGAGAACCAGTTACCGTCGTTGGACTCAATCTGTTTCTCGGTGAATACCAGGGTGCGCAGGGTTTCCTCTGCATCGACATGCAGCCCCGGGTACTGCAGGCTGGTGGTGAGGTCGCTGATCGGCCTGCCGATATCACTTTCCCGGATATTGATGATTTTTGCCGCACGGTCGGTATAACGCCTTACGTTCAGGTTCCGGTCCAGAAACAGTATGGCGATTTCGATACTGTTCAGCAGGTTCTGCATGTCACTTTGGGCCAGCGCAAGATCATCGAGCTTGGCATGCATTTCGGCATTGATGGTTTGCAGTTCCTCGTTCATCGACTGCATTTCTTCTTTGGAAGTCGTCAACTCCTCGTTGGTCGATTGCAGTTCCTCGTTGGTAGACTGCAACTCTTCATTGGCGGACTGCAATTCCTCCTTGGTCGCGCGTGCCTCCTCGCGCAAGGCCTGGATTTCATCGTTGCAGCGTTGCTGCTCGGCCGCATACCAGGCTTCTGCCTCTGTCTTCGTCCTGTGACCATTTTGGTCCGGTACGACCCGTTCAATGTCCTTGAAGATGACCATGGTCAAACCACGCAATTTGGCCGGTTCATTGAATGACTGCACGGTGACGTCGACGCTTTGCACACCACCACCCGGCAGCTTTACGCTCAGCCCGTGCAATATGACCGGCTCGGTCTGTGCGGCGGCTCTTCTCAAAGCAAAGGCGATGGGTGAGCGCAGGCCCTCGCGAACCATGGCATGAAAATTCCAATTGGCTTTGCCTGCAGTGGGCTCCAGGTATTTACCGGTACGCCCGCTGATGAAAAGGATATCGCTGTCGCTGTTGATCAACACGGCAGCAGGCGCATGTACCTGCAACAACACCTGATCAGCCGCTTTTTGCAAACTATCGGATATCGGAGGAGAAGGATGGGTCGGGGGCATGGCAAGCTCCTTGTTCATACGGAACAGTGGCGGAAACGGCTCCCTGAAAAATTCGGCTCCGTGACCCGGGGTGGATTCCTGGCATAAATAAAAACGCAGTTTTGACTGTATGGGGGTAAACAGCCTGGTGAACGTTCCGGTCGTCTCCGAACTTCCCAGCAACAGTACACCGCCGGGACGCAGACTGTAATGAAACAGTGGTAATATTTTTCGTTGCAGCGCAGCATCGAAATAGATCAGCAGATTACGGCAGAAAAGCAGGTCGAGCCGGGTGAACGGAGGATCGAGTATCACATCGTGCGTGGCAAACAGTACCATGTCACGTATAGAGGCATTGATTTGGTAATAGTCCTCGTGAGCACTGAAAAAATGCCTTAATCTGTCGGCAGAAATATCGGCCTCGATCGCTTTGGGAAATTGGCCGCGACGCGCTGCTGTAATCGCATCCGGGCTCAAGTCCGAGGCAAAAATCTGCAGACTCAGGTGGCGAAACTGAGGCAATTTTTCTGTCACTTCAGCAAACACCATCGCCAAGGAATAAGCTTCTTCCCCTGTTGAACAGCCCACCACCCAGGCGCGAAGTTTGTTTTCGGTAGCTCGTCGCGCCAGCAATTCCGGCAGCGCGACATCTGCCAGGAACTGCCACACCTCTGGATCGCGAAAGAAACCGGTCACCCCGATCAGCAGTTCCTTGAACAACAAATCGACTTCCTGGGGGTTTTTCTCCAACAGATCAGCGTATAGCGCCTGCGTTGCAACCTCGTGGATGGCCATGCGGCGCTCAATTCGCCGCAGCAATGTGTTGCGTTTGTAGAGCGAGAAGTCATTGCGCGTTTTCCGCTGCAGCGCAGCGAGAATGCGGTTCAGGGGTTCGGGTGGTAGCTTTCGAGTGCCCGTGTCCGTACCCTTGTCGGTAGCGGTGACAGTCGGTTTAAAAACCTTGTCTATGTAGGCCAGGATACGGCCTGGCAGTTCTTCGGCCGGGGCGATGATGTCGGCGCAAGCTGCGGCGATGGCACTCTTGGGCATGGCGTCGAACTGTGCCGTTTCCGGTTGCTGTACAGCGCTCAGCCCCCCTACGGCTCTGACCGCCTGCAGGCCCAGAGTACCGTCGGAACCCATGCCGGACAGGACCACGGCGATGGCACGCTCATTCTGGTCGGCAGCCAGCGACGAGAACAGCACGTTGATCGGCAAGCGCATGCCGCGCGGCTCGTCCGGCGGCCTGAGAAGCAAAGTGCCATTGGCGACTTTGAGTTCTGTATTTGGCGGGATCACATAGACGCAGTTTGGCTCAATGCGCATGCCGTGCCTGGCCTCAAAAACCGGCATCGGCGTGACACGCTGCAACAATTGCGGCAACAACGCTTTTTGCGTGGGGTCCAAATGCTGTACCACCACATAGGCCATGCCCGTATTCGGCGGCACGTGTGCCAGAAATGCTTCGATCGGGGCGAGTCCACCGGCAGAGGCACCAATTCCGATAATGCGGGTTGTTACCTGTCGACTGTCGGCGGGAGCTTTGGGCGTCGACGTAGCCATTCAGCATTCACACCGGCAGGGCGTCAATCTCGCCCGGTTTGTGGAGGCTCACAACACGCCAGCAGAATACACCCGGCGTCGTGGGACGGCTTCGCCATAATGAGCAGGGGGCGAGCCCCGTTTTCGACATCTGCCATAACTACCTCAACAGCCTGTGCGTTGCTGTCCGGTTGACCCAACAGGGCAAGCAGCTTCGGCTGGCTTTCCGCTTGCAGAAAACTGTCGATACGGCGGCCGGTCAATTCGTCCCGGTCCACACCCGTCAACTCGGCAGCCATCAGATTGGCCTTGGAGATATTGCCCTCGCTATCAACCAGAAAGTAAGCAAAGGGCGCGAAATCGTAAAGCGTCTGGAAGTGTGTCAGGGCCTCGCTCAACTCGTGCTCATTGGCTTCAAACTGACCGATCTGCAGATCCAGCTCCACCTGGTGGACCTGTAACTCATGCAGCAGTTTGAGCGCATCTCCCGCACTTGCAGGGTTGCTGGACAGGCGATGAAGCAGGGCCAGCGCGCCCTGATCCAGTACATGACCACGGCTTTTCGGAGCCTTGCCTGCTTTTAAACGGGTCTCGGCTTCCTCACGCAATTTAAGATGAAAGTTGGACGCAGCGTCAGATTTGAACATTCGAGCTCCATTATGCTTCGCCATAGTGGGCTCTCATATTATCCTGTAAAGGGGACGGGGCAAATTAATTGATGTTTAAGAGCTAAAGGGGACGGGGCAAATTAAATATTAATTAATTTGCCCCGTC
>CAZRTG010000179.1:0-7148 GCA_964602895.1 uncultured Wenzhouxiangellaceae bacterium
CATCGCGCATCGCCAATGTGCTGCGCTGGGAAGGCATTCTGGTTGACCCCATCGGTGCCGTTCTGGCGGTTTTGTTGTTCGAACTGATAATTTCCGGTCAACAATCCCAGTCCTGGCTGGAATTTGGCAATGTCATCGTGATGGGTTCGGTGTGGGGCATTTCCGGCGGCGTGGTGCTGGGTACCTTGCTCAAGCGCCATCTGTTTCCCGATTATCTGGAAAATTATGCTGCGCTGGCCATGGTGTTGGTGGTGTTTTCTGCTTCCAATGCGCTGGGGCAGGAATCCGGGCTGATCGCGGTAACCGTGATGGGCATCGTGCTGGCCAATACCCGCGATCTCAACGTCGAAGAACTGCTGAGTTTCAAAGAACATCTGACCGTGGTGCTGATTTCCATGCTGTTCATCATTCTGGCGGCGCGGCTGCAGGTGGAGCAACTGGCCTTGCTCAGTGTTTCTTCCCTGATCATCCTGGCCGTCGCACTGTTTGTGGCACGGCCGCTTTCGGTGCTGCTGTCCAGTATCGGCACCAGCATCACTTTCAGGGAAGGGGCACTGCTGGCCTGGATTGCGCCGCGCGGCATTGTGGCGGCAGCCGTATCGTCTTTATTTGCTTTGAAGCTGGAGGGTCAGGTTCCCAATGCCGAGCTGATTGTGCCGCTGACCTTCGTGGTGATTATCGGTACCGTAATGATCCAGGGATTGACCGCACCGTGGCTGGCGCGCCGGCTGGGTCTGTCCAGCAGTGGTGACCAGGGCGTTATGCTCAGCTGTTCCAACAAGGTCGCCTTGGCCATAGGCGAAGCCCTGCACCAAAACGGTATCAAAGTGCTGGTAGCGGACAGCAATCGGTCGGGTCTGCAGGACGCGCGCATGCTGGGGCTGAACACCTATTTTGGCAATCCTTTGTCCGAACACGCCGACCGGTTTATGGACCTGGCTGGCTATACCGAATTACTGGCCCTGTCGCGTAATCCCGAGGCCAATGCCATGGTCTGTGCCCGTTTCCGGCATGATTTCGGTACCAAGCACATTTACAGTATTCAACCTGCCAACGGCGAAGAAGACAGCCAGCGCAAGGAATTGGCCCAGGGACTGCGCACGCCGGTCCTGTTTTCCAAAGATTCCACCTGGGCCAAACTGGCCAGCCTGTTGGGGCAGGGTGCGCGGATTCGATCGACCAGGCTGAGCGAAAGTTTTGATTTTGAGGCCTACCGCATTTCACAAAGTAAAAGTTCGGTGATCATGTTTGCCATCAATGACAAAGGCCGGCTGAAGGTGTTTTCAAGCCGGGAGGAGATTATTCCTGGTGCTGGCTGGACTGTAATTGCCTTGAGCCTGGATGAAGAGGGCAAAGCCAAAGACGGCAAACCCATTGTGGTCGATGACCCGACAATAGAACTGGATGAAGAATGAGCTCTTTGAGTGTCAGAGTTTCCTTATAGAGGATAAGCGTCATGCGTAAAGTATTTATAGCGTTGGGATTGGTCGTGCTGGTGGCTGCCGGTTTTGCCTGGTATTTCGTCAATGTGCGCATGGACAGCATGATAAAAAACCAGCTGGAGCAGGCAGCGACCGCGTCACTGGGCAGCAATGTACAGGTGGGTGGCGTTGAAACTGATTTGCGCAAGGGCACCTTGACGGTGCGGGAAATTTTCGTGGCCAATCCACCCGGTTACAAGAACCCTTATGCCATGCGTTTCAACGGTGTAGAGGCAGCAGTGGATTACAAAACCCGGGAAATCCGGCGCGTGGTGATCGACAAGCCCGAATTCCTGATTGAAGAAATGGGTGGCACCACCAATATCCAGCAGATGCTGGATGCATTGGAGTCTGGTGAATCTGTTATTCCGGCGGCTGATCCCTCACGTCCTGAACCGGAAATCGTTATTCGCCATTTCCGTATTGATCAGTCACGGGCAGGTTTTGAATCCCGTTCGCTGGATCGTTATACGGACCTGAAAGTGGATGCGATTGAAATGAACGATCTGAAAGGCACCCCAACCGAACTGGCCAACCAGATTGGCAGAAAAGTGCTGCGGGAACTCAGTTCTGAAGCGGCCATGGCTTTGCTGGAAGCGCAGGCGCGTAAAAAGGCGGGAGATTTGGGCTCCAAACTCGGTGATTCGCTGGGCAGGATTTTTGACAAAGATGAAAAAGTGGAAACACCACCCGATGGCGAGAATTGAAACCCGTATTTACTTTTGTGACCGACTGGTTGCAGTAACAATTGACTGAGGAGTCACGGCTTTTTCTGTGCAGAGATGGGCTGTCGCCGATCCGCTTGCTGGCCTGCCTGATGTTGTTGTTCGGACTGCTGAACAGCCAGCGGGTCAGTGCTAAAGAAGCGCAGCTCCAGACAACTGCCAGCAGCATGCACTGGGCATTCTCGGCATTTTTTGGTACGGGCTGGTACGAGGTTTCCAACAGTGAGTCGGTATTCATATTGCGAGCGCCTTTGCAGCAAACCTGGCGTATGTCTTCTTATGTTGACGGGCAACGCAGCCTGGGGATTGAATTTCATTATCCGGTCACTCTGGGTGTACACAATGCGGACAATCTCGGTGATTTTGCCGATATCGATAACTTTGGCTCTCTGTCTTTCACACCGGGTATTGAGCTCGAAATCCCCGTAACCCATAAATGGTATCTGAGGCCGTTGGCCCATCTGGGTTGGGGCAAAGAAACCAACGGCGGTGATTCGGCGTGGATATACTTTGGCGGCATTAAAAGTCGCTACACGCCGGACTGGGGCAAGCTGGATTGGAGCCTGCTCAATGCCTTGTATTATGCCGGTTATAACGGTGAGTCGGGAGACAGAGGCAGCATCAGCATGGCCATGACGGGAGCAGAATTTCACCATCCACTGCAGGCCAGCTTTGCAGGTCATGATGATTTGCAACTGAATTGGCATCTGACCTATTCGTGGTTGTTTGATGAAGCTGAATTCGACTTGCGAAACGGCTTCAGCAAAACCATCGATGATCAATGGGAGTTGGGTTTTGCACTGACTCCGCGCGGCAGTAAATTCAAAATCGGTTTCATGTCATTCGAGCAGTTGGGTTTGTCCTTTCGTGCCAGCAGCAACGGCGACTACCGCGCCATCACCATCAATGCCAGATCACCATTTCATTAGTGTGGTGCTCGGACGGCTACAACCCGATCTGCAACACATCTCCAACACGGATCACTTGCCCGCTACCGCGCAGTAAAACGGTGTTTTCAGCAAAGGCGGGTGCCCGCTTGCCAGGCATGGGGTTGATATCGGTCAGGGTTTTGAAAGGTTCGCGCCGTGGGTTCTTGATCGCGGTGTCTTGATCGATCGTGGGTACCACGCAGCGTTCACAGGCATCACGCAGGCTGAAGGCATAGTGTTTGTTGGCCAGAATTCCTGTTGTCCGTTCGGTAAAAACCGGCAAGCCCTGCACCACAATATTGGGCCGGAAGCGATTCATGGGTACCGACTGGTGACCGCGTAACTGCAATTCTGTGTTCAAGGCGGCCAGAGAGTCCTGATTGGCCAACAGGTAAGGCGAAGCATCCGCAAACACTGTTGCGTTCTCTTTACCGAAACGGTCCGCATCGCGGTGTTGCCGTTTGAATCCGGCCGCCATGCGGACAATACGTAAGGGGAAAGGGCTTTCGGTGGCTGCAGTCAGCCAGGCAGCGGCCTCTGCGCCTTCATCGGTGGTTTCAACGGCATCATTCCAGACCTTACTGCGAATCAATGCTCCCGGCAGACGTTCAAACAAAAGTTTGAAGCTGCCATAGCCCGCTCGTGCAAGCAGCACGCCATCGGCTTCCAACCGGGTTTCAATCAAGGCAAGTGCGGGCCAATCGCGCTGGGTTATAAAACGGCCATTATCACGCACCACCATCCAGCGGCGGTCGTGCTCCAATCCCATGAGGGTTAACCGGCCTTGCTGCAAGCTGATACCGCGCAGGGATTTGACCGGGTAAATATTCAGCTCGCTGACGGTGATCTGGCGCATAGCCGTGCCCTTGCCCGTATTCAGGCCCATCCCCGTACTCAGACGCTGTCCAGTTCCCGGCCTATGCGCAGGGTTTCGCGCACCAGCAATTCAAAATCTTCAAAGCGACTGCGGTGGTTGGCGATCGCCACCCGCAGGCAATACACACCTTTCAGGGTAGTGTAGGAGGGCGCGGCAATTCCCTGCTCGTGTAATTCCGACAGGATGTCACGATTGAGCCGTTCCAGCCGCTCTGCGTTCAGCCCACCCGGGTTGAAACGGAAACAAACGATATCCAGTCCAATCGGGGCAGACAGCTCCAACTCGGGTTGTTTGGCGATCAAATCACCGAGGAAATGGGCTTGTTCCACATTGCGCGCCATCATGCGACCGAACCGTTCAAGGCCGTGTTCCTTGATGGACATCCATACCTTCAGTGCCCGGAAAGAACGGGTG
Organism: uncultured Wenzhouxiangellaceae bacterium; assembly: GCA_964602895.1. GTDB lineage: Bacteria > Pseudomonadota > Gammaproteobacteria > Xanthomonadales > SZUA-36 > JAWXBM01. The sequence continues at coordinate 4,427 of CAZRTG010000179.1, forward strand.
AGTTGTAAACCGTAGTCGCTGAACCAGAAAGCACCCGAGGCCAGGCCTTTGGCTTCGACTTCGCGCGCCAGGTATTCCGGTGTCAGGCTGAAGGCTTCGCGGTGAGCCGGCTCGTGACGCACCAGAGCGCAACCGGCTTCAAAAGGAATGTGCATCCATTTGTGCAGGTCCAGTGCAATCGAGTCGGCGCGTTCTATGCCTTTGAGTTGCTCGCGTACATTGTCAGCCAACACCGCCACGGCACCAATGGCGCCATCCACGTGAAACCACAGCTTCTCCTGCTGGCAGATTTCAGCCAATGCCTGCAGGTCGTCGATCGCGCCCGTATTGATGGTGCCGGCCGTACCGATCACGCAAAAGGGAATGGCGCCGGCCGCTCGGTCGGTCTTGATCTGTTGCTGCAAGGCTTCGAGATTGATGGTGTAGTCTGCATTGACGGCAATGGTGCGCAGGCCGGCGGAACCCAGACCCAGGGTTTCAACGGCTTTCTGGTTGCAGCTGTGGATTTCGGTAGAAGCATAAGCCACCAACGGGCCGGACCCGGCCCGCACCCCTTCGTGGCGTACATCAAAACCGGCGTTGGTATTGCGCGCCACGGTAATGCCTACCAGGTTGGCCGCGGAAGCTCCGCTGGTCAGTATGCCGCTGGATTCAGCCGGAAAACCCATCATGTCACGCAGCCAGCCAATCACCTGCTGCTCCACCAGCGGGGCAACATGATTGCCGCCGCCGACATTGGGGTTCATCAGGGAACCAAAGAACTCACCCAGAGCACCCAGAATGGTGCCGCTGCCCATATACCAGGCCCAGAATCGCGGGTGAATATTGCCCATGGGGTAGGGCAGGATGTCCTTTTTGAACTCGTCATAGACGGCATCGGGTTGGCTGGGCTTGCCTGGAGCAGGTGTTTGCAGGCGCTGTTTCACCGCGTCGGGAACCGCCTGCCAAACCGGTCGGTCTGCTACGTTCTGCAAATAATCGATGGCATCGTCCATCATGCGATGCGCCAGAGCACGCATGTCATCCCAGTTCTCGGGGTCCAGTGTTTCGTAATGTTTGGAGTCCCGGGGCTCTGTTCCGTGGGGTTGGCTTCTATCGGGTTCGGTTTTGTAAGGATGGTCTCGCATGTTCGGGTCCTTGAATATCGTGTGCCTATTCAACCACGAACAGCGCGGACTCACTAGCCCGACAAATGTAGGAGGCCGCTCTCGGGCATCCTGCCCGCCGCGGCACCGGTGCATCCCTGCACAATGGCAGCCATGCTGCCGACCATTGGAATTCTAGAATGGTTTTGAGACTATGCGATCGGAACTTGTAGCCTTTTGGTGTTCAAATCTTCCACTATGATGCCTGTGCCAGCAGTTGTTTAACGCGGCTGGCAGTGAAAGGTATGTGCCGCAGACGAAGTCCGGTGAGGTTTGCAAATGCATTCGCGAGGGCTGCAGGTGCAGCAATAGTTCCCAGCTCACCAATGCCTGCAGGCCGTTCCTCACTTGCAATGATCTGTACATGTATCCTTGGAGCCTCATCCATTCGCATAAGCCGGTAATCATGAAAATTGGATTCCTGGACGAGACCTTGCTTGATGGTAATGCTCTCGAATAGCGCATTACTCAATCCGAATATGGCGCCCCCCTCCAGCTGGGCTTTAACGTTATCAGCTTGTATAACGAGTCCTGAATCAGAGGATATCCAGACGTCGTGAATCTTGATTTCGCCTGATTTTTCATTTAACGATATTTCAACCACACAGGCGACGATGGCCTCTGCATGCAGAACATAGGAAATTCCCAGTCCTCTGTCCTGTCGTGGCCGGCTCCAGTCAGCCATGCTGGCCACAGAATTTAATACTGCCTGTGCACGTTTGGAATTACGCACAAGGTCAAGTCGTAATTTAAGCGGATCAATTTTGTATTCGTTCGCCAGTTCATCCAAAAACGATTCGATTGCAAAAGAGTTTGGTACTGAACCCACACCGCGCATCGCATAGGCGCGGATCCCTGCGACAACTTCCAGGTACTCAACATCCCGATTCGGAAGTTCGTAGGCGGGTTCCAGGTAAGATCCATCAAAGTTGGCATGTTCCGACCCGGCCATACCGATTAACGGAATGCCGTTCCAGTGTTCATACAGTATGGGCTCAAAACGCTTAATGGGGTCTTCGCAAGCGACCCGATGATGCCAGGCCTGGATGCGTCCCTCGTCGGTCACTGCGGCCCGAATGTAGTGGGCAGACATAGCACGAAAATAGCCATTATGGATATCATCTCGCCGATCCCATATCACTTTCACAGGTCGCCGCAGTTTGGCAGATAGCCAGGCGGCATCTTCGACGAAATCCATGCCATAAACCGAGCGACGACCGAAGCCACCACCAAGCAGGCTCCGGTGTAATTTCACATTGTCATGTTTGACACCAGTGACAGCGGCTACCGTGTCGACGGTATAGGTTGGAGACTGGGTTCCTGCCCATACCTCAGCACTTTCACCGTCCGGTTTTACCCAGACGACGGCATTGAGTGGCTCAATGCCGGCATGATACATAAAGTCAGATTGGTATTCGCGCGTGAACACCGTTTTGGCATCTGCAAACACGGCCTTTGCATCGCCTCCCTGGTCCCAGATTTTACCCGCTACAGAGAGATCCCTGGCGACTTCGGCATTGATACTGATAGCTTTCTCACTATCAAAGTTATTTAATTCGCCAACTTTATTCCAGACA
>CAZRTG010000180.1:0-7128 GCA_964602895.1 uncultured Wenzhouxiangellaceae bacterium
CTTTTTTCAACTGCTGCTGATCTGGCGTCCCCGCCAGCAATCGGCAATTTTGCTGATTTCCGTGCTGGCCGAACTGCCGCGCTCGCCCTGATCATTGAGCGTCAGGTTTCCACAACTGTCCTGAAGCTGCGAATCCTGAGGGGTAGCTGTCAGCAGGTAATTCTGATTGCCATTGGAAACCGCCATGGTCAGGACGTAGTGCCCCCCTTGAGTGGTGGTATTTTCCAGACAGCGGGAGGTATCGTACTGGTGGAACTTGGTATAGACGCGCTCCTGGCAGGCTGCAGTGGCCAACAGGATATCGATGGCTTCTGAACGATTGGCCCGCAGGACATAAGCGTTATAGTTCGGCAACGCCAGGCCAGCCAGAACCGCAATTACCGCAAGGACGATCAGCAGCTCAATCAGCGTAAAGCCCGTTACCCAGCTGTTTGGTTTCTTAAGGATGTGGCATCTCAAATCTTGTCTCCCCATGTTCAACGAACCAACCGCCAGCTCTGCCGTCCGCAACTCAGGAACTCGGTGGCGGTTTCAATCGCCACGATCGAACCATTGGCCTGGGTGGTGAAAGTGTAAGCCCGCGCACTGCCCGCACCACAACCTCTGGGCGAATTGGGCTCGGGAGGAAATACGGTGGTTTCATGGCTGAAATCAGGCCGATCGTCATAGATAAATGCAGGAAGGTTTGGAATACTGGCCGATCGGACACCAGCCGGTACCAGCTGATTGTCGCCGCTGACCACCGTATCTTTTTCTACCGTAATATCCTTATCAGCATCGATATCAAAGACCGGTGAAGTTGCAGACAGGCCGGTCAGTGTATCCAATGCCATGATCCAGCCGGTACCGCCGGCCGCACATGGATCATCGTCCGGAGTCATCGTTACAAAGAAAACAATATCATTACGCAGCGCTGGCCGGCGACGGATGCGTTCACCGTCCTCGGGCAAATCAATGAACCAGCCACGATCATCCGGATCGCCGTCTTCATCCAGCCACTTGGCCACGGTGTCTGAACCCATTACCCGAACGTTGCTTTGCACGGTGAAACTACCCTGCGATAACTGGCTGCGTAAGTAGCCATGATCCGAATGCTCGGCAGCGAGTTCGGGCGAAAGATCCCAGATGGCATATATGCTCTGGGTGGGTTGGTCTTCACTGGTGTTGTCCGCATACTGGATATACTGGCCTGTGCCAAATATCACCAGCTGGCCGAGGTGCCGCCCGTATGGATGGGCTGCGATGGCAGGGCGATCGGTAATGGGATGTCCAACACCGGCGTCGAACAAGGGTTCACCGTTGAATGCAACGCCCCATTCACCGGTGGTGCTGCTGGATACATCCAATTTCCACATTTTTCCGAAGCGGTCACCGGCGTAAATGGTATCTACCCGGAAATCCCCATCAATGTCCGTTGCCGCCACGGTGTGAATGGCATTCGGATCGGAAGTGCTGCCACCCGGCACTGTCAGCTTGACGTAATCACTGGATGACCAGCCGTTGCGTCCATCTTCGATGAACAGGATGAACACCGCACCCGTGCCTGTGGTGGAAGCGTTACCGTCCTCTTCGCTGTTATTGAGACCACTGCCAATGATCACAGCCCATTTGCCGTTGGCCATGCGCTTGATCTGTGGAGTACCGAAGGTGTAACCGAGATCCGGATCATCTTCGTCGCTGAATTCCCACAGGACATTGCTGGCAGAAAAACTGTCCGGATTCGTAACATCCAGGGCGAATACGCCCTGCCCGCCGGCCCTCAGGCCGCCCGCCACTACCGAAGCCCACTGGCCATCTATCTGTACATCACCATATTCGGCAGGCCCGTCAACATAGAATTCGTGCCGGTAGGCCGGGTCAGTCAGCAGTGGAAGGTCCCTGATCACCTTGTCCGGCACGTAAGCAAACAACTGTTGACCGTCGGTCTCTCTTACTGCATGGAACATGCCGTCATTGGCGCCGAAATAAATCACAGGAGTCCGGCCCGACTGGGCCGCAAAAAATGACTGGTAGTTATCGAACGGATAGTAGAAGGGCGGGTATCCAACAAATACCGGGTCGGAATTGACGATATCGCCCATCTTGTGTTCACGGTTGCGGAAAGCCCCGCCCCGCTTCCTTTCCTGGCTGGAGTCGCCACGAACATATTGCAATCGTTGCTGGCCTAGCAGCGCAGTACCCTGCGAACCCTGCAGCAGCAATTTCTGTGCGCTGGTCAGACTGTTCCATTCGAACGGTATTCCGGAATTGTTGCCGTTGTTCCAGGTAAAGACATCACGGCCGCCGGCATTGGAACGCAGGTAGGCGTCACTCCTGGCAGACAGTAGTGCGTTGGCATCCCAAACCGCCGGGCCATCCAGGGTTCCATCATTGCTGACCGGGAAAGCCAGCAGTTCGCCATGCCAGTCACCCGTATCAAACTTCGCCTGGAAAATTTTCGATTCCGAAGAAATCGAACCGGAATTCGCCGCTGCAGAAGCAGCACCTCCAAATCGACTGCCGATGTTGTACAAGGCCGCAGCCACATCGGCAAACAGGTCTTCGGGGCGATCGGCGCTGAAATACTGCCCGCGGGCGTTCCAGGCAGCGTGCCAGAGGTCATCTACCCGCTGTTGGTTCTCATTGCCGTTGACGGTCCAGTTATCCGAAGTGTCCAACGGCGGGTTGGGCCAACCGTCATTATCCGTGTCCACCAGGGTGCCTTTGACACCAAAGCCAAGTGTATAAGTAACCATATGCTGGCTGCTCCGGGCATCCCAGGCATCGGTCGGCACCCCGTCGGGCAGGTCGGGCCTCAAGTCACGGTTATAGTGATATCTGGCGACATCGGCGAGCAAAACACTGGAATTGCGAAGCCTGGCCGAGTCACGGTCTACATCGTAATCCGGGCTGCCGGGAGTGCTGCCATTCCAGTATCCATCTGAAAACAACAGCGTAAAGTTCTTCTGGCAATATTCGATGATCGGTGAGGCGTTGCTACCCTTGCCTTCTGCAAGGTAGTCACCTACCCAGTCCAGGCCACGGCGTAAGGGTGTGCTGCTGGTGGTCCGGTTGGTGCCGTACAGAACGTCCAGCATCTGACGATTGTTCGCCGCATAGTCAGTGATTTCAGCGGGAGGAATCGGGTGATAAACACTGCTCTGGTTGATGCTGCCGGTTCCGTAGCGGAATTCCGGTAACTCACCCACCACGTTTCCTACAGCGGCACGTGCCACGTGAGTGCGGCGACGAAAATACTGGAACCAGTTCGCGGCGCTCTGGCTGAGTTGCGCAGCGGTAAGGCCTGCTGTGGCCATCCTGCAGTCGGGATGATCCGTCGCCAGTGTGACTGCACCTGGATTGATTCCGCGCAGTTCGCGAAGCGAAGGTTTCGTATTGTGCCAGGCATAAGTCTGGGGTTGGTGCGTTACTTTCTCACAGGTAAAGGATGAACTTGAATTGATGGTGACGCGGATATAACTGTCCCACTCGTCAACAATACTGTTTGCGCGGTACGACACATCCTCAGCGGTGGGGTTCGGAGTGCTGCCTTTGAAGCCTTTGTCATCAATCCAGATGTTGTATTGCATTCCGGCCAGATTAACCCTTTCTGCATACCCGTTTTCGCCCGGCACCGGCCAGGATCGTGCCGAGGTAAAACTGGCATCTGTAAATGCGTCATTGCTGTTCACCCAAGGCCGGTAAACCAGTGCCGGATTAAAATACATCACGTTGACGGAAGGGCTCCTGGCCCGCCAGTCCTGGCGGTATGGCACGGTAGTACCGCGATGGCTCGCGGTAGTTCCTTCTTCGCTACGGCACTGGTCCAATGCATCGTCCCAATCGTCCGAATTACCGAAGCTCGGGCTGGGGCAATCCGGCCCACCGTAGGAGTGGTCACTCAAGGCGAACACGTATTCAAAGCTGTCCATATCGGCTTCGCCGGAACTGGACCCACCGGTCCAGTCGAAAAACTTCCCATCCTCCGGTACTACGAAGAAGTCTTTGTCTTCGCAAAGCAATACGGAATCATAATTACACGCATTGAAAACCGGCTGTGCCAGAATTTCCGTATCCATAGAGCCGGAGTCATCCAATTGGAACCACACATTAGGAATGGAGCGCACGCTGACTATCAGTGGAACGTCAGGCAGTACATAGGGGCCCGCGCTGGCGGCAGGGGCATGTAACCCGCTGGCCATGGCTACCAATGAAGTCAAAACGACTGTGCCGGTTCTGCTGTATTTCATTGAAAGAATCTCCAGGTAGCGCTACTCGTAACGCTTTGCGACTTTGCTTTCGACCACAGTCCGGCTGCTGGTACGTGACCCCATACCGGAAGAGATAATGCGATAGAAGATCCGGCCCTGCTGTGGGTTGCCAGCCAGATCATCACGATCAACATAGGCCTGCTCCATCAGGAACCGGGGCTGTCGGTGCACTTCGGCAACGCTCCAATCCGTTTCTACGACTTCATCGCTGCAGTTGACTTCAGTTACCAATGAGGGGTCCTCGCCATAACGACGGGCGTTTGACCACTCATCACCACAGGCCCAGGGATCCAGATCCTCCAGACCCGGGGCCAGTAAGTTGACTTCCAGGACCTGGCGCGAATCATTGCAATTCTGATTACTGTCCTGTACCAGTGTCCGGCAAGGGAATGGCCGGTTGAACGGTGTACGGCTTTGCAGCCAGGCCTCGCCCCATCGCAAGGCAATCTCTGCCGCCTCAAAAGAACGCTTGTGGTCAAGCTGGTTGCCGGCCATACGCTCCTGCAAAATCGAACCGTTCATTGCGAATACGCTGAACACCGTCATGACCAGGATGAGCAGCAAACCCAGGATCAGTGCATAGCCCTTATGTCTGCTTGGTCCGGCTTTGAAATCAGATTTGAATGAGCTGTTCATCGATTGTTCCCGGTCAGGCTCAGAGCGTCAGGTTGCGCACGCTGACTTCACCTGAATAGACATTCCGCAGCCGACGGTCACCGGCTGCTGAGGTGATGGCACCGTACAGGTCAAGTGTCTGTGCGTCCTGCTCCACCGGAAACTCTTCCGGCGTGCGCACAGAAAGTCCGATACGCACTGCAACGACATCGCTGAATTCAGTCCAGTTACCCGCATTTACCCAACGGTTGACACTGAAATCGCCGGTCAGGTCCTCACCGTACTGCACCTGCAGGTTTTCCACCCCATCAGCTACGGCATCGTTTATTTGCAGCGCAAGCGTGCCATTGGGTGGACCGTACAGGCATTGGTAAATCAACTGGTTGTTCACCACCGAAAAACGGACCCGTTTGAGGTGAAATAGCGGTTTGGTCAGGGTACTTCCATCCGGCCGGGTCACGGTCTCAGTAACTGTATTGAAAGCACGGAGGCAATCACGATCTGTTTCGTACTGCAACTCAATCACGTCAGGCGCATTGTCGCCGCCATCCTGGGTGTTGCCGGTAAATGCAAACCCGAATTGCGGCGGCTCCCAAACCTGCTCGCGGAAGCCGGCACGCTGCACTTCGTTTGTAATCAGTTGGAAGGCGAAACGACCATTCTCCTGCAGCCGCCCCATTTGTTCCTGGGTCAGGTAGCTGGTACGCCCGGCGCTGTACATCATCACTGCCACTATGGATAACAGTACAACAATCAGCAATGCGATCATCAACTCAATCAGGCCAAGCCCGAATTGCAGCTGGTATATCCTGGAAGTCGGGGGCCGCGGACTCATGGGTACACCACGGTTGCAAACCGGTGGAAGCTTTCACCTTCGCCCAGCGTGTCCCTGTTGCGGCTATCCAGCCAGAACAACTTGGTCACGTTATTGCCCACCCCGTCACAGGCGAGATCCCCGGGCTGCCCGTCTTCCGGGGTACTGTCCATGCAGATATAACCTCGACCGTCAGGCAGCGAAGCAGCGATCCGCTCACGCCAGCTGGCGTAATCGTTGGCGGCCTGCTCTTCGCTGGTACATCCGCTAGAGCCGGTGCACTCCACATTGTCATAACTGTCAGAGCTGGTATTGGAGCCGGCGTACCAACCTGCCATGTAGGCATCGAGGTTGGCGCGCATCATTTCCACGCCGGTCTGGATGTGGGTTGTGGTCAGGCTGCTGAAATTCGCAACACCGGTTGTACGCATACCGGTGGTCAGCAGGGCCGCAACACCGGCCAGCCCAATGGATAACACCAACAGTGCGATCATGACTTCGATCAGATTGAAGCCCAGTTGATTGCGGCTGATACTTCCGGTTACGACGAAACGGCCCGGTCTCATTGTGCCTCGCATGGCCACCCCTTAACCCGCTTCCTCATCGCCTGTTTCTTCATGCTGCCTCACGGCCACGCTGCCGGTTGGCGAAACAGTTACGGCGCGGCAACGGTCAGAAATCTGCAAGTCCGCACCTTCACGGTGGCAAACCAGCAAGTTTGCGTTGGCATTGCGGGTAAAGAATCCAGACGGGTTGAAATAAAAAGCATCAGGAGGCTGTGCTGCTCCCTCGGCGAGGACAAAACCCACATCGGGATTGCCGGGAAGGACCTTCAGCGGTTCGGCGTCGTCGTTGCGATTGAAGTTGGCGTTCGCATCAATGAAAACCAGCAGGAAGTACTCGGTAGCATTTGCTTCGGGCCAGCCGCAATCTTCACCATCCGGGCTGACACAGAAACCGACTTGCTGGCTACGGGTAGCCGCCTCATTGCGGGCCAGGGCCAGCGCGCCAGCCAGTTCATTGGCTTGGCCAATCAATTGATTACGGGCCAGAACGGTGCGCAAGCCAGGGAATGCGGCAGATAACAGAATTGCCAGAACCGAAAGAACCAGAACCAGTTCGATCAGGGTAAGACCAGTAGAGCTGTTGGATTGGTGTCGGTTTCGCATAAGCCTCACGCTTTGCACCAATCCCTAGAATGCAGTTAATCCGTCCCTGAAGGTTCGGTAACGCTTCCATTCATGTATAAGTCTAGCTGTTGTGCACAATCATAGACATAAAAAATATGACCGTCCAGCAGCTAAAACCGACCACTCGTCAGTCAGGCATGGGCAAAAATCACCTGATTAATCATGAACTTTTTTGAATCTTTTTTATTTCGCGGTCAATTGCTGTCTACGGTTTCAAAAAAAATGAAGACACCCATGTCTAAGAAAAATGAAGAAAAAT
>CAZRTG010000181.1:0-6997 GCA_964602895.1 uncultured Wenzhouxiangellaceae bacterium
TGCCAGCTTTGAGAGGTTGGGGATGACCATGGATGGAACATAGGCCCAACGCTCCGCACCGGTATCGGCATTCAGCACGTGCAGCATGCCGTCATTGGCACCGACAAACAGGCTCTTGGTGGTGTGGTTATCCCAAAAAGTGATATTGGAATGCAGGATATCGCCCAGTACAAATTCGCGTTTGCGGAACGCCTGTCCATTGGGTTCCTCGTTACTGCGGTCACCACGAACAAAATTGAGAACCGCTTCAGAACCCAGAGCTGTTCTCTCCGAAGCCGTCATGGAGCTCCAACGGAAGGCACGATTTCCGGATGTCGCAATGATGCGCCCTGTATTGAAATCTGCAGCATCCAGAGCCAGAGCGGCGTTGTTCAGTATAGGATCACCCCAGGGACCACTGGCATTGTCTACATTGCCATAGGCGTCGATGTCATGCGCAAATACGTTGCCTGACCAGGTGTCTTTGAAAAAAGCATGGCGATAGAAGAATTCATCGCCCGAGGACACATCAAAAACCGAGACCATCGGTACCGACAACCAACCGGTAGGTTGAGAGTCAGGCGTAAACGGATTTTCCGCCCAGGCCTGCACCGGTAGAAAGCTGGCCAGACACACGGCTAACAGAATCTGCCCGATTGATTTATTCCCAAAAGAACTGTTCATGATGTTTATCCTCGATCGCCCAGGCGATCTGTAAACCGCATTACTCTACAAATGACAATATGTGTGCACGATAGGTGGACTGTAATTGCACCAGGCTGTTGGGATCTTCACCCCTGGCGAGAGCGGTAATTCTGAATGTCATAAAACGCCGCCGCTCATCAGTGCTCCAGTCTATGGGTAGCAATTCAATTACATATCGAGGTTCCGGGATGCCAGCAATTTGCAAATTGGCTGTGCGAACTGCGTCATCGTCATCAACCAGAGTGCGTATCGCAGCCGATGGCGCTGCCGGCCATTCACAATCCCCATCCACACACACCGGTGCGACTCTTTGGCACAGACCATTCACACACACCGGTGTGGTCGACTGATGGAATGGACCAGCGTACAGATCCAGAGGATTGAAGGGGTTGGCTTCATCGGTGCCGTCGCCATCCAGGTCCACAGCAATAGCGCTGGAACTGATCAGGTTTTCCGCTTCCCGCAACGCGCTCTCTGCTGCCTGGAATGCAATATTCTGGTTGCGTAAATTACCTGCCATACGCTCTTCCAACGAGGCCAGTTTCAGGGCCGTGAGCATGATCAGAGTGAGCAACACCAGTACCACCAGGCCTACAATCAGCGCGAAACCGGACTGTTTTCCCGGTTGGTTCAGGTTGGTTTTCATAACTGCTGGAGTACGCATGATTCAGGGTATCCGGTTACGCAACACAACGGTTGAGGCGAAATCGCGGGTTAAACGATCACCACCCGTTGATTGCAACTTATTGATGGTTTCTGCGGTTACGGTAAACCGTACGCTGACGACCTGTTCCATGTTGCTGACACTGTCCGCGTCCACATAATAATTCGGAATGTCGTCGCCATCGGTATCCTCGCCGTAAAGTACCTGTAAATCAGAAATGCCTTCTACCAGTTCAACCGCTGCTCCACCATCAACGCTGCGGTACAGAGAGTTTCTGGTGTTGTCGATAGAACTCGGCTGCAAGGTATAGACTGTCGTGCGTGTGGTGGGCGGACTGGGTAACACAAAGGAACCCGGGTTGGGGCATTCATCCAGTTGGTACGTAATGGTCAACGTATCGTTACCCCCGGGTGAGGTGTCATTTTCGCCATCAATAGCGTCGGGGAGCAGGGGTCCGATATCCAGTGTGCAGGCCCGGTAATCAGTCCAGCGCAAGTCGCTGGACAGAAGATGCATGGCGAACCGGCCATTTTCCTGCAAGCGCGCCATGTTTTCGTTTAGCCGGTAAGTCTCTTTGGAGTTGGCAAACAACAAAACCATGGCCGCGGCAACCAGCAAGCTGAGCGTCATGGCGATCATCAGTTCGATCAGTGTCAAACCGTGTTGCTTGTTTGCCGTGAAAGAGTTCATAGCGAAAAGCTCGTTGCGAAACTGGGGTCTTGCGTATCGACAACGCCGTCACCGTTATCATCCCAGGTGATGGAAACGGTGTAGTTGCCATCTGCCAGAGTAATCGCACCGGTGGCACTTGGAAGTTGCGAAACCAAAGACTGGTTCCATTCAAACAGATCGTTCTCTGCCAGGTCAGCGACGTTGCAACCCGAGGTGCTCAAGCAGTCCGGTTTGGCCTGGGCAGCGGCCGGATCGATAACGGAACTCAAATAACTGCCTGCAGTGGTGACGTTGGCGCGCATTTTATCGGCGATTGCATAGGCCAGTACAGTGGCCTGACTGCGCTGGTAAGCACGTTCAATATTCAGCAGGCCGAAGGATTGCATATGGGCCAGACCCAGCAGACCAATGGCCAGTACAGCGATGGCAATCAGCACTTCGAGCAGGCTCAGGCCGGTTTGGCGGCTTTGTGATTGCACAATGAATAGATGCTTGTTCATTGGATCAGGAGCAAACGAGATCGGTGCCGCTTGCATCTTCCACCACGCCACTGCCATTGCTGTCTACAGCGAGCCGGGGGCGGCCACCTGCTCCAATGATCAGGCCTTTGGCTTTGCTGGCACCCCGGCTATCACACAATATATAAGTGCCGTTCAGGCCCAGTGTGGCCAGGCCGGAGCCATCATAGGCAACCCGCGTTGGTGTAAAGGTCAGGGTGAACTGTTCTGCGGCATTACCGTGCAGGGTCAATATTTCACCATCATCAGCAGCACCATTGCCATTTTCATCTGCAAAGACTATCCAGCCTGATTGCCAGGCATCGCCTGAATCCTGGCAACCGGTACCGTTGGTGCTTTTGCACAGTACAACCGGTGTATTGCGTTTAATGGCTTCGCTGCGGGCAAACGTCAAAGAGGTTTGCAGTTCATTGATTCGGGCGGCACTGCGGTTATTCTGCATGATGTCGCGGAAATCCGGCAAAGCGATTTGCGCAAGAATGGCGGCGATGGCCAATACGACCAATAATTCAATCAGCGTAACGCCCCTTAGTTCTTCGCGTAACTTCCCGCTGAATTTTCTGGATCTCGTGTAAGTCATGGTTCAACTCCGATGGCCAAAACGGCCATAACTATGTCCGTGACATCCTTTTCGTTGATCCAATCCTTTGGAATTCCCTGGACACCCCTTTGCCGGCTTGCCATGTTTAGCGCGTGGCCCCTTGGCTGGCAAAATACCCGCAAGTATTGCGACCTTCCTGGTTCAGTCAGCAGTACGACAAAGATAATGTGCTGAAAACCGACTCATTCCGTTGGTGCCTGAATACGCCCTGTTGGCCGTATCAATCAGTGGGATTAATGGTAGCAGATACCTTTATCGATAGTTCATGGACAGACTACCGTTTGTCACCGCAAATATACCGTTTGTTCTGTAGAAGCGATCCTTGCTCGCGACCGGGACAATGGTCGGCGGTAAGGATGCCATTGTGCAGGGATGCCGGAGAACGGCATGCAACAATGGGATTTTTAGAGATAGGCATTCAATAGCAACAACACCGTCGCTATCACCAAGCCCATCATCAGCACTTTCAGCCATGGCCTGATGGTATTGCGATGGGTCTTCTCACGCGGGTTGACTGTGGCCAAAGTCGCAGCAGTTTCCGATTTTGGTTGCATCCGGGGGACATGCTTTTTGATGTGCAAACGGGGCACAAAATCGGGATAGGTTTCCGCAAACCAGGTGCTCTCCGCGTCCAGGCCCAGCCGGTGTCTGAGTATGCCGATCGAGCGAAGTGTTGAAACCGTACGGTTATATGCTGCTCGACGCGGTTCGTTCAGCAGAATGACCGCCGCTTCGCCCAATTCCGGTTTTGCTTGCAACGCCATTTCAATGTCAGCAGTGCTGGCGCCAGGGTCCAGGCCCAGTTGCAGGTAAAGATCCTTCATTTCTTGCCACCATTGAGCAGCCAATAAGCTTGCTGGATTTTCTTGAAGCGTGAATGAGCCAGCGATACGGCCGCTTCGCCCATGGCTTCTACGCGACTGACTTCAAATATGCTGGCCAGGTTTTCATAGGCTTTTTGAATGTCTTGATGACTGGCATTCAGGCTCACTCCCAGTACCGAGCGGGCTTGTGCAATGGACATCTGGCCGTTGTTTTCTGTCGCCGCACCGGTTGTATCAGTGGTCTCGCCATCTCCGGCCTCAACAGCTTTGCCCTGACGCAGCTGCCACCATTCCGGATCACCGGGATCGCCCGGGTCTTCAAAAGGCCGGCCGGAAATGGCCTGGAAGCGCTTTTCCAGATTGCTCAAACCCAGATGCAGCGCATCGGCGTAAAAGCGCAGAATATGGTTCTCGGCAACAGCAATGTCCCGGTCTACCATCGACATGGCAACAGCCATGTCAATAAAAGCCAGGCGCAGTTCACGGCTTTCATTCGCAACCATCCGAATGGCTTTTTCTATGCTTTCCAGATCGGCGCTGCGAATCACAGCAAGGAATTCATCATTGGTAATGGTGCCGGTGCGATCCGGAAACTGCGAAGAGATAAATTCCAGTTCGGCTTCTTCCAGCCTGCCGTCGCTGGCAGCTACCCATAACAACAGCAACTTGACACAGTTCTCAAGTTTTTCCCGGTGGTCATGTGGCATCCCGGCCAGTTTGGAAATCCCTATGGACATGTGCTGTTCAGTCAAGTGGTCAGGCAGCTACTTAACTGCAGATAATGGCTCAGGTCAAGAAATTCGTAGACCTTGACTGCGCTATGCAATTTCAGACTGGAGATCCAGGTAACCCGATAACATCAACTTTTACCGGATAAATCACTGAATGTGTAATCGACCACCGCTTTACGGTTAAAATGTCGCCCTTATCGCGGCGCAGACCGCTGGCTTGGATCATTCGCTTTGTTCACTTTATTCAGGAATGCGGAAATCTATACTCCGGAATACTTTGGCCGTGGCAGTATGCTGGTTGCCGGCGGTAAGGTGGTCTATCTGGGCACGGAATTACCCGCGATAGACCCGCTGTTGACCTGTGAAATGGTGGACTTGGGCGGTGCTGCGCTGGTGCCGGGTTTTATCGACTGCCACGTACACATTACCGGTGGCGGGGGAGAAGATGGTTTTGCTACCCAGGCGCCCGGCGTGCCGCTGAGTCAATTTACCCGCTATGGCGTAACCAGTGTGGTTGGCCTGTTGGGTACCGATGACATCACCCGCAGTACGGCCAATGTGTTGGCCCGGGTGCAGGGGCTGCGCGCTGAAGGACTGTCTGCCTGGTGCTGGACCGGCGGTTATCATGTTCCACCCACCACCTTAACCGGTTCCGTTTCCGGTGATGTGGTCCATATCGAAGCCATCATCGGCCTGGGCGAGCTGGCCATCAGTGACCACCGTTCCAGCCAGCCCACTTTTGATGAATTTTTACGCTTGGCCTCCGAGGTTCATGTGGCCGGCCTGTTGACGCGTAAAGCGGGCGTATTGCATCTGCACCTGGGTGATGGCAAGCGTGGCCTGGAAATGGTCCGGCGCGCTTTGGCAGAAAGCGAATTGCCTGCACGCGTGTTTCATCCCACCCACGTCAACCGCAATAAAACCCTGTTCGATGAGGCCTGTGAGCTCTCGAAACAGGGCGTTACCATTGATGTCACCACTTTTCCGGTGGCTGCCAATGAAGATGCCTGGTCGGCTGCGGATGCCTGGGAACGCTATCACCGGAAGGGTTGCCCACCGGACCGGTTCACCATGAGTTCGGATGGCGGCGGTTGCTTACCGACTTTCAACGATCAGGGCGAGTTGCTGCAAATGGATTTTGCCAGTTCGGCAGGGCTGCCGGAAACCCTGGCAGAACTGCGCCGTCGGGGCCATGAGTTGCAGGATATTCTACCCAGCCTGAGCAGTAATGTGGCCAGGCTGTTGCGCTTGCGCAGCAAAGGCCGCATTGAACCTGGCCTGGATGCTGATCTGGTCGTTCTGGATGCCGCCAGCAAGGTGCGTGATGTCATGGCACTGGGTCGCTGGATGTTGCGCGATGGTGCGGTAAAGCAATTCGGTACATTTGAACTAGAAGAAAGGGACTGAGAATTTTATGCCTGCAACACCAAAGACTCCCGATCAACGGGGTTTTATCATTCCCATTGGCGGCGCAGAAAGCCGTTCGATTGGCAAAAAACCAAAAATCCACAAACGTTTTGTCGCGCTCTGTGGCGGTAAAGACGCCCGCATACTGGTGATTCCAACAGCATCAGAAATAAAAGACGTTGGCTCCAAGTACATGGACCTGTTCGAGGACCTCGGTGCCGAGTCCACGTGCATGCCGGTGGAACAGCGCGAAGATTGTTTTGATGAGGAAATGTTGCGTGTGCTGGGCAAGGCCACTGGAATTTTTCTTACCGGAGGCAACCAGTTGCGACTGTCGACGATACTCGGTGGCACACCGGTGGCCAGGTTGATCCGAAAACTGAATGCGGAGGGTGTGCACATTGCCGGCACTTCAGCGGGTGCTGCCATCGTTTCAGAACATATGATTATCAGCGGCCGCAGTGGTCCGTCGCCACGTGAAAGCGGGGTTGAATTGGCGCCGGGATTGGGATTGACCAATCGTCTTATTGTTGACCAGCATTTTAACCAGCGACAGCGCATGGGGCGTTTATTGGCTGCCTTGTCGTTCAATCCCTTTGTCTGTGGTTTGGGCCTGGATGAGAATACGGCCGCCTTTATTGGACCGGATGGCTTTTTTGAGGTGGTGGGTGCGGGTACCGTGACCGTAGTTGATCCGGCGGAATTAAAACATTCTTCCATGAGCCGGGTACGCAAGGCTGAGGCTGTGACCCTGATTGGGCTGAAACTGCACGTGTTGGCCGAAGGCGCCCGCTTCAACATCGAAACCCGCGAAGCGTTTCCGGACTGACTCATACCGCCACTGTAGGAGGCAGCCATGCTGCCGACCATCCTTTGATCGCTCTCGCACATCCTGT
>CAZRTG010000182.1:0-6975 GCA_964602895.1 uncultured Wenzhouxiangellaceae bacterium
TTGTAGGAGGCAGCCATGCTGCCGACCAGGGGTTATTGGTTGTAGGAGGCAGCCATGCTGCCGACCCTGAGGTTATTGGTTGTAGGAGGCAGCCACGCTGCCGACCCTAACCCTGAATCGCGACCATGGGTCGCTCCTACAGCAAGCTTCGCTCCATTGTAGGAGGCAGCCATGCTGCCGACCCTAACCCTGAATCGCGACCATGGGTCGCTCCTACAGCAAGCTTCGTTCCATTGTAGGAGGCAGCCATGCTGCCGACCTCAGGGATAATCGCGAGCATGGCTCGCTCCCACAGCATGGCTCGCTCCTACAGCATGGCTTGCTTATTGTAGGAGGCAGCCATGCTGCCGACCCTAACCCTGAATCGCGACCATAGGTCGCTCCTACAGCAAGCTTCGCTCCATTGTAGGAGGCAGCCACGCTGCCGACCATCATTGGTACCGCTGTCCCTGGTATTCAATCCAGCCGTGTTTGGTTCCCATGCCCGGGTCGCGGTGGGTCCAATGCACTACACCTCCCTGGGGGTTGTATTCGTACTCGCCACGGACTTTCACCAGGGCCCATTCCTGTATCGGAACGCGTTTGGACAGGTCGATGTTGTGTGTCACCAGTACGGTTTGACCGTTGCTCAGCACAAGTATGAAGCGCTGGTGACGTGGCGGCTCAATATCATCCGGTAAAATCCGATCTACCCGTGCTTCAAATTCCACCATGGTGTTGGATTTTTTGTGGGCATACAGTTCGGCCACTCCACTGTCGCCAAAAGCCGTATCCGTTGGCAAACCGGGGCCAAACTGTCGCCACAACAAGGCTGCTACTACCAGTGCAATCCAGCCCAGGCTTTTTATCTTGGTCTCGCGTTTCATGACTTTATTTTTGCCAGGTCATCCCCGGGCGCCAACCCCATTTCCATAACACCGCCGCGCCAAGCACCATGCCGCCGAGATGGGCAAAGTGAGCAATACCCGGCATGATACCGGTCACACCGAACAGAAGTTCGGCCACACCATAAATCAGTACAAACCATTTGGCCTTGATGGGTACCGGAAAAAACAGTAAAAACAGGCGGTTGTTTGGCCACATGACACCGTAGGCCAGCAATAATCCAAAAACGCCGCCGGAAGCTCCAATGGTGGGGTATTGCCCGCCGGTGACCATTTGTACGATGATTTGTGCCGCCGCTGCACCCAGTATGCAGGCAACGTAAAAATTGGCATAGCGCAGACTACCCCAGGCATTCTCCAGTGGCGTACCAAACATCCACACGGCGAACATATTGAAGAACAGGTGGTTGAAACTGCCATGCAGAAAAGCGTAAGTGATCGGCTGCCATACCTGAAAAAAGCCACCCCCCAAAGGCCACAAGGCCAGGCTGGCAGAAATGTTCCCGAACAGGAAAATCAGGGCGCAGGAAATGATAATGCCCATCGATACGGGCGTAGGTAAGGCGTTATTTTGCATAATGCGAAAGACGGTTCTCTTGAATGAGGGTTCAGTTTGACAGGCTCCTGATGCTGTTCATACTACAATAGGACTTCCTTGTTTGCCCAAGGTTCGGAGCATCCCGCAGTGTTACGTTGCGAGCGTGCAAAGTTGATCAGAGGCTCCATGCCATTATGAATGACCAAAAAAACAGCTCACAGATTATTACTCAAAACTTTCCAGCAGGCCGCGGCCTGGCCTGGTTGATACAGAGCCTGGTTTTGATTCGGACACAGGCCGGTCGTTTGCTGTTCCTGGCCGTATTGTTGCAGTTGATACTCGGGCTTAGCCAGGTGCCGATCCTGGGTATGCTGGTTATTTTGGCTGTTCCGGCATTTTCTGCCGGTTTGCTGGAAGCCTTTCACCGGGTTGAGACGGGTGCCCAGATTCCGGCCAGCATTTTGTTTGTTCCGCTGACCCGGAAACCGGCCAATGGACGTTTTTTACTGTTGGGAGCGCTGCTGTTTGCCATAGCAGCCATTACCGTTGTGTTGGTATTGGGCAGCAGCGACGCACAACTGGATCCGGAGTTGATAAGCCGGATTGAACAGGGTGATGCCGAGGCTTTGGCGATGATCGATCCTGTGTTGATCTCAAAAGTACTGATTTCGATACTGATTGCAGTCGGCATCAGTGGCACCATCAGCTTTTTGGCGATTCCATTGATCTGGTTTCATGGCTTGCCGGTGGCCAGGGCTTTGATCATGGGTTTACAAGGTCTGGCACGAAACTGGAAACCCTTTCTTGTGCTGGGTCTGGGTATGACGGTGCTGCTGGTTCCGGTGATGGCGTTTCTCTTTATGATGATAACTCTGGCCAGCGCAGTCAGTCCTTTGTCACTGCTGTTCATGGTTTTATTGATGCTGGCCGCCTTGTTGTTTCAATTGGTGGTGCTTGGGACCCAGTACTGTGCCTGCCGCGATATTTATGGCGTTGGTGTGAGTCCGGAGCAAACGGTCAGCACGGGCAGCGATGGGGATGACGGTCAGTTTTTAGCCTGATCGTCGCTGACGTCTTCTGTCCCGGTTTTATCGGCATTGGATTTGAGCCGGTGAGGCAGCAACAGTCGCGCCATCAGCAAACCGATTTCGAACAACAACCAGATGGGTACGGCCAGCAGGGTTTGTGAAATCACATCCGGTGGCGTTAGCAACATGCCGGCAGCAAAGGCGCCAACGACAACGT
The DNA here is from genome assembly GCA_964602895.1 of uncultured Wenzhouxiangellaceae bacterium. Lineage (GTDB taxonomy): Bacteria > Pseudomonadota > Gammaproteobacteria > Xanthomonadales > SZUA-36 > JAWXBM01. Next base: position 2,668 of record CAZRTG010000182.1, read on the forward strand.
ATCCACGTGCTTTGGATAATTGCTCTACCGTGCTGATACCTGTAGCTACCAGGATGATGGTGGCAATAGGCACCTCGAAAGCCAGACCAAATGCCAGGAACAGCGTGATCACGAAATCCAGGTATTTACTGATGTCGGTCATGACCGAAACACCGGCCGGGGCAACGCTGGTAAAAAAGCCGAAAATCAGCGGAAACACCACGAAGTAGGCAAAGGCACAGCCGGCGTAAAACAACACCACAGCGCTGTACAGCAAGGGTTTGGCCAGGCGTTTTTCATGCCGGTATAAAGCCGGTGCAACAAATGCCCAGCTTTGGTACAACACGATCGGGATGGACAATACCAGCGCCAGCAGGAGTGACAGCTTGAAGGGCGTGAGAAAGGGTGAAGCCACGTCGATGGCAATCATGCTGCTGCCCGCAGGCAGTTTTGCGGTCAGAGGTGCGGCCAGATACTCATACAGCTTGCGAGAGAAGGGCAACAAAACCAGGAGTACGACCAGCACTGCTGCAGAGGCCTTTAACAAACGGCTGCGCAATTCGATCAAATGTTCCAGGAAAGTCTGTTCCCGATCTTCGTTACCGTCAGTTGTTGTCATGATCGGTGGGCTTGGGAGCGGAAGTTTTGCCGGTCAGGCTGTCGTTGACCTCGTCGCCTGTCTTTTTCAGTTGCCGGTCTGCCCCATCAACCGCGGAACGAACCTCACCGGTGGTCTTCTTCAGTTGCTGGTCTACTCCATCAACTGCCGAACGAACTTCATCGCGCATTTTTTGCATGGGTTTTTTTAATTCTTCGGCGTTGATTTCAGCATCGATGGAACGCTTGAGATTCAGCCAGCTGCTGCGGGCCTTGCGCGTCAGACCACCCAGCGTGCGGGCAACTTTGGGCAAGCGTTCCGGGCCCAGGACCAGCAGGCCGATAACAGCCAGCAACAGCAGTTCGGTAAAACCAACATCGAACATGGGATTTTTTAAGCTTTACTGATCAGGCTTTACTGGTCAGGTTTTACTGGCCGGTTCATTGCTTTGCGATTTGTGGGTGGCGTCAACCGATTCCGGGCCGGGGTCAGCTTCCAGGCGTTCCGAGTCCGCATTCTTGTCGTCGTCTTCCATGCCTTTGCGGAAACCTTTGATCGCACTACCGAGATCGCCGCCCAGGTTACGCAACTTTTTGGTGCCGAATACCAATACCACGATCACCAACAAAATCAATAACTGCCACATACTGATTCCACCAATACCCATCTCTTGACTCCGTGAATTCTTAAAAGAGAAGTTTAGCCTATTTATTGCGGCAAAGATTGCCGGGCTGAACAGAAACTCATCGATCGGAAAGGGGTGGATCAGATGCGTCGCACTGCGACCAGACCAACTCCAAGCAGCAACAACACCAGCAGCCATTGGCTGTAATCGCTCAGGGTGGGTATTCCTTCAAGGAATACCGTATTGCTGATGGTGCAGGAGCGGGAACTGTCGCCGATCAACACCGGTAACCAGTTGCCACAGCCATTTTCTGCTTCAACTGCACTGTAGGCATTGCTTTCAGTAGCGCGACATTGCGTGGTTCCCCTGAAGCTCGGCTGGATATGTGCTGTGAGTTCGGAGTTGCCCTTTACCGACCAGTTCCAGGTCATGGCGTTGGCGTCTCCGGTGCCGTCACCATCGAAAACGTTCTGACATTCAAACACGATGTTGGCAGAATCGGTTTCGCCCAGGTCTTCTGCTTCAAACAGCCATTCCTTGATTACCGTAAACGGTACGGCGTTCGGGTAGCTTTGTACCTGGCAAAGGTTGTCGGTGCCTGCGGCAACATCTTTAAACGAACAATTGGCGATGCTTTGAGGCTCGGTGCATTCCGATTCACCCAGGCAGGTATAGCTGTTGCTGTAACCGTGGGTAGCCCGTTGGCTTACGGTACAATTCAGTGGGGTTGATCCAAAGTCACTGACCACAAAAGAAACTTCAAACGAGCCAAACAACCCATCGTTCGGCAATACGGTTTTGGTCTGATCCAGAATCAGCCCGGTGTTGCAACTGATATCGAGCGTAACTGGTGTAACATCATTGTGATCGACAAAGCGGCTTTGCACCGTGAATGTAGCGCGGTCATCACCGCTACCTCCGCCACAACCGCGTGGCAGGGTTATGGCCAGACTTTCAAACCCGGTTTCACCAACGGTACTGCTGACCACAGTGGCACTACCGTTATTCTTGTTGACCTTTAAAATTTCGCTGGGCAACTGTGGGAATGCCTGGCTGCGGTCGGTAATGGCCCACAATTGACCGGAATTGTCGAATGCCAGTCCCGCTTGGTCAAAACGGGCAAATCCACCTGATAATTGGCCTTGCAGGGTTTTGGTACCGTCAGTCAGGTTAATGGAATATAAACTGGATGAGTCGGTACCGTTCAGATTACCTTCGCTCAAGCCATAGAGCTCAACGGGGTTGCCCCAGGCTGCCAGGCCGTTGATCTTGGCGCCCAGGCTACCGGCATTGCCTATGCGTGTAGCCTGACCATTAAGCGCCACACGATAAAGCGACTTATCGCTGGCTGAGCTCACATACAGGTTGCCGTCGCAGGCAAAAGTCATACCGAAATCGTTCTTGCCGCCAATGGGCAGCCCGGTAACCGTGACTTCTCCAGAGCTGAGGGCCTGGCCGTTATCGGTGTTCAGTGGGAACAGTTTCAGAGACTCATCATCGATGCCGTAGAGAGTTCCGTCCGGCGCGAAGGCCAGGCCTTCCACATCCAGACGAATTTCTCCCAGGGAACGAACAAAACCCAAACGCGTTAGTTGGCCGGTCGCCAGATCGATTCGATAAAGGCTGTCCGCGAAGGAGGAACCACTGTCTGAGTTGATGCTGTATCCATCCGGCGCGGCAGCAAGCGATAGCGGGAGCGCAATCAGCAGGGTAAATATCATTGTTTTTATGGCTTGCATCATGGGCTTGAAATCAGCCGGGTCCAGAACGCGACGGGACGGATATGCTATCAGAAAAAAATATGTAAAACAAAGCCTTACCGTGTATTCTGAGGGTGGATCGGCGTTCTGTGGTGTATCCACAACACTTGCAATTTCTGGACCGGAGGCTTGGTTGCAAGCCATCGGTGGTCTGAAAACCCCTGAGACGCAACTGCACATGCGGGTTGGCATCCGGCAGAAATGCATCCGGGGTGTGTTTGCAGGATAATGTGCGTCATCATATGGTTTGCGTGTGGCGAATAAACAACAAAGAGGGAAGTATGGTTGAAACAATAAAAAAAGCCCAAAACAAGCCCAGGACGGCTGTTTTATTGGCTAATCTGGGTACGCCGGAAAAGCCACGAAGCAAAGAGGTGGCGCGGTTTTTACGCGAATTTCTGTCCGATCCGCGGGTGATCGATCTGCCCCGGTGGTTGTGGCTACCGCTGTTGTATCTGGTGATCGTACCCTTGCGCTCCAGACGATCCGCGGCTGCCTACAGGGAAGTCTGGACGGACGAGGGTTCGCCGTTACTGGTTCTGACCTTAAAGCTGGCGAAAAAGTTAGCAGAGCGTTTGGAGGCAACGTCAGTAGTGGCTACGGGCATGCGCTATGGCAAACCCTCGATTGCTGCGGCGCTGAAAGATCTGCAATCACAAGGCATCCAGAAATTAATCCTATTGCCTTTGTATCCGCAATATTCGGCAACCACCACCGCCTCGGTCTTTGATGCGGTGGATGCTGCGCTGCAGGATTTGAACTGGCAACCACAGCAACTTCGAATCGATGACTACCATCAGCACCCACAATGGATTGAGGCGGTGGCCAATACGATCAGGCAGTACAGGCAAATCCATGGAGCAGCGGAAAAGCTGTTGTTCTCCATGCACGGGATTCCGGAGCGCTATGTGCAAAATGGTGATCCTTATGCACAGCAATGCCGTGACAGCATCACGGCCATCGCCCGACAGGCCGGCTTGCAAAATGATGAATGGCTACTGACCTTCCAGTCACGCCTGGGCCGCGAACCCTGGTTGCAGCCCTATACCGAATTGACCTTGCAGCAACTGGCGAAGGAAGGTGTAAAGCATGTGCAGGTCATTTGCCCTGGCTTCGCCGTGGATTGCCTTGAAACGCTGGAAGAAATCGAGCTGCGCAACAGCAAAATGTTCAGAGACTTCGGTGGCCAGAGCCTGAAATACATTCCGGCACTGAACGACAGCGATGCCCATGTCGAGGCACTGGCCAGTCTGGTGCCGACCACCACCTGAAGCGACCGTGGGTCCCCACATGTAGGAGGCAGCCATGCTGCCGACATTGAGGTTAATCCTATGTAGGAGGCAGCC
>CAZRTG010000183.1:0-6957 GCA_964602895.1 uncultured Wenzhouxiangellaceae bacterium
CCAGTTCGGGTGCTGGCGTAAGAAAGTAAATGGCAATTTTTTAATTTATAACTAGTTTCAAGCTGAGGAAGTATTCATGAAACACAGTCAATATTCGAGAGAAACTCATACCAAACGGTCCGTATTTTTGCCGATCAGGCTGGCACTGGCCATTCTGCCCGCCAGCATTTTGCTCGCCATTTCATCAGGCAGTGTAATAGCTCAGGATCAAGTGGCCGAGCCCCGTAGCCTTGCCCTTGAAGAAGTAATCGTTACGGCCCAGCGTCGTGAGGAAGACCTGCAGGATGTTCCAATTGCTATTACCGCATTCAGCGCTCAGGCGATTGAGAAAGCCATGTTCAAGGATGTAGGTGACTACATTGCCTCAGTCCCCAACGCGAGCTTTATCAGTAACGGCTCCCGTTCACGTCGTCAAATCAGTATCCGTGGTGTGACCAACTTTCTGGGCGTGGGAGGAACAACTACAACAGGCTTCTACGTTGATGATTTCAGTGTAGCAGGCAGTACCATTAACCCGCCCATTATGGATATTCAACAAATTGAAATTCTCCGTGGCCCACAGGCGACTTATTTCGGTCGCAATGCAATCGGTGGTGGCATCAGTATTACAACCAAAAAGCCGGGTAATGAGTTTGAAGGCTCAGCTATGGTGGATTACTCTAGCTTCGATACCATCGATTTAGAAGGTGTGGTCAATATTCCATTGATCAAAGACACCTTGGCCATGCGCTTGAATGTCAAATCAACAGATTCTGACGGCAATATCAAAAACATCAACCCTATTGGTGGCGGTAATGACCAGGACTACAAGTATTTTCGTGGATCGATGCGCTGGACTCCTACCGATAACTTGACTGTTGATGCCATGTTTCAGTACGGAACGGAAGATGTTGGTATGCGCGAAGGCGTGCCATCGGGCGTATTCTCAACCTTTGCAGGAACCGTACTTTATCCGGGAGAGTTCCCAGATAGAAATGGTGACGGCAAAACCGATCCCTTCGTAGACACAGTCGGCTTTTATCCACAAAACCGTGATCGTGTCAATTTCAACTTCCCACAGAGTGTTGGAACAAATTTGCGCAATGGCGTCATACGGGTAGATTACACAACCAGTAATTTGTTGTTCACAAGCATCACCGGCTACGTCAATTCAGATTTAATCGGCAACGGAGACATTGATGGCAGTAGCCGCGACTACCTTCGTGAGTATCGCAATACGGAGAATGAAAGCATCAGCACCGAGTTCCGTATTCAAAATACCAATGATAGTGACTGGCAGTGGAGCATTGGCGCTCTGTACGCAGAAGATGAAGGGGCAGAAATCAACCAGACTTTCATTGGCGACTATGCATTCCTGGGATTACCGGCCGGGTTTCTGATTGACAGGGATGATGTAACTGAGAGCACCGACACCTGGGCTATCTTTGGTCAGGTTGATTATCATATCAATGACCAGTGGGTAGCTACCCTTGGTGGTCGCTACAGCGAAGAAACCAAAGAGTCAGATATCAAAGGCTTCTCCGGGGTATTTCAAGAACATATCATGGTTAAAGACTCGTTCACGGATTTCTCACCTAAAGTCGCGTTGAGCTATCTGGCTACAGACACCACGACCTACTACGGCACCATTTCTAAAGGTTTCAAATCTGGCGGCGTGCAAGTTGCACCAAATCCTGATCGTGAATCTTATGAACCTGAAGAACTCTGGAACTATGAGGTCGGGGTTAAAACTGATTTGCTGGATCGACGCCTGCGTTTGAATGGAGCTCTTTTCTACATGGATTGGTCTGATATGCAAGTGGCGTTTCAGGAAAACGTGATCGACGAGAACGGTGATTTTGTAATGTATGGCGGTATTAACAACGCAGATTCCGCAACGTCTAAAGGTGCAGAGCTTTCTGCAACCGCGCTGGTGTCCGATCATTTATTGGTGAATTTAAATGTAGGTTATCTGGATGCAAAATTCGACAAGTTTGTTGCATTTATCGATAGCCAAAATCATGTGCTTGATGGTCAGACCATACCCAACTCTCCAGAGTGGACTATGTCCGCTGATGCCGAATATGACTATCGCATCAATGACACCTGGAGTGGTTATGCAAGGCTCGAATGGCACTATCGCGATAGTATCAAGGCAACCATGAGCGCTATGATTCAGTCAGGCTTCCCCTGGGACGTCCCCAGCTATGACTACTTCAATCTGCGCCTGGGTGTTGAAAACGACAACCTGAGATTTGTGCTGTATGCAGAAAACCTGTTTGACGAGAATTACTACACCAATGCCTATCAGAAGGCGTTTGCAGGTGGACTGTTTATCGAACCGTCTTTCCGCCGAGTCGGCATACGCGCCACGTACTTGTTCGGCAACTGATTGAAATCTGGCTCCGAATTCCTCATTCGGAGCCAGCATTTCTCTGCACCCATCGCTAAGAAATGTTCACTTTCACGTACAAACGGAACAAAGCAATGAATTCACTTAAAACCAATCGCCTTTTGGTGTACACCATTCACCTCATCAGTTTTTTATTTATTTCTGCATTCACTTTCAGTACCGCTCATGCCGACAGGACTTCAGGCCACGTAGCGCTGGTGGGTGGTTCAGTGGTCGACATTGATAGCGGTAAGTCTTTGCAAGATGCTGTCGTGCTGATCGAGGCTGACCGAATTGTAGCTGTAGGCAAGGCCAATGATGTGTCTCTTCCTGAAGGCACCGAAGTAGTTGATGTCAAAGGTGCCTGGTTGATACCGGGCATGATGAACATGCATGTGCATCTGGGTTTGAAGCTGCCAGGAAAAATGGAATCGGAACTGGCCAATGAAACTGAAGGTGCATTGACGTTGCGTATGGCGGAGGCGGCACTTGCCTCGTTACAGGCGGGCGTGACGACAATTCGCTTGCCAGGTGATGATCGCCATGGTGATATTGCACTCATGCGGTCAATCAATAAGGGGGAGTCGGATGGCCCCAGAATCTTCAGTGCAGGTGAGGCGCTGGTCATTACCGGAGGCCACGGGTCAGAACATGGCAAAACCTACAATGATGGCCCCTATGAACTAATGAAAGCCGCCAGACGTGAAATCAGTTCGGGTGCAACCTGGGTCAAAATTCTGATTTCAGGTGGCATCGCTACTGATGGCGGTGATCTTTCCAAGGCTCTGATGACAGCCGAAGAAATCAATGCAGTGGTGGATGCAGCGCATCGCTTTGGTGCCAAAGTGGCCGCCCATTCCGGCTCATCCAATGCCACCAACATAGCTGTTGATGCAGGCATCGACAGTATAGAGCATGGTTATTTCCTGGATAGAGCGACGCTCAAGAACATGAAACAGCACGGTACCTGGCTGGTTCCCACCATCGTAGTCAGTCAACCGGCTACCGCCGACTTTTTTGAAAAAATCGGTTCGCCACAATGGTATCTGGATCGACGCGATTCTGCCGGCAAGGATCATTGGAAAATGCTGCAAATGGCCATTGAAGAAAAGGTCAATATCGCGTTGGGAACAGACCAGCTACCCAGCGAGCCCAATGATGGAACCACGGCAACGGCTCGGGAAGCACAGTATTACGTAGAGGCCGGCATGAGCAATCTGCAGGCATTACGGGCTGCCACTATTGAGCCCGCGCGTATGCTCGGTGCTGACAAGAACTCGGGTTCCATCACGGTCGGCAAGTACGCCGACATTCTGGCAGTTTCGGCAGATCCTACAGCTGACATCAAGGCGCTGCGGGATATCCGGCTGGTAATGAAAGGTGGCGAAATTTATCGCAATGACATTGCTGATTAACAGCCAGAGTAAAAGGAAATCCATTTGGTCGGCAATGTCGGCCCTTTTTTTGGCGCGCCAGGCATGGTGCGTAGCGCCGTGACTGGCGCTGTTCTGGTCACTTTGGTGGAGACTGGATGACTTGGGGGTGTAAGTCCCCTATCGGCCCGACCAGGGGAACGGTTAGCCGAACGGCAAGGGTGTCCATCGTGAGGTGGAGTCTGAAGGCAAAGCACTGGCCAGACGAATAGGAATCGCATACGAGACGGCCGCAGTGGGTGAGAAGTCCTATATCTTCAAAGCCCGGTAATTGTACGGAAACTGCGGACGTGTTTGCGGAGGGTATCAGTGTGAAGGTCGCGTGCATTACCCCGGGGGAACTGGTGATCTGCCATTGGCTACCACTACCGGTAAGCTAGGGGATGGATTATCAGAAGTCAGCAGAGGCCATAGTAGGTTGCCAACCGGCAACTGAAGGACTGAACCTGTGAATGTTGCGATGTGAACGTTCTCTGTATGATCAGAGCAAATGCCCGCCAGGGGCCTAAAACCGGAAGTAGTGGACAGTATTCGTAAGATAAGGTTGGGCGCTTATTAAGGACACTCTGACTCATTCAGAGCTTCCTTAATTATCAGGCGACGTTTGACAACAAAAGTGATGTTGACAGGAACCGCCGTGGAACGGAACCGTATGCCCAGAGGTGTTGGAGGACGGCGGGAGCAATCCCGCCTTCTACCCGATGATGCAAAGAACCACGGCAACTCTCGTCTATATCTACAAAACAAAAAATGTAATTGAACTCAAGGACTCAGAATAAGAAGTATTTTCAACAGAGGGTTATACCGCTGTCTGATACGCATATCGCAGCAGCTAAAAGACTATCCCGGTTATTTGGCCCGTCTGTAACGCACAGCTCGAAACACAAGATCCAATAGGTAATCGATCAGCGGCTACCTAATTCATTGCGGTATACCTCACCGCCTTTCATAACCAAGCGAATATGTCGCAATGCCTTGATGTCTTGCGCCGGGTTCTCGTCGACAACAACAATATCTGCGTACTTGCCGACCTGCAACGAACCTATTTCGTCTTCGGCCCCGAGCATGCGGGCAGTTTCAATAGTGGCTGAGCGCAGCGCTTGCAATGGTGTCATACCTGCTTCAACGTAGTACTGCGCCTCGCGCGCAGTCGCCGTGGTTCCATCATTGGGTTCTCCGGGCAGCTGATCCGTACCCAAGCCGATATTCACTCCTTCTTCTATCGCCATCTGAAGCGCTTTCCAATGCTCCTTACCCGCTGCATCACGCCGCTCCAGATACCACTGGGGCGAGTCAATCATTTCAAAAAATGGTGCGGTGGCGGGCTGACTCACAACGATAGTGGGTACCAACCAGGTACCTGCTTTGGCCATTTTCTTCAGCACCTGGCGATCCAGGAAATAGCCATGTTCGATACTGTCTACTCCGGCATCGACTGCGATGCTGGTGGCTTGTGACGATCCAGAATGAGCCGCGACTTTGGCGCCAAATCGATGTGCGGCATCCACTACGGCATTGATTTCCTCTGCTGTCATCAGCGCCTGTGAAAGGTCTCCACCTTCGGTCGCAATACCGCCTGAAATCATGATCTTGACCCAGTCGGCGCCCGAGCTGATTTCTCGACGAGCCGCTTTGATTAGTTCGTATGGTCCGTCGTTGTAGGTTTGGCCACTACTGGACCCATGGCCGCCGGTAATCACCAGAGCTTCGCCGGAACTGTAAATCCTTGGGCCGTAGTCCAATCCACTGGCTATGGCCTTCCGCATCGCCAGATCAGAATGCCCGGGAAAGCGCGGGGGCCACGAGTTGCCGGGTATGCGTATGGTGGTAACACCCGCTTGCAGAATTTCGCGTATATTTGCCGCAACACGTAACGCCAACTCGGCATCCGTTTCGTTAGCGAGCTCAGCCGCCATTTTTCCGGGTAGCGCGATCCCAGGATGCAGGTGCATATTCATTAAACCGGGTATCAAGTAAGCACCCCCGACATCAATGACTTCCGCATCGCTCGGAATGGCTACCTCGTTGGCCTTACCGATGGCGGTAATGCGTTCGCCATCGACCAGCACGACCGCGTCGGAGATTGAAGATCCGTCTTCGATATCGACGATGGACCCTCCAACCAACGCGACCGAAGCGGCAGCATTACTCAAGGCGATCAAGCTGCAGACTGCGGTAAACAACAAGCCGATAATACGTTTCTGTATTTGCTTCATGCTTTTTTCCTATTGTGTCCGTGGCATTTGCCCAAGTTACATTGAGTTGCTCGGCCTCTTTGTTTTTACAGGGAAAACCTATAGCTTCTCTTTGAAATAATCTGCAATCTTGGTGTACACGTGCAGTCGGTAGCCTTCTATTCCATGATGCTCATTGGGGTAGACCATCATGTCGAACTGTTTGTTGGCCTTTATCAACGCATCGGCAAACTGCAGGGTAAAGGCGAACTTGACATTTTCATCGCCCGTGCCGTGTATCAGTAGCAAATCACCTTCCAGGCGATCGACATAATTAAGCAGACTCACCCGCGCATAACCATCCGGATTGTCTTTCAGTTGGCCCATCCAGCGCTCAACACCGACCGCCTGATAATTGACCAGGTCAATTACAGGCGCAACGCTCACGCCCACTTTGTAGTGTGGTGCACCCTTGGTCATCATGGCTGCAGTCAGGTAACCGCCACCACTCCAACCCCAAAAGCCCACCCGGCTTGAATCAACAAAGGATAAAGTTTCAAGATAACGTACTCCTTGTAACTGATCGAGCACCGCCCATTTGCCATACTCACCATAGGTCAGGTTTTTGGCCTTTTTACCACGGCCTGCAGTGGTACGATTGTCCATACTGAAAATGATATAACCTTGTTCCGCCATATAACGATGCCAAAGATCACGTTGAGCACCGCGAGAACTGCCCCAGGTATTCACCACCATTTGTGAGCCGGCATTGCCGTAGCCATAAGCAATCACCGGGTACTTTTTCGCAGGGTCAAAGTTGCTCGGCTTGATGATGTAGGCGTTTAGCGTAATGCCATCATCCGTATCAAACTGGATGAATTGGGGACTGGGTACGGAGTACTTTTGTAGGCCGGGCAGTTCATTGCGTAGCAGGACACTCGTTTCCGTACCTTCAGGATCACGTACAACAACTACGGGT
>CAZRTG010000184.1:0-6913 GCA_964602895.1 uncultured Wenzhouxiangellaceae bacterium
CCGCTGAAGACTATCCTTGGGCGGTTGTAAAGTGTTGCCGCCACGGCAGCCAAGGCCAGGCCAATCACCAGGGTGCTGCCGATGGACAGGGCATACCACAACACCGGTACACCATCACCGCGGATGATCTCGCCAATCAGCAGGTTCTGTGAAAACAGCGGCACGGACATCATCCATAATTCCGGCTTGATCGGATTGGCCATGAAGATGATGCTGGGAATAAGCGGAATCATCACCACCAGGCTCATATAGGACTGTGCTTCGCGATAGGTTTTGGCAAACGAGGCCAGCAACGTCAGCAGGCTGGCCGCCAGTATCGCCACCGGTGCAATCACCAGCAGGATCTGCAGCAGCGCGGTCATCGAAAGGCTCAGGTCGATGCCAAACGAACCGACCGGCATCAGCGGCAATACCAGTTTGAACGACACCAGGGTCAGTGCCAGCGAGGCCATGGCGAACAGGGTGGTGGTCAACAGCTTGCCCACCATGATCTGCCAGCGCGGTACCGGGTTGATAAACAAGGGTTCCAGGCTTTTGCGTTCTTTTTCGCCGGCCGTGGTATCCATGGCCAGATGCATGCCGCCGGTAAAGGCGGTGATCATCAGGACATAGGGCAGGAAAATCATCGCCAGAATGGCGCGGCTTTTGGCGGTTGACAGGTCCACATCTCGGATATCCACTGCCGCCATGACCTGGGGCGCCACGCCCCTGAGTTGCAGGCGCAGCAAACCGGTCTGCTGTCCATAAATGGCCAGCAGGTTTTTGACCCGGCGGATGTTGACCGATGATTCCTGTCGTGACGGATCGGCAATCAATTCCACCGGCGCCGGCTCACCGGCCCGCCATTTATCCGGGTATTCCGGCAGTATGCGCAGCACCACCAGTTCTTCCTGGGCGAGTACCACAGCCTCCGGGTCTGCCGGCGGCGCTTTGATCACCACGCCCTGTTGTTCCAGAAAACGCATCAGGTTGGGTGCCAGTTCGGCACCAATGACCGGCACCTCGAGGGTTTTTTCCGCGCGCTCCTGTTCCGCCGAGGTGGTAAACCACACCAGCGCAATGAACATGAAGGGAAACAGGATGGGCCCCAGCAGCAAGGTATTGAACACGGTCCGGCGGTCACGGATGTTCTCGCGGGTTTCTTTACGAAAGACGATACTGATGCCGCTCATGCCAGCAAACCCTCATCCGAACCAATCAGTTTGACAAAGGCATCTTCCAGCGTGCTAGAACCGCTGCGTTCCATCAGTTCTTCTGCTGTTCCGTCTGCTGCGACTTCGCCTTTGGCAATGATCACAATGCGGTCACACAAAGCCACGACCTCCTGCATGATATGGGTGGACAAAACCACCGAATGGCCATCGCGTTTGAGGCTGAGGATGTAGTTGCGCAAAGCGCGTGTTGCCATCACATCGAGGCCGTTGCTGGGTTCGTCCAATAACACGGTTTGCGGGCTGTGAATCATGGCGCGTGCAATGGCGACCTTGACCCGTTGTCCCTGGGAAAACCCTTCAGTACGGCGGTCGATGAAGTCTTCCATGCCCAGGGTATGGGTCAGATGGCTGATGCGCTCGCTCATCTGCGCGCGGGACATACCGTGCAATTCACCAAAGTATTCGATGTTTTCACGCGCCGTAAGTCGGTTGTACAGGCCGCGGCCGTCGGGCACCACCCCCAGTGTGCGCTTGATCTCCATGGCATCCTTGCCCGGATCCAGTCCATCGATACGGATTTCACCCTCATCGGGTGGCAGCAAGGAATAAAGCATGCGCAGCGTGGTGGTTTTGCCGGCACCGTTTGGACCCAACAAACCGGTGATTTCACCATCGTGGGCTTCAAAGCTCACGCCACGTACGGCTTTTACCTCACCGAAGGATTTGTGCAGGTTGTTGACAACGATCATGGCGTGGGCCCCGTTAAAGTCATGAACCAGGGCGAGGCCTGTAATTGTGAGATGCAGCTGGTATCCAGCTGGCTGAAATCGGCCGCTGCGATAAACTCCGATACCAAGCGACCGAGACAGCCTTTTCCAGCCACGCTGTGGCCCTGCCCCGGCGCCACCAGATGCTTGCCATGGCTCAAATGCTGCAATACCTGTTCGGCGTATTCGGGTGGCGTGACCGGGTCCAGTTCACCCGATAACAGCAGCACCGGTTTATCGCTTTCTATGGGTTGGTTGAAATCAGCCGGGACCTCGCCGCGTGGCCATATTTCACATTGAATATCGGTGGATCGCCGCATGCTGTCGCCCAGCAGATAAGCGGTATCAGCCTCATCGCTGGCTGGAAAGTTTGGAAAATCTTCGCTACACACCACCGACAGTTCCATGCCCTGGGCAATGCTTTCGGCCAGGCCGGTAGCGGTAATCATCAACTGGCTGGCAATGCGGGAATAATCGCCCGTGGTAGCGGCCTCGTGGATCAGCAAAGGCAGCAAAGCCTGCGTCTCGGAAGCGTAGCTGAGAAAACGAATCGCACCGCCCAGTACATCGCGATCAAATTTGATCTGTTGCGGCTCACCCGTCAGCGGGTGGTCGATGGTAATCATCACCGGGTCGGCCGTAACCGCCTCAGCCATGTGGCGCAGGTCCTCGCGGCTATCGGGAAAAGCTGCGCGACAATCGGCTTCTGCTTCACAGTGGTCCAAAATGCGATCCAGCGCCTGATCCAACTTTTCTGCGTGCTCACTGCCCAAAGCCAGGGTTTGCGGTACCACGCTATCGAGTACCACCGTCCTGACCTGGTCCGGGAATAGCCGCAGATAGACCTGTGCAGCACGTGTGCCATAGGAAACGCCAAACAGGTTCAGTTGTTCATAACCCAAGGCCGCACGGACTTGGTCATAATCCTGCATGGCGATGGTGGTGGTATAGAAGCGCGGGTCGCCCGGCAGATCATCCAGACATTCCCGGGTGCTCTGTTTCAGGTCTTCCCAGTCGTAGGTCAGGGCTTCGTCCAAACCGATCTGACGGCAACGCAAGGGATTGGATTGCCCCGTACCCCGCTGGTCGATCAGTAAAACATCACGATTTTCGGTCAGCTTGCGAAAGGCCGGTGCCACGATCAGCCAGGCTTCGGTGGCTGCCTGTCCCGGACCGCCAGCGAACAGGATCAAGGGGTCCGGTTCCACACGGCGCCCTGTTGCAGGTACACGAGCCACGCGTAATTTGATCTGTTTCCCTTCCGGCTCAGCCGGATTTTCTGCGACTTCAAACCAGCCGCATTCGGCCGGCGCGGTCAGGCCGGTGCCGGGTAAACGCAGTTCACAAGGGGTCAGTTCCAGGGTCGCATGGGTGTTCTTTGCAAGAACCGGGTTGCCGGGCAGCCCCGCCAGCGCCAGGAAAAGTAGCAACAAAGGGCCAAATCTATGTGTTTTTGGCCTATGAGTTTTTGGCCGATGGGTTTTTGGTAGTGTCTTTAACAGCTGCATGTGATGCCGAATGGCTTCCTGAACCAGGTCTTGTTTGAGACGAAGCCGCCAAGATAGGGGTTCGAACCCGCGCTGTCCATAGGCGATTGGTCACGCAAGCTGTTGAAACACTGTTGAATCAGGCCCTGATCTGCTCCATATAAAGGCGGGAGCATGAAATCCTGAGCTTACGAGTCTGGCTCAGAGTAAGATTCTCCCCACGGCTACAGGGATGCAGGAGGCAGAGCCAGGCCGGGAGCAATTACCAAGTAGATCATGTTAAGTCAGACAGGCAGCCAGAACAGGCTGCCAGGACAGTTGCCTGGACACATGCAGCCAGGACAGGCACCGCCGCAACCAGGAACACCACATTCGATGTATGCACTGCAAATCAAGGATCTGCGCAAGACCTACAGTAATGGTGTTGAAGCGCTCAAAGGGGTCTCGCTGAATGTCGACGAGGGCGATTTTTTTGCCTTGCTGGGGCCCAATGGTGCCGGCAAGTCCACTTTGATCGGCATTGTTTCCTCACTGGTCAACGCCACTTCGGGTGAGTCGTTGGTGTTTGGCGCCAGTGTGCAGACCCAGCGCTCTCTGGCCATGAGCCATATCGGCGTGGTGCCCCAGGAAATGAATTTCAATTTTTTTGAGAAGCCGTTTGAGATTGTGGTGAATCAGGCCGGCTTTTATGGCATACCACGGCGCATTGCCACCGTGCGGGCTGAAAAATACCTGCGTCAATCGCAGCTTTGGGACAAAGCATTCAAAACGGCGCGTACGCTGTCGGGTGGTATGAAAAGGCGTTTGATGATTGCCCGCGCCATGATGAACGAACCGCGTTTGCTGATCCTGGACGAACCCACGGCCGGCGTGGACATCGAAATACGTCGTACCATGTGGGAGTTCATCAAGGCTATCAATGAGGCCGGTACCACGGTTATCCTCACCACGCATTATCTGGAAGAGGCCGAGCAACTCTGTCGCAATATCGCCATCATCGACCACGGCAGGATCGTGGCAGATACGGATGTGAAAAGCCTACTGGCTTCATTGCAGGTGGAAACCTTTGTGCTGGATCTGCGTGAATCCATACAGCAACCGCCGCAGGTTGAGGGGATGCAGATCATCATGACGGATGCGCGTACGCTGGAAGCTTCAGTGCCCAAACAAAAATCGCTGAACAGCCTGTTTGCAGCTTTGGACCAGAAAGGAATTAATGTACTGAGCATGCGCAACAAGGCGAATCGTCTGGAAGAATTGTTCCTCGGCATGCTCAATCAGGATGACGGGCAAAATAACGGGCAAATTGATGGGCAGAACACGGGTCAGCCAAAGGTGGCCGGCAGCGGGGATCAGCCATGATGCCTGCTGTGAACTGGGTGGGCTATACCACCATCGTACGCAGGGAAATCAACCGCATTTTACGCATTTGGGGCCAGACGATTGTGCCTCCAGCCATCACCATGTCTTTGTACTTCATTATTTTCGGTGAGTTGATTGGCCAGCGCATTGGTGAGATGGGCGGATTCAGCTATATGGAATACATCGTCCCCGGCCTCGTCATCATGTCGGTCATCACCAATGCGTATGGCAATATGGTCTCGTCGTTTTTTGGTGCGAAATTTGGCAAACACATCGAAGAATTGCTGATTTCACCGCTGCCCAACTGGATCATCATGGTGGGTTATGTCACGGGCAGCGTGGTGCGCGGCCTGCTGGTGGGGTGTGTGGTGTTGCTGGTGTCGTTGCTGTTTACTGATTTGCATGTAACCAACGTGTTGGTTGCCATCAGCGTACTGTTTCTGACCGCCATCGTGTTTTCCCTGGCCGGGATGGTCAACGCAATTTATGCACAGAAATTTGATGATATTGCCATCATCCCGACTTTTGTCCTGGCACCTTTGACCTACCTGGGTGGTGTGTTCTATTCGATCGATCTGTTGCCCGAGTTTTGGCAAAAGGTTTCAGCCTTTAATCCCATTCTCTATATGGTGAACGGTTTCCGCTACGGCCTGCTGGGTGTATCCGATGTCGGCCTGGTGCATACGTTTGCCGTGATTGTGACAGCCGGAGTTTTGTTGTTCATCTGGTGTTTGTGGTTGCTCCACCGCGGCGTGGGCATGCGTACCTGAATTCCTGGGTAGGAACAGAATTCTGCCTGTATCTGTTAAACTGCAGTAGCGTTGCCGCACTCCGGCCATTTCCAGCGACCCAAGCCAATGGCGCTCGCCTTGCTTGTTTGCATTGATTACACAGGAATATTTGCATGACCGTTTCTTCTTCTGCGCCTCCGCAGGCAGAATCAGGCTCCATCAACTGGGCCGTAACCGCCGTTTTGGGGCTGACCTTTCTGGTCGCGATTACGGTCGTGCCCTGGTATGGCATTGTGCACGGATTCAGTGGCTGGGCCTGGGCGTTTTTCGCCATTTTTACGGTCATCAACGGGATCGGGATAGGCAGCGGCTACCACCGCCTGTGGTCACACCGCACCTATGAAGCCCATCCCGTTCTCAAATGGTTCCTGGCCATAGCGGGCGGCATGTCATTGCAAAACAGCATCATCGTCTGGTCGGCACGCCACCGGGTGCATCACCGTTACGTGGATAACAACGACAAAGATCCGTACTCCATAGGCCGCGGTTTCTGGTTCGCCCATATCGGCTGGATGCTCCGGGATTACCCCAGCGGCGAGGTGGATTACAGTGTGGTTCCTGATTTGTTCAAAGACCCCGTTGCCGCTTTTCAACACCGCTGGTACTGGGCCCTGGTCTGGCTCACCAACCTGGCCCTGCCTCTGTTCCTTGGCTGGTTGACCGGCGACATACTGGGAATGTTCCTGCTGGCCGGAATTGCCCGTTTGGTGTTGAGCCATCACATCACCTTCTTCATCAACTCGCTGGCGCATATGTGGGGCACACAGCCTTACACCGATGAAAACTCGGCGCGTGACAACCACCTGCTGGCTTTGATCACTTATGGTGAGGGTTACCACAACTACCACCACCTGTTTCAGGGCGATTACCGTAACGGCATCCGCTGGTGGCATCTGGATATCAACAAGTGGTTTATTTCCACTTGTGCCCTGCTTGGCCTGGTCAAAAACCGTAAACGCACTCCGGCTTTCAAGGTTTTACGTGCCCGGTTGAACATGGAATTCAAACGCGCCCAGCAAAAACTGGAACGGATTCAGGATGGCGGTGCCGGCTGGAGAGATCAGTTGGAATACGAGTACGCACAGTTTGTGGACACGATCAAAGAATGGCAGCAACTGCAGTTAGAGCGCGTGCAGCTGGGACGGCAGGCGATTTCCAACCGCATCGATGCGGAGAAAGCGGCTATTTCTGCCCGGTTCGATGCAGAAAAAGCTGCCCTGACAGCGCGTATTGAAGCCGAGAAAGAAGCGCTTTCAGCCCGGTATCACGAGCTGGAGCGTAGCCTCAAAATGCAGCACAAACGGGTTGCGTTGCTGGCGGCGCAGGTTCACATATAAAACCTGCGATTTAAT
>CAZRTG010000185.1:0-6890 GCA_964602895.1 uncultured Wenzhouxiangellaceae bacterium
GCAAATTAATTTTAATTAATTTGCCCCGTCCCCTTTAGGGTTATCTTTACTTATTGTGGAAAGGTAAAGATTTTGCTATTCTTTACTGAGTCGCAAATGTAAAGAGGATGTATCATGCCCAAAGTCAGTGCCAAGCGGCAGATTACGCTACCGGTCAGCCAATGCGAGTCCGTAGGCATTCAACCTGGTGATGAAGTCGAAAGTTTTGTGGCTGACGGTCAAATCACCATCGTCAAGAAGTCCAAAGGTGCTGCAAAAGGATTGCTCAGGAATGTACAACCTGATCAAACCATGACCGATCAGGAATCCTTGTTAAGCGCTTTGAAATGATCGCAATCGATACCAACGTCCTGTTGCGGTATTTGCTGCAGGACGATCCTGACCAGGCGTCAAAAGCCAATAAACTGATCAACGGCAAGCAACGCGTGCTGATTACCGACACTGTTCTGGTTGAGACTATATGGACTCTCAAAGGCAAGAAATACCAACAAGAGAAAGCTGCTTTAGTGGCAGTAATACAAGCTTTGTTCAAGGAAACAAATCTTCATTTTGAGAACAACCAGGTAGTTTGGATGGCTCTGAACGATTATCGTAAAGCCAAATCAGTTAAAGGCAAAACCGCCGATTTTTCCGATGCTTTGATCGTCAATAAGGCCAAATCGACAATCAGCGGGAAGGGTGGTGAATTCAACGGTCTCTATACCTTCGATGCTGCAGCGCTGGCACTTCCTGGAACGAAGGCTCCGTAAAAGAAAAAGGGGACGGGGCAAATTAATTTTAATTAATTTGCCCCGTCCCCTTTAATTGTCCCCTTTAATTACAGCCAATACTGGATGGTCCAGCTGAAGAATTCTTTGATTCGGTCGCCTATTGGGCGCTTTTTCCATTCCTCCAGCGAAACCGCTTCACAGCTGTTCATATCGACCAGGAATTGCGCTTCCATCTGGGCGGCAAAGGATTGGCCGAAAATAATCGCGTTGAGTTCATCGTTATGCAGAAAGCTGCGATAGTCCAGGTTGCTGGAGCCTACGGTGGACCAGATGCCGTCTATCACCGCGGTTTTGGCGTGCAGTACGGAAAGGGTGCTCTCGTAAATCTTCACACCGTGTTTGAGTAGATAGCCATAGCGTGAACGTGAGGCGTTCAGCACCAAATTGGAATCGGAAAAACCGGGCACCATCACGCGCACATCAACGCCCCGATCGGCCGCCTGGGCCAGCTTTTCCAAAAACGATTTGTCCGGAGCAAAGTAGGCCTGGGTGATCCAGATTTTCTCCTGCGCAACATCCATGGTTTCCAGATAGGCATGGTAAATAGGGGATTCCTGCCCATCGCCACCATCAGAATGCAACACGGCGATGACATCCTGACCTTCGTGTGTCGGCTCCGGCAAAGTCAGCGGAAAATCCTCTGCAGCTCCACCCTGACCCAGCCAGTTGGCTTCAAATATTTCCTCAAAACCTGCTACCGCCGGGCCCCAAACTGCGATGTGTGTGTCACGCCAGCCTTCTTTCAGACGATCGAATTTGGGCTTTCCGCCGGAAATGCTGGAATAGGTACTGGAAAAGTTGATGCCTCCGGTAAAGGCCACTTCCCCATCCACCACCAACAACTTCCGGTGATCACGCACATTGGCATTGAGCGGATTGCCGCCATCAATGGGGTTGATCTTGTGAAACTCGATCAGCTCTATACCGGTTTCGCGCATAGTCTCAAAGAAATCGGCGCTGCTTTCGAAACTGCCGATGCTGTCGTAAATGATTCTGACCTTCACCCCGTTACGTTGCCGCTCGATCAGCTTCTCGGCCAACTTCACACCCACTTCATCATCAGCAAAAATATAGGTCTCAAGGTGAATAAAATGCTGCGCGCCATCGATGGCCTCAAACATGGCTTGGTAAGTCGCCGGGCCATCCACCAGCAAATGAGTGCGATTGTCTTTAAAAAGCGGCGTACTACTGAGTGAGCCGATGATAGAGAGCAGTTCTCCAAACGCGACCGGGTCTTCGGTCTGATCCGAAATCTTGTCCATCGTTTTTTCGGCCTGGGTGTGGGTAACCACACCAGAACCACCGGAAACCTGTGGCGTAATGTCTGAATCAATTTGCGGAGCGGTGGAGACACAACCCGCCATGCCGGTGATCAGAACAGCCGCGAGCAGGCGAATCAAGCGCCTTTGTATGCTGTGACACGGGTCGGATAGTCGAGTCTGCACGCTGGTCTCTCCCCAAGGTCAAATCCCTGTTGATGAACTGATTAATAGCAGATGGAGCGGTGCGACACCTCCTAGCGAGTGGATGCACCCCGGGCCAGCGAAACCTGCTTCTTTGCCAGCCAGAACAACGCGGCAGCTTCGTCGTTGGAGACGATTTCCGAATCAACGTACAGCGTGTAGTCGGCGTGGCGGTCTCTGCGATTCAACATGATGGTGACATCCGGCTGGGTCACGAACTTGGCAACAAACAGCGTGGTGGCACGGTAGCGGGTTGAGGAACGGCAGATGGCAAAATCCGGGCTCACCAAACCATCGGCCAAAACCAGGTCGGCCAGGCCCGGGTCGCTGACCAGACGTATCCGCAAGTCCGGCTCGACTTCGTATTCGCTGACCATGATTTTGTAATTGGCCTGTAACAGGGTCTGATCGAAATGAATGGCGTTAACGGCATCCCCGGTACAGCTCGCCTCTGCGGAAATGCGGGTTTGCGATTCAACCGACGGACTGAACATAAGTGCCAGCGCAGCGAACAACGGCAGTATCACGCTGGTTCTGAAGAATGTAGCGATCATATCACCTCCTGACGGTCTGTCTGATTTGTTTCAGCCGCAATCTACATGCGAATTCCTGAACCTGACCTGAGCCCACCCTGAGCTTGGCCCTGAACCTGTCCCTGAACCTGTCGGCTCAATCCCTTTCCGCGGCCTCTTCACGACCCAACTGGCGACGGATGGCTTCCTCGCGGGCATCTTCAATCGACAGCAGCACGTTATCGACATCTGCCGAGTGCTCGTCAAATGCAAATTTTCCGGTCAGCACGCTATCGACCTTCAATTTTCCCTGCTGGTACAACGCCCACATCTCTTCACCAAAACAGGTGTCCGAAAGTTCCGGCGCAAAACGCGCCAGACTGTCCCGGATATTGTGCACATCGCGCAATAACAGGGCACGTGCCGCATTGTTTCCGGATGCACTGACCACCTGCGGCAAGTCAATGATCACCGGGCCGTCGGCAGAGAGCAATACATTGTATTCCGACAAATCGCCATGAATCATGCCCAGGCAGAGCATGCGCACCACATCGCCGATCAAGCTGGCATGGCAGTCACGCGCCTCTGCTGCGGTGAGCTCAACCTCACCCAGCCGCGGAGCACTATGACCGGCAGCGTCGGTAACCAGTTCCATCAACAACACCCCGTGAAAATAGCCCTGCGGCCTGGGTACGCGCACGCCAGCCTCATCCAGCAGGTACAAAGCGTCTGCTTCAGCAGTTTTCCAGGCTGCTTCCATTTCTTCGCGGCCAAACCTGGTAGCCTTGTTCATCGCCCTGGCCTGCCGGCTGCCACGCGTTTTGCGACCTTCCTGGTATTGCACGCGGCTTTGGAAGCTGCGCTGTTCCTTGTCTTTGTACACCTTGGCACACAGCACCTCATCGCCTCGACGCACCACGTATACGGAAGCTTCCTTGCCGCTTTTGAGCGAGCGCACGACGTCATCGATGATGCCATCTTCAATAAGGGGCTGCAGGCCCTTGGGGATTTTCATTCAGTACCGGAGGTTGCTTGAGGTGGAGCCGCCATTATCGGCCATTTCCGGAACCTTATCATGCTGCAGTGTCGGGCACTCGAACACAGCAGATGATCCGCTACTTAAAGAAACTCTGATTTATTCAGAGTTTCTTTGGCACAGGGATGTGCCAACATTTTCAATGATTGTAAATCATTGAAAATTAAGCCAAACAAAAACCACGCTTTTTGTTTGGCGTGCTCTGAGAATTCATGAATGAATTATTCAGAGCCTCCTTAATTCCGGCCGTTCTGCTACAGTGCATTCATCAACCGAAACTCTTCAGATTAACCATTGCGAGGAATTCCATGTCCCAATCTCAACCCTCCAGCGCTACGGCGCCCATTTCCATGTATCACGCCAGTGTTCCCGTCTTCAGGCAAATGCTGCTGGCCTTGAGTGGTGTGCTGGACAAGGCAGAAGCACACTTTGAAGCCAAAAAAGTAAGCCCGGACGTGTTGCTGCAAAGCCGCCTTGCGCTCGACATGCTGCCTTTGGTGCGGCAGGTACAGATTGCCTGTGATTTTGCCAGAAGTGTCCCCAGCCGTTTAACCCAGGCTGAAGTTCCAGCCTATGACGAAAACGAGCAGGATATTGCCGGACTGCAAAAGCGCATCGCCAGCACCGTCGCTTTTCTTGACGGCATGAAAGAGGCGCAGTTTGAAGGCAGCGAAGCGCAGGAAATTGTTTTACGCCCCGGAACGCCTAAAGAAAGAAAACTCACAGGCCGGGCCTATGTGTTGTCCTACGGCCTGCCGCAGTTTTTCTTTCATATCACCACCGCCTATAACGTGCTGCGACACCACGGTGTAGAAATCGGCAAAATGGATTATCTGGGCAGTTTCTAAAAGCTGGCTAGCCGGCTTCCGCCGCAGGCAAGATAGGGTCAACTTTGCTGCAACCCGGCCCGGACAAGTGGCTTCGGCCACCTGTTTGAGGCGTTACCTGGATCTGGGTGCTGATCCGCTCTTTCAGAGCAGGCACATGCGAAATAACACCGATCAGTTTTCCGTCATGCTGCAGGCCCGCAAGCGTTTCAAGAGCGGTATCGAGGGCTTCCTCATCCAGTGTGCCAAAGCCTTCATCCAGAAATAGCGAATCCACCCGGACATTCTTGCTGGCCATTTGCGACAAACCCAGCGCCAGGGACAGGCTGACAATAAAGCTCTCGCCGCCTGAAAGATTCTTCGTGGAACGGATCTCCCCAGCCTGGTAGTTGTCAACCACGTTGAGTTCCAGCGGCTGGGCAACATCGCGATCGAGCAAGTAACGGTCGGTCATTTTCTGTAGCTGCCGGTTGGCATGACCAATCATCATTTCAAAAGTCAGCCCCTGGGCGAAATTGCGGTACTTCTTGCCGTCTGCGGAGCCAATCAATTCATGCAGATTTTCCCACCTGCGGAATTCTTTTTTCTGGGCCTCGATAGCCGCTTGTTTTTCTTTTACCCGCTCTTTAGCAGCCTTGTTTTCACTCAGCCTGTGCTTGAGCCCGGCAATGATTTCCCGTAATTCTTTCAGGGCTCCCTCGTACTGCTTGAATTGGGGTTCGAGTTCTTGCAGGGATTTATCGGTAACCTTTCGGGCTATTTCCGTGGCCAAGCGCGCTTCCCGGTCCTCTTGCCTGGCTCTCAGGTCTGTTTCACGCTCATCCAGTTCCTTGGCTTTAGCCATCAACTCACGCCGCCATTCAGCCGGACGTCTGGCCTTCAGAAACTGCGCTTCATTGGAAAAATCTACTGGCACAAGCGCGGCAAAGAATTTGGTTTCGAGCATTCTCAACTCCGGCTCTTGCTGGTCGATACGCTTTTTCAGGGATCCGACATGGGCCTTTGCGGTATTCCACTTTTGCTGCAGTTCAGCGTGCCGATCTCTGGCCTGCCTTTCGGTCTGTTCGGCCGCAGTAACCGCCTGGTTCAAGCGGAGCTCCTCATCATCAGGATTCTTATCGCCGTACAGTGCGTTACGCTCGACCTTTACGCTGGCGACTTCCTTTTTCAAGATTTCCAGACGCTCCCGCTTTTCAGTCAGTGCGATACCTTGGATTTCGATAACCGCTTCAAGGCGCTTCACATCGCTGTCGAGCTCGGCAATCTGCTTCTCGATGTTCGCCTTTTTCTTAACCTGAGCTTGCCATGCCTGCAGCCGCGTTTTAAGCGTCTTGAGCAGTGATGAAATGTCTTTCTCGGGAATGTCGGTAACGCCCAGCGGAAGAAGTTTTTTCGATACGGCCTGCTTGCGCTCAATAAAATCAGCGCGGAGCTTTTCCAGGCCTTCTTTCATCTCGGCAAGGCCTTTCTCGGCGACCTTCTTGTCATTGGCCGCCGCTGACTCCTGCTTTTCAGCATCCGTCAGTTTTTTGCGAGCCAGACTTTCAGCTTCTTCGAATTTCCTGATGGCAGCGTCCTGTTCCTCAGCCTTATTGATCAGCCTGCTCAGCGCATCGATCTTCTGTTCGGTTTCATCGGCGGCAGGAACATTTCCTTCCGCAAAGGGGTGTTCGGTTGCACCACAAAGCGGACAGGGCTTGCCGTCTTCCAGTTTTGCCCGGTGCTCTTCAAGCTCCGCTATTTTTGTCAGGAACGCCATTTCACGCAGCAGGGTTTCCTTCTCGGCGCGATATTCTCGCAACAAGCGGCCCTTCAATAGCTGGCTTGCAGCATCTTTGCTTTGCTGCAGCTGTTGTGATGCGCCATTCAGCTCCTGCTTACGAATGCCGCATTGCTTCTGATGGTCGTCGAGTGACTTTGTTGCCTGCTCCAATGCTCTCGCGGCCTTTTCTTGCTCGGCTTCTTTTTGACGGATGTCTTTTTGCCTTGAGAGCAAGCCACTCAGCTGTTCTTCAACACCGGCCAGTCCACTGATCAGCCATTCATCCCTTGCATGCTCTTTGAGATACCCCCCAACCAGTACCAGCGCCTCATGAGCCTTGGAACGTGTTTCCTGTTCTTTGAGGCTGGCCTGTTTGTCTGCATCAATCTTTGCCGCATCCTTCTTGCAGCCCTCTTCACCTTCCGCAACCGCCTTTTTCTGATCGCCCAGTTTCTGATCAAGGGATCGAACCTTCTGTAACGCAGGCGCTGCAGCTTTCAGTTCTTCCCTGATTCGAGCG
>CAZRTG010000186.1:0-2923 GCA_964602895.1 uncultured Wenzhouxiangellaceae bacterium
AGCATGGCTCGCTCCCACAGCATGGCTCGCTCCCACAGCATGGCTGCCTCCCACATCTTGGGTGGCTCCTACAGTATTTCTTACCAGATTTTGACGCGCTCTTCGGGCGGCAAATACATGGCATCGCCTTCCTTTACATCAAACGCGGTATAGAAAGCCGGCACGTTGACGGCGGCGCCGTTGGCGCGGAAACGGGGTGGGGAATGCGGGTCCACCGTCAGCAGGCGCTTTTCCTCTTCAGGACGGCGCTTCTCACGCCACACCTGGGACCAACCCAGGAAGAAGCGCTGATCACCGGTAAAGCCATCCAGTACCGGAGCCTCTTCGCCATTCAGGGCCAACTGATAGGCTTTGTAGGCAATACTCAACCCACCCAGATCACCGATGTTTTCGCCGGACGTGAACTGGCCATTGATAGAGATGCCATCAATCACTTCATAGCCATCGTATTGTGCTGCCAGCTTGTTCTTGCGCTCCTCAAAAAGGGCATTGTCCTCTTCGGTCCACCAATCGCGCAGATTGCCTTCACCGTCAAAACGGCGGCCGGAATCATCAAAGCCGTGGCCAATCTCATGGCCGATGATGGCGCCAATACCGCCATAATTCACCGCATCATCGGCCGCCATATTGAAGTAGGGGGGCTGCAGGATAGAAGCCGGAAAGACGATCTCGTTCCAGTTGGGTAGATAATAGGCATTAACCGTTTGTGGCGTCATCAGCCACTCGGATTTATCCACCGGGCGATCCAGTTTGTTCACCTGGCGCTGGTATTCAAAAACATTGGCACGTTTGATATTGCCCACCAGGTCACCGGCAATGACCTCCAACTGGCTGTAATCACGCCACTGATCGGGGTAGCCGATTTTACTGTTGAATTTGGATAATTTCTCCAGCGCTTGCTGTTTGGTTTCATCGCTCATCCAGTCCAGTTCGTTGATGGAAATCCGGTAAGCTTCAACCAGGTTGGCAATCAATTCCTTCATGCGCGCTTTAGCTGAGGCATCAAAATGCTTTTCAACATACAACTGGCCCAGCAGTTCGCCCATATTGCCATTGAGTGAAGCGATCGCGCGTTTCCAGCGTGGCCGCTGTTCTTCAGTGCCCTGCAGGCCTTTACTGAACAGGTTGAAGGCGGCCTCGACAAACGGATCACTGAGCACGCCGGAATAATTGCTGATGGTATGAAAACGCAAATAGTCCTGCCAGGTCGCTACATCGGTGCTGCTGATGATGTCTGCGGCCGATTCGAAGAAACTCGGCTGCATGACGATGTAGGTTTCACGTGCCGGAATCAGGCTGGACTCAAAGAATTCCGGCCAGTCGATACCCGGTGCCAGTTCGCTGAGTTGAACCAGGGTCATCGGGTTGTATTGCTTTACCCGATCACGGTTTTCTTCGCGGGTCCATTGCACTTCTGCCAGTCGGGTTTCCAGCGCGATGATGCGATTGCCGATACTTTCAGCCTCCTCCAAACCGGCCAGCTTGAACAGGGTACTGGCATATTGCTGTAACAGTTCACGGCCTTTGACGTATTGATCGTCGTCTTTCAGGTAATAATCGCGGTCCGGCAGGGTCAGGCCGTTTTGCGCCAGGTAAACCACGTTGGTGTTGGCGTCCTGGAAATCCGAGAAGATAAAACCGCCAATAGGGCTGGTTACACCGTTGATACCCAGGGTGCCGAACAGGCGAATGATGTCGTCATGGGTTTGTGCCGCATCAATCAGCGCCAGATCTTCACGGATGGGCTCAACACCATTGAGGTTGGCGGTTGCTTCATCCATATAGGTATTGTAAAAATCACGGATTTTCTGCGCGGCGCTGCCGGGCTGAACGTCCTTGGCATGGCTGACCTCCTCGACCAGCACCCGTACATCTTCCTCGGCCTTGTCAGCCAGAATGCCAAACTGGCCATAACGGGACTTATCTGCGGGAATTTCGGTGGTTGCCAGCCAGGTGCCATTGACATAGTCGAACAGGTCATCCTGTGGCCGGATGGAATCATCGAATCCAGCCAGGTCCAGGCCACTGACCAATGCCACCTCAGCAGGCGCTTCTGCTTCCTGGGCAACCGGGGCTGGGTCAGTCGCGGCAGCGGGCGCAGTGGGTTGGGAGGAGCCATCACAGCCACTGAGGTATAACCATGCGGCCACACAGACCGTCAATGAAAGAGTCCGGGATAAGGTTTTAGGGGTAATTTTTAAAGCCATTTCAGTCTCGATTTGAAATTCGGTGGCGAAACTATACAAAACAAATTGACCGGTTGCAGGTGTCTTTAGTCAGGGGGTCACTTATGGATTAGAATCGGTTTCGACCGCAAGGTTTGTATCCCTTTACCGTAATGAGTTGAAACCAATGGGCCGTTGGCGACCCCCTCCCGAGAAAAGCAGTCCCTATATCACCGCAGAAGGTGCGCTGGCCATGAAAACCCAGCTGGCTGAGTTGTGGTCTTTGCGGCGCCGCGACGTGGTGCCGGCGTTATCGGCCGCAGCCGCCGAGGGTGACCGCTCCGAGAATGCCGAATACATCAACCGTAAAAAGCAGTTGGGCGAAATCGACCGCAAGATTCGCTACATCAGTAAGCGTCTTGAGGTCATGAAAGTGGTGGATCAAGCGCCCGGCAACCAGGACAAGGTTTACTTTGGCGCCTGGATAGAGTTACTGGACGAGCAGGGTGCCCAACACAGCTACCGCATTGTCGGACCGGACGAGACCACCGCAGCCAGGGGCTATATTTCCATGGACTCCCCCATGGCCAGAGCCCTGCTGGGCCGAAGCCTGGGTGATGTGGTACAGGTGCAACTACCTGAAGCCACCGTGGAACTTGAAATCACGGGAGTGTCTTATAGCCCCGTAACGTAGGCCATAACATCATCCTGCAATGTTAGCCCGTCATCCCGGAACGGGCAGAGCCCGTATCCGGGAT
>CAZRTG010000186.1:3023-6764 GCA_964602895.1 uncultured Wenzhouxiangellaceae bacterium
GGATACGGACTACGTCCGTTCCGGGATGACGGTAGGAATTTTCACGTCAGGCAATACCCTCCCACTTGAAATATATCTCTTAATCCCCATGTTACAGGTGTGGCAGCCACAAGGTGCCACAGGCGCTTCCGGCCAAGTGGCGGGAGCATTTAAACGATAGAAACCTATTGCTTCACAGGAGAATACGGTAATGACTACATTTGACTTTACACCCTTGTTCCGCACTTCCGTTGGTTTTGACCGACTGGCTTCCATGCTCAATTCAGCACACCGGCCAGAGCAAATTGGCGGATACCCCCCTTACAACATCGAGTCACGTGGCGAGAACAGCTACCGCATTACCATGGCGGTTGCAGGATTCTCGGAAGACGAACTCAATATCAGCACCGAACTGAACCAGTTGACGGTCAGCGGCGAGAAAACAGAGGAAAGTGCAGAAGACGGCAACTTTCTCTATCGCGGCATCGCAACCCGTTCATTCGAGCGTCGTTTCAACCTGGCAGATCATGTGAAGGTTATCGGCGCTGCGCTGAACAATGGCTTGTTGCACATTGAACTGGAGCGCGAGCTGCCAGAGGTGATGAAGCCCAGGAAGATCGAAATCCAGGCCGGCAAGAAGACCTTGCTTGAAGGCGAGAGCACCAAGCAGGTAAGCCAGGATAAGGTCAAGCAGGAAAAGGCAGCTTAGTCTTTTCTTTTGTGGGTTAAATCAGGAACATGGTTGCCTCCCGATGTAGGAGGCAGCCATGCTGTGGGAGCGAGCCATGCTCGCGATTGCCCCATTTATCGGCAGCATGGCTGCCTCCTACAGTATGGGTCGCTTCTACATCATATTGGACCGCAATCAGCATGAAGCCAGCAGGCAAACCCAACACCTTGTTGTTTTGGCTCTACCAACCGTATGTCTGGCTGATATTCATGCCGGTGGTGGTCGCCTTGACCCTGCTGTTCAGCCTGCTGACCATCATCGCTTCCATGTTGATCAATTCCAGCTTTGCCGGCAGCACCTTTCCGGTGATCTGGGCCCGCCTGGTCAGTTGGATTACGCCGATGTGGGTTACCGTTAAGGGTAGCGAGCACGCTGACCCAAAACGAACTTACGTGGTAGTGTGCAATCATCAGAGCCAGTACGACATTCTGTTGGTGTATGGCTGGCTGAAACTGAATCTGAAATGGGTCATGAAACAGGAACTGCGCAAAATTCCCGGACTGGGGCTGGGTTGTGAAAAAGCCGGCCATATCTTTGTGGATCGCTCCAACCCAAGAGCCGCAAGAGGTGCGGTGGTAGAGGCGTTGCAACGATTGGGTCACGGGGTAGGCATTCTGTTCTTCGTCGAGGGTACGCGCAGCAGCGACGGTCAATTATTGCCGTTCAAAAAAGGTGCGTTCCGCCTGGCCGTGGAGCAACAACTACCAATCCTGCCGGTTACGGTCAGCGGCACCCGCAATATCCTGCCGGCACGCTCCTTGCGTCTGTTTCCGGGCCGCGGCACTCTGACCATACACCCACCCATAGAAACTACCGGCATGGACATCAGTGATGTGGACCTATTGATGCAGCAATCCAGGGCGGCCCTTGCTTCCGCTCTGCCGCAGGTGTCAGGGTCGGTAAACAGCCCTTAGATGGTATTCCACCAACCCGACCCCCAATATTCCGGCTCAAAGAAAGCGGCAGCCAATCTGCGACTTGCCGCCTGGGTTTCTTTCGGCTTCGTGGCACTGCTGTGGGCAATCCTGGTGCTGGATGCCATTACCCCGGTCAGTTTTTTACAATACGGTTTGCGGCCCGGTAGGCTGGATGGCTTGCTGGGCGTATTTACAGCACCTTTGCTGCACGGGGGAGTGGAGCATCTGTTCAATAACAGCATACCCCTGTTTGTAGGCCTTACCGCCTGCCTGTTCCTTTACCCCAATGCTTCCATTTTGACGATTCCGGTGATCTGGCTGGGTTCCGGTATATTGGGTTGGTTTATCGGTCGGCCCAGTCTGCATTTTGGTGCCAGTGGTTTGCTGTACGGCTTATTGGCCTTTGTTTTTCTAAGCGGCGTATTACGTCGCGACATGCGCTCGGTTTCAGTGACTTTGTTGGTTGGCTTTTTCTACGGGACCATGATTTGGGGTGTATTCCCCATTCGGCCCAATATGTCCTGGGAACTCCATCTGAGTGGCGCAGTTATGGGTGTGTTGATGGCGCTGCTGCTACGAAAATGGGATCGCGTGCCGTTGCGACAATACGAATGGGAAGACGATGACAGCACACCCGCCTGGTTTCCGGAAGGTGAAGAAGACCGTCTGTTTGATCCTGCCGAGAACGCGACCCGGACCGAAAGCTGGACACATGACGGCCATAAAAAGGAGCAACTGCCGGATCGTAAAGGCGATACTGAAGATCGATAGTTTCTTGACTGCTGGTTGTGACGCTGTTGGCGCCGCTATACTAATATCTCCGGCCAACTGCTCGGGCCGGTTGAGGTTTCAGGATAACTAAATGTTTAAAAAGTTTCTGTATTCTATTGTTATTATTATAGTAATTTTCTCTGTTGTGGGCTTGTTTCTGCCTCGCAACATCCACATCGAGCGCAGCATAACAATCGAACGGCCGGACTCAATGATCTTCGCAATGTTGAACGGTTATGCGAGCTTTGATAGCTGGTCGCCCTGGATTGAACGGGATCCCTCGGTGAACTACCTCATCAGTGGCCCAACCAATGGCGTGGGGGCACGACTCACCTGGAGTGGTGACCCGCGACTGACCGGTTCGGGCCAACAGGAAATCATCGAAAGTACGGCCCCCTCCCTTATCCGCATGCGCTTCCAGTTCGAAAACCAGGGTGAGGCCATCATGTACTATGCCTTGTCGGAGCAGGATGGTGCCACTCGGGTGACCTGGGGCTTTGATACGGATGTCACCAAGGGCCAGAAGCTGTTCAGCAGCATCATGGCACGTTACTTCGGACTGTTTTTTGACCGCTGGCTGGGCTCGGATTATGAGCAAGGCCTGGAAAACCTCAAGCATCTGGCCGAATCGCTACCCAGTGCAGAATTTTCGGATCTGGATGTAGCGATTTTTGAAATTGAACCACAAAACATCGTATATGTTGAGAACGTAAACAGTCAGGCCACAAATGATACCGCGGCGGCTCTGGCGGATGCCTATCTCGAACTGACCACGTTCATCAACCAGAACAATCTGCAGATCACAGCCCAGCCATTGGCCATTACCCGTGACTGGAATAAAACCGGTTATTCTTTCGATGCCGCCATACCGGTTGATACGGTTGATGTGTTACCACAGGGCAATGTGAAAATCGGCAGTTTGCCTGCCGGTGAGGTATTACGGGTGATCAATCGGGGCGGCTACGACCAGATGATGGCTACTTACGAGAAAACAACAGCCTATATGGGGGCGCATGGGATCAAGGATGCCGGTATCTCCTGGGAGCAGTACATTTCAGATCCTGGAAATACACCTACCGATGACTTGATCACGCACATCTACTTCCTGTTGGAACCGGAATAAAAACCAATTCTCCACCCGTTCCGGATGACAACATTTCGCATCAGGAGCAGAAAAATCGTAGTAAGCGAAAAAGCGTCTGCTATAATTCAGGCACAAGGGACCTCGGCTTAGGCCAGACCAGGTGGATGGATTCGCCATTAGAGCTTTTCAATCCACGCTTGGCATGGCAGTCTGAAATCCATTGTTGCTGTGCAAAGCCCGTTTAATAGGGGAGTTGACAT
>CAZRTG010000187.1:0-343 GCA_964602895.1 uncultured Wenzhouxiangellaceae bacterium
TTATCGGTAATGGCTGAAAGCAGACCATTGGCGACAAAAAAGAACGGTACCTGTACTTCGGTATCCAGCGTAAATGCATAATGGACCAGTGGGCGAATCAGTTCCTGGTCGTGTATTACGCCGACTATGGCGAAGAACACCACCAGCAATGCGGTAAACGGCAAGGCCTCTTCAAAGGCGTGGCCCAACTGATGCTCGCGAATGATGCCATTAAAGGCAGTGGCCAGAACGATTACGGACAGACCAATCAAACCGACGGCCGCCCAGTGAAAAGCCAGCGCAACAATCAGGAACACTGCGATCAGACCCTGCATGACCAAGGCGGCTCTTTGCTGATTGGTGC
>CAZRTG010000187.1:353-6708 GCA_964602895.1 uncultured Wenzhouxiangellaceae bacterium
TCCAGAATTTTCCGGGCTGCTTGCGGCAGTTCAACTCCATAGCTGGCGATTTTGAATTTTTCTACCAAAAAGCAGGTGATCAAGCCAACCGCTAAAACGGGCATGCTAACGGGTGCCATACGCGTGAAAAATTCAATGAATTCCCAGCCTGCAACCTGCCCAATCAGCAGGTTCTGTGGTTCTCCTACCAGTGTGGTTACACCCCCCAATGCGGTGCCTACTGCTGCATGCATCATCAGATTCCTCAGAAAGCCCCGGAATGTGTCCAGGTCGGACTGGGTTTCATTGCCAATACCGCTGTCGTCAGCCTGATTGTGATCGGTATCAAAGCCTTTGCCTGAACTGACCTTGTGATAAACCGCATAGAAGCCACCGGCTACAGCAATCACAACCGCAGTGACGGTCAATGCGTCGAGAAATGCGGAAAGGAAGGCGGCAGCGAAACAGAAGCCCAGCGAAAGTATTCTCTTGGAACGAACGCGTATCAACAGCTTGGTGAATATGTACAGCAGCAGGTCTTTGAGAAAAAAGATGCCGGCAATCATGAAAATCAACAGCAGCAGTACTTCAAAATTATTGATTGTTTCATGCAGGACGGTCTCGGGTTTGGTCAAACCAAGTAATACGGCCTCAAGTGCAAGCAAACCACCAGGCTGTAGCGGATAGCATTTAAGCGCCATAGCCAGACAGAAGATGAATTCAGCTACCAACGCCCAACCCACCAAAAAGGGATCCAGAACCAGCAACAACAGCGGGTTCAGCAGCAGGAAAGCAAGTATCGTGAATTTGTACCAGTGGGGTGTATTCCCCAGGAAATTATCCAGGAATGCCTGGCGCAATGAATGACTATTCATGATTCCGACCTGCACTGACCGTTGACGCACAACACAGCTTGATCACGGGCTTGCAAATCCTTGCCGGAACTCCGGCCTCAAACCAGATATTGAAACACAAGCGCCGCAACAAACGTTGCGGCGCCAACCCTATTGAAAATCACAGAATGTAAATGGTTGCCAACAGGCCTGTAACCGACATTGTGATGGTGTATGGCAATGCCAGAATGACCATCCGCCCGTACCCCAGGCGTATCAGCGGTGCCAGGGCTGAGGTAAGCAGGAACAGAAAAGCGGCCTGTCCATTTGGCGTGGCAACTGAAGGTATGTTGGTGCCGGTATTGATGGCAACCGTGAGGTTTTCGAAGTGCTCACGCGATATGGCACCACTATCCAGCGCCTGTTTGATTTCATTGATGTATACGGTGGCGACAAATACGTTGTCTGAAATGGCAGACAGAACACCGTTGGCCAGGAAGAACACCGGGACCTGTGAATCAAGGTCCAGCGTAAAGACATAATGGATAACCGGCTGGAACAGGTGCTGGTCGTGGATCACAGCCACAATGGCGAAAAACACCACCAGTAAGGCGGTAAAGGGCAGGGCCTCAGCAAACGCATGACCCATTTGATGTTCCTTGATGACACCCGTAAGCGCCGTTGACAGAACAATAACTGCCAGGCCGATCAAACCGACTTCAGCCCAGTGGAAAGCCAGGGCACAGACCAGGAACAAGGCCACTGCAGCCTGAATCAGGATGGCTGCACGTTGTTTGGGTGTCCGTCGCTGGTCTTCCATCCGGTCGTGTTCTTCCAGAATGCGTCGGGCTGCGTCGGGTAACTGGGCACCGTAGCCCAGGATTTTGAATTTTTCTACCGCCACACAGGTCAGCATGCCGACCACAAAAACCGGTAAGCTCACTGGTGCCATGCGCACAAAGAACTCAATGAACTGCCAGCCAGCGACCTGGCCAATCAACAGATTCTGCGGTTCGCCCACCAAAGTAGTTACACCACCCAGGGCTGTACCTACCGCACCGTGCATCATCAGGTTACGCAAAAACGCACGAAACCCTTCCAGGTCATCGCGTGTTTCATGACCTATACCGCTGTCATCGGCATGATCATGGTCTGAATCGAAGCCCTTGCCTGAGGTGACTTTGTGATAGACGGCATAGAAGCCGGAAGCCACCGTGATGATAACGGCCGTTACGGTCAGTGCATCGAGGAAAGCCGACAATACAGCGGATGCAAAACAGAAAATCAATGACAGCGCCGTTTTGGATTTGACGCGGATCAGAATTTTGGTGAACAGATACAACAGCATGTCTTTCAGGAAGAAAATACCTGCCACCATGAAAATCAGCAGCAGGATAACCGGTAAGTTCACGGCAGCTTCGTGATAAACCGTTTCCGGTGAGGTCATGCCCATCAGTACGGCTTCAAAAGCCAGCAGGCCTCCAGGTTGCAAGGGATAGCATTTCAACGCCATGGCCAGACAGAAAATGAACTCAGCGACGATCACCCAGCCTGTGATGAAATAGCCCGCAGTGAACATCAAAATGGGATTGATGATCAGAAACAGCAATATGGTTTGTTTGAACCAATCGGGGGCATGGCCGAGAAAGTTGGCGAGTAAGGCACGGGTAAAATTATTCACATTCTTTTATCCTGGCAAACTGGGGTAAGGAAAACATTGTACTGGTTTAATCCGCGTTTTTGCCAACAAAGCGATGCGGAATCGGTTGATAAACGGGTTTTGCGTTTAAGAAGGTGCTTGCGTAGAATGTATCTCCTTATCCCGATTGAAAGATATATAAGAGGCCAGAGTCCAATGAGCAGTTTCCTATTTACCTCGGAGTCGGTGTCAGAAGGACACCCTGATAAAGTGGCTGATCAGATCTCAGACGCTATCCTCGACGCCATACTCACACAGGATTCCAAGGCACGTGTAGCGTGTGAGACTTTTGTGAAAACCGGCGTAGCCATCGTTGGCGGTGAAATCACAACCAGCGCCTGGGTGGACCTGGAAAAACTGATTCGCGAAGTGATTGTGGATATCGGCTATGACTCTTCCGAAGTCGGTTTTGATGGCCGAACCTGTGGTGTGATCAATATCATTGGCAAGCAATCCATGGACATTAACCAGGGTGTGGATCGCGAGCGTCCGGAAGACCAGGGTGCGGGCGACCAGGGCCTGATGTTCGGTTACGCCACCAATGAAACGAAAGTGTTGATGCCGGCACCGATTTATTACGCCCATGAACTGGTCAAGCGCCAGGCCATGGTGCGCCGCACGACCGATGATGGCCGTCGTCATCTGCGCCCTGACGCCAAAAGTCAGGTGACCTTTCGTTACGAAAAAGGCAAACCGGCCGGAATCGATGCAGTGGTTCTCTCTACCCAGCACCATGGCGATACGTCGCAAAAAGAATTGCGTGAATTGGTGATGGAAGAAATCATCAAGCCGGTACTGCCGCAGGCCTGGCTGGATGGCAATACCAAGTACCACATCAACCCCACAGGCAGATTCGAAATCGGTGGCCCGGTAGGCGATGCCGGCCTGACGGGTCGTAAAATCATCGTAGATACCTACGGCGGCATGGCCCGCCACGGCGGTGGTGCTTTTTCCGGCAAGGACCCATCCAAAGTGGATCGCTCGGCAGCCTATGCAGCCCGTTATGTGGCCAAAAACCTGGTGGCCGCGGGATTGGCAGACCGGCTGGAAATACAGGTGTCCTATGCCATCGGCGTCGCTGAACCCACATCCGTCAGCGTCGAAACCTTTGGCACCGAGAAAGTGCCGGTGGCTAAAATCGAGCAACTGATAAGGCAGGAATTTGACCTGCGGCCTTACGGCATCATCACCATGCTGGACCTGATCAAACCCATCTATCGTCCCCTGGCTGCTTATGGCCATTTGGGCAGAGAAGACCTGGATGTCAGTTGGGAGAAAACCGATCGGGTCGACAAGCTGCGTTCTGAAGCCGGCCTGTAAACCACACATCGCTGTAGGCCGAGGAGCGTTGCGACCCCACTCTCTTGCCGGATTGGGGCCAGGCTCGGCAGGCGGCGTGACACGAAACCGCGCTCCGTCTGATTTTTGGAGGAAGAGCTATGAATGCAGTAGTTAAAGACATTATTGAGCAGATTGAGAAACACGATTATTACGTGAGGGATATTTCCCAGGCCGAGTTCGGCCGCAAGGAAATGGCCATTGCCGAAACGGAGATGCCCGGCCTGATGGCTTTGCGCACCGAGTATGGCAAAGAGCAACCGCTGAAAGGCGCACGTATCGCCGGCAGCCTGCATATGACGATTCAGACCGCCATGCTGATCGACACACTGAAAGCATTGGGTGCCGATGTACGCTGGGCTTCATGCAATATTTATTCAACCCAGGATCACGCGGCAGCAGCGATTGCCGAAGGTGGCACACCCGTATTTGCTTTCAAGGGTGAGTCACTGGACGAGTACTGGGAATTCACGCACCGTATTTTTGATTGGGGTAATGAAAACGGTGAAGACCGGTTTGCCAATATGATCCTCGATGATGGCGGCGACGCCACCTTGCTCCTGTTTCTCGGTTCCAAGGCAGAGAAAGATCCGTCGGTACTGGACAAGCCGGGCAGCGAAGAAGAAACTGCGTTGTTCAGCTCCATCCGTACCCGCCTTGCGACGCGCCCTGGCTGGTACAGCAAGGCTCTGGCCCAAATCCAGGGTGTAACCGAAGAAACCACCACCGGCGTCAAACGCCTGTACAAAATGGCTCGCGAGGGCGAACTGACTTTCCCGGCCATCAACGTGAATGACTCGGTGACCAAGTCCAAATTCGATAACCTGTACGGTTGCCGGGAATCATTGGTAGACGGCATCAAGCGTGCTACCGATGTCATGATTGCAGGCAAGATTGCGGTGGTTGCCGGTTACGGTGACGTGGGCAAGGGTTGCGCGCAATCACTCAAGGGTCTGGGTGCCACCGTCTGGATTACCGAAATCGATCCGATCTGTGCTTTGCAGGCAGCGATGGAAGGTTTCCGTGTGGTGACCATGGATGAAGCGGCTCCCAAGGCGGATATTTTCGTTACTGCGACGGGTAACTACCACGTGATCACACATGACCACATGGCGGCCATGAAACACCAGTCCATCGTCTGCAATATCGGTCATTTCGATAACGAAATCGAAGTTGCTGCATTGAAGAAATACCAGTGGGATAACATCAAGCCACAGGTGGATCACATCGTCTTCCCTGACGGCAAACGCATCATCCTGCTGGCTGAGGGTCGGCTGGTTAACCTGGGTTGCGCTACCGGTCACCCCAGCTTTGTGATGTCCAATTCTTTCACCAATCAGGTGTTGGCACAGATCGAGTTATGGCAGCACGGTGATCGCTATGAAAACCAGGTCTACGTTCTGCCCAAGCACCTTGATGAGCGGGTTGCGCGACTGCATCTGGAGCGCATCGGCGTCAACCTGACCGAGCTGACCGCTGAGCAGGCAGCTTATATCGGTGTTGAAAGTGATGGACCTTACAAGCCTGATCACTATCGTTATTGATCGGTTTGATCGTACCAAGCAGTGCCTGGTAAAAACCAGGCACTTCGCTGCGAGTCGTTGATGCCTTTAACCAGAATCAAAGCACCCGGGCCATCACCTGAAAGGTCACGCTTTTCCTTTGAGTTTTTTCCGCCTCGCAATGCGGAACAAAAACTCATTCTGGAATCGACCTGGCAAAAACTGGCCGGTCTGAAACCAACCTATCTGTCGGTAACTTTTGGTGCCGGCGGTTCTACTTTGAATGCCACGCGTGAAACGGTAAACGAGTTGCTAAAGGCATCCGGCGTACCGGTCGCTCCACATATTTCCTGCATGGCCAAAAGCCGGGAAATGATTCACGAGTTGCTTGAAGGATATCGTTCGGACGGCGTCAAACGACTGGTGGTTTTACGCGGTGACCGGCCGGAAGGCATGACCGGCCCCGGACCGTTTCAATATGCCAATGAACTGGTTGCGTATATTCGCAAAGAATTCGGTGATGCTTTTCGCATTGAAGTAGCCTGCTACCCTGAATTTCACCCCGAGTCGGAGTCACCGCAGTCCGAGTTGCAGCATTTCTGCCGCAAGGTTGAAGCGGGAGCCGATGCCGCCATCACCCAGTATTTCTACAATGCCGACAGTTATTTTCGTTTTGTCGATGAATGCGCCGGTAAGGGAATCAACATTCCAATCACGCCCGGCATCATGCCGATTACCAACTACAAACAGTTGTCACGTTTTTCGGAAATGTGTGGTGCAGAGATTCCACAGTGGATCAGAAGGCGGCTGGAAGGCTTTGGTGATGACGGGGCTTCTATCCGTGAATTCGGTCTGGAAGTCGTCCATTCTTTGTGTGAGCGGTTGCATGCGGGCGGTGCCCCGGGCTTCCACATCTACACACTGAACCGCGCCAATGCGACCATGCTGCTGTGGCAGCGTATGGCCACAATGTCCCTGTAGGAGGCAGCCATGCTGCCGACCAG
>CAZRTG010000188.1:0-6670 GCA_964602895.1 uncultured Wenzhouxiangellaceae bacterium
CCTGGCTGAACCAGGTCGAGTTGTGGTTCGCCAAGATCGAGCGCGACGTCATCGCCCGCGGCGTGTTCACCTCGGTGCCCGACCTGAAGAGAAAGCTCATGCGCTACATCAAACACTACAACAAGGCTCCGAAGACGGTGAAATGGAAGTATGCTGACCCAAGTAAACGCATCGGTTTAAAATCAGTTGTTACAGGCCACTAGCTGCATATCCGTGTAACTTCAGAGCGCGGACATGCCGTTGGTAAAACTGGTCAAAGCGTTTCTGTTCATGATCATTCATTGGTAAACCTCACAAACAACCCGGTATTGGGTTGCCAAGAAGCTTACAAGAGAGTGATGGAGTTAACCTGCCGCGTAGCGGCTTCGTTCAACAATGTATGTCATTGACATCCGAATTAACGGAGGAACCATAAACAGAAAAATGTTCGCGTGACCAAATTCTCAAGCGCCCGGTAGGTTGTACTATTGTTAGAATGATATGTCACACAATAAGCAAGCGATAGTTTTCGTCGGCCGGAAATCGGATCAGGCCTTCGCTGCATACATCCCCTCGATCCACACACGCTCAACTGTCTTGGGATCAGAACGGAGTTCGTCCCGCACTCGGTGCCAGGGATGTTGACCTGAACACCCATATTACCGATGTAATGAATGTCATTGAACGGGAAGAGCTTGATGACAATGCAACAAGTGAAATGCCCCCATTTATTGGCCGCTGGCCGAAGGGGCTTTCCATCTACCCGTATCCTCTACAATTGGCTGGAGTCGATCAGGGTTGATCGGGACTGGTTGTCTGCTCTATGAACTCGATCAGGCGGGGCACTTCTTCTCCAACCAACACGTTGTGATAGAGCATCCATGTTCCTGGCACCAGACTTTCAGGTGCTACTGTCCATGCCATTAAATTCGCTTTGTTCCATATCAGCC
The DNA here is from genome assembly GCA_964602895.1 of uncultured Wenzhouxiangellaceae bacterium. Lineage (GTDB taxonomy): Bacteria > Pseudomonadota > Gammaproteobacteria > Xanthomonadales > SZUA-36 > JAWXBM01. The sequence continues at coordinate 930 of CAZRTG010000188.1, forward strand.
CAGATTGCTGCAAGGCCGGCGAGTAGATATACCCTGCCCGACTGCCGGCCGCTTCGCCCAATATTCCGTTCAGGTTCGGGCCAATCCGATGTGGCGCATCGGCCGCGATGGAGTGGCAAGCTTGACACGCTATAGCAAACAAATCAGAACCACTGAGCTGACCCTTGGATGGAGCATTGTTAGCTTCCAAGCGTACCGGGCTAGCTTCTTGAGCCTCCGGTTGCACAGACTCATTGGACTGCTCACCACAAGCACTCAAAAAAACCATGCTCAGGCTGAATAACAGGCTATGTTTCATGCCAGCCTCCTCAAAGCTTCCAGCACCACTCGATCAGACGACTCCATTGCGCCTTCCATACCGGAATTAACAATAGCAGTATGCTCGCCAGCAAAGAAAACCCGATCCTGAGACTGTCGCAGCAAAGCGGGTAGTGTGGCGATCTGTCCTGGTTTCCAAATTGCCCAGGCACCCTCATTCAACGGATCAGCGGCCCAGCGCACCAACTCACTCATTCGGACCTGGCCTTTAGCAGCGGGAAACTGGCTTTCAAGTTCCTGTATTATGGCTTGGCCAGCCTCCTCTTTTTCCATCGTATCGAAATGATCACAGTCGTCGCCATTAATCCACACCGTCATGTTATAGCTGCCTTCTGCATTAGGCGTGGACTCCGTGATTATTCGGCCCAGCGGACCATTGGTCCACCAGCTACTTGGGTGGCCAGCAGTTTGCCAGTAAGGTGATTCAGCCAGCAGATGTGCTTGCGTAAGCTTGTGATATTCAACTTGCTGAAATGCCTCTGCTTGCTCTGTGGCCATCAGGGGTTCAAAACGTATTTTATGCACAGCTGTTGTGGGTAGAGCGCAGATCAGAGCATCGCCGTGATACTCAGCGCCATTAGCACCGATTGCCGTCACTTCATTTGCTGACTGTTTCACGGATACTACCCGTTCACCATATTGAACCGTTGCAGACAAAGCAGCCGCCATGGCTTCAGGAATCCGTGAGTTGCCCAGAGTCGCTTGAAAGACAGGCTCCCGCATAGTCATGGCCATGTTCATGGCACGATCTGCAATGGCATTCACGCGATACAGCATGCCCATGGAAGTGTCGCTCAAACGGTTGCCATACGGATTGTTGGCATTCACCCATTGCAAAGCACGCGAGTCCAAGCCTTCACTGGCAAATAAGTCAGCAGCTGAGACATCATAAACCTGCATATCGGGTTGTAACCAGGCATACGGGTTATTGAATGGATTATTCCGTACAAGCGCACTGGACAATAGGTCCGGTGTGACACTACGCAAAGGGTCGGGCAGCGTGTTCAAGGCAGATGTTGACCAAGCTTCACGATCGACTATTTGCCCATCAATCATCAGTCCCCAGGGTGCAGCAGGGACACCATCCCCTTTACCCCCTTGCTGCATTTGCTCTACCTGCTCTAGCTCTTCCCCCATTAGCTCTACGCCGTAGCGCTGGGCAGCTTCGATAATCCGACCATAGGTAGGCACAATAGTGACGGCACCGCCTTCTGGACGGCTCGGCACCTGGTCCAGGGTGTACACACGGCCACCTACACGCTGCCTCGCCTCCAGCAGAACCACTTCATGACCCAACTGCTCTAGTAACAAGGCGGCACGTAAACCAGAAAGGCCCGCGCCCACGACAATCAGTCGTCGACTGGATGCCCTTAAAGTACCCGGTAACATGCCTGCTAGCGCCAAAGAGCCCAACGTGGCAACAAACTGTCTGCGGTTTTGTTTGATCATCTGAATTTTACTCTAAAAAATTAATGTCAAGGGCTGCTAATTGCGACCCTTAAAGGGGCCATACCAATTGTAATTGATCGAGTCGACGGTCCTCTTTCTCCTGATGGCGAATATGTTTTCGAATTACTTGCTGGAAGCTTCAGTCATTAAAGCCACTTCGACGACTGCTCCAATTGCTACCGACTGGAATGATAATCACCGGGTGGGAATTGCGCCCACTCAGAAATTATACCTTTTCACGGCAGTCTGACTGAAAAGAGCGAAAAGCTAAGGGAAAAACTGCGTCGGTATTTGTTGGTTTCATGAAAAACGCCCTAATGCTGCTCATGCTCACAAAAATATGCACGCCGATTGGCGTGCAGTGGGTGAATAGTACCGGGCGAGGTGCTGGTTACGATTTAGACGTAGTAGTTAAAAATTTTACGGCAGTGCTTTTTGCAACTCGCTGATTTCTTCAAAATCCCTGGGAGGTTCCATCCAAAGCGGCGCATGTTCGCGAACATACTGTTTGATGGAATCTGGCAGATCTTCAAATGAGTCTGTACGCCAGGAAACCAGGTGTTTCAATACCGGACCTCCATTGTTAAGAGGCGGAGAGTTTCCATAGCCAATCCAGGAAAGCTGATAGCGGTCATTTTTATCAACGGTGTCTGGGTGAACAAAGAAATCGTAGTTCTCGAACTGCTCAATGACACTACCATCTGGCAACGGTACGGCGATAAACAACGGCGCTGAATACTGGGCCACGTTTCCGATCCGGCGGGCAGTCATTCCTTCCACGGGACCAATGGTGCGCAGATTCGGTTGTCGCCCTTGCTCCACCGTTGCTGCGAGCTCGTCACCAACCAGCTGATACCTGATGAGCTGATAAGGGTACTTCGTCACAGGTACGGGCTTACCATTCATTTCCTCTATCACATGGCCGGTTTTGGGGTCCCGATGAATGTAAATTTTTCTCGAGAGTTGATAAACAGCCTCCGGCTCATCAGGCTTGGTTGCACGCCTGCCGATATCAATACCCTCAAAAACTGACTGCAGCTCACCCGATGGATAGGCTTTTGAAGTGCCTATGAAATACCAGAAAACCGGTTCACCATCACCTGTCCTCATAGACAGAAAGCGATCGTATAGTTCCTGATCGAAGCCCCCACTGCTCTTTTGCGCCAAGACCGGCATGGAGCAGGTCAAAACCAGTAAAAAGCCCAGGGCACGGATTGCAAAATGCATCATTCAAAACCTCCTTGTGCGGCGGTTAACCCAACCACGTCCCGCTAATTTCAACTCGCCAGACTAACCCGCATTTCAGCCGTGAATCTGCGCATGCAACACTTGCAGGCCAGCCTGGAACGGGTATCCGTTCCAGGTAGTAAGGACGCACTGAATTAATCAGAGTCTCCCTAAGATCAGAACCTGAAATTGACGCGCAAGCCCACTTCGCGCTTGTCTAGAGGCGCCACAATCACACTTTGGTACTGCGTGAGATACGCGAGCTGCGCTGGCCGGGCAAAATCTGAACGGCGTGCGCCGGTCGCCCAGGCTTCCTCGTCAAAAAGATTGGTAATGAACAACTCTGCCAACCACTGTTCAGTCAGGTCCATGCCGAAACGCAGGTTCACGACATTGTAGGATTCGATATACGCCAGGTTGGATTCATCCACAAACTGCTTACCGGTATATACCCAGTCACCGCGCACGTACGAGCTGCGGTCGAACAAGACCGTATCCCATGTCAAATTGGCGTTACCACTCCACTTAGGCTGCCGCGGAGTACTGTTCCCCGCCATTTGTGAGTAGCCAGTTGTGGGCTCAATGAAATTGAATTCATAATCATCGTACTTCGAATCGATATACGACACGCCGATCTGACCGCTCAAGTTTTCGGTAAAGAGATACCACACCTCAAGCTCTGCCCCGTTAATGGTGGCGTCCCCGGGCAACAGCACATTTTTAGTGGCATAGAAGGGTATCAACTCACCATCCGGTCCGGGTATTTGCTTCGGATCGCCCGCCTCAATGCCATTGGCCGGATTGCACTCTGCGAGAACGCCGACGTTATGAGGCCTGCAGGTCTCATTAACAAGATACGAGGAGCGCCCTTTGATGTTTTCCCAAACATAGTGATAAACAGACAGATTGGCCTGGCCGCGACCTCCCGCAAAACCCTGTTTCCAGCCAACTTCCCACGCATCCAGTGTTTCGGCGTCCAGCGTCTCAGAGAGGTTCGGCTCCTGAGCCAGGAGTTGTTCACGCTCACGCTCATCGGCGTTGATGAACGCTGCGTTGAAATCGCCCGGTATCTGGCCCTCAGAGTAGCTCACAAAGAGATTGGTCGTATCGGTCGGTTGCCAGCGCAGGATCACACGCGGTAGAAAATCGGTGAATGTCTCTGTGAGTTTCGGTGCTCCCGGTGTATTCACGCCAGCGCCCTTGGTCATTTCATCGTCTTGCCAGCGACCTTCGAAAATTGCTGTCCATTTCTCCGAAATGTCATAATCTATCGAACCGAAGAAACCCCGAACATCCGCCTGGTCCGAATTTTCCAGAGTGTTCGGGCCATAGATGACAAAGAGCCCTGGAGCACCACCGACACAGTTTCCCGGATAGTCGTTGGACGCAGGGGTCGATTGGGCACCCCAACAGGTGATTGAGTAATCACCCCCGGCACCGTTTCCATAGAACGTCTGCTTGTATTGATTGAAACCAACCAGCCAGCGCAAACGCTGATCCATCGGACTGGCGAGTCGAACTTCATAACTCTCATCGTCCAGGTCCTGAGGGTCACGGGAGAACCAGGTGATTCGATCCGAAAGATCAAAATCACGGACATAGTTGGTCTTCTGTCGGTTACTGCCATAGTTCGCGTCGAGGGTATAACCATTATCCCATTCGTACGACCCGAAAAGACTGAAGCGTGAACTTTCGCGCTTAAGGCCCAGAGCGCCCACTGGAAATTGAGGCAAACCGGGTAAGGTCAGACTGGGGTCTGTATAAAGATCATCTAAATAAGCTTTTCGGGCAGATACCCAATAATGCGGAATGAACGAATTGGAGGAAATTTCCCCGGTTCCTGGCTGGCCAGGAACTCCAGGGGCATAAGGCACTTTTCCACAAATATAGCTTTTCGGATAAGCCGGTCCATCAGGTCCGTTGACCGTCTTACCGGTACAGGTATCGTACAATTCACCAGCGATGGCGGCCTGCACAGGAGGGCCATCGTCATCTTCCGCATAGCCGTAACGTGCCTTGAACGACAATCTTTCGGTAGGTTCCCATTTAATCACGGCATTGATTGCAGTGGTTTCCTCGTTGCCCATGCGACCGCCATCGGTGGCTACAAATTGACCTCTCTTGTCGTACTGCCTTCCGCTGAGACTGAACGACAACTGGCCAGGAACAATAGGGCCTTCGATAATCGCATTGAGCTCATTATTACCTCGGTCCGTAATTCGGAGATTCGCCTCGCCAGCGAATTCCTCCATGTTGGGGTCACGGGTAATAATGTTGACGGCACCGCCAAATGTGCTGCGCCCAAAGTACGCTGCTTGCGGCCCCTTGAGCACCTCAACTTGCTGCACATCCATCAAGGATACCGAAGTCCCGCCATTCAGTACATAGATTCCGTCAATAAACAGGGCGCCAGTGGCGAAAGTGGATGAATACTGCGCCGTTGTCAGGCCACGAAACTTGAGATGTGTGTTCAGTCTGCCCGGCTCCGGTCCACCCATATTGTTAAACTGAAAGCCTGGCGTGAGATTGGAAACTTCATTCAGGCTGCGAATATCATCCTTCAAAATATCATCCGCATCGAACACGGATATGGTGAGCGGGACCTCCTGCAGGGACTCTTCACGTTTTCGAGCCGTCACAACGACCTCTTCGAGCATCGAAGATCCAGCTTCACTGGATGGCTTTTCCTGAGCCCAGGCGTATGCGGCCGGCCACATCAATGCCCCGGCAAGAATTAGCTTATAAAG
>CAZRTG010000189.1:0-6639 GCA_964602895.1 uncultured Wenzhouxiangellaceae bacterium
GGCTCGCTCCCACATCATGGCTTCGATTGTAGGAGGCAGCCATGCTGCCGACCATCAGCCTGAATCGCGAGCATGGCTCGCTCCTACAATTCCTGACGTCTCATCATTTGCGTACGCACCAAGGGAATCGGCGGGCCACCATAAGAAAGAAACCGGTCATGAAAATCGCGCCAGGCATCGCGGCCGCCTTTATCGGCGGTCCAGTCGTTACGCAACTGGCGAATCATCAGTTTACCCAAAGTGTAGTTCAGGTAACCGGGATCGTAAGTACCACGGGCCGCCTGTTGTTCGGCTGTGCCCTCATCCTGATAAGCCTCTTCGATGAACATTTTTTTGCAATCGGCCACGCTCATACCAGCGGTGTGCAAGCCAATGGCGCAGAGAAACCGCACATTCCGCAGCAGTGCATTGGATAGCTGGCCTATCCGTGTTTCCGCCGAATCTCCGCGTAACCCGGCATCCATCATCATCTCTTCGGTGTAATGGGCCCAGCCTTCACCAAATGCATAGCTGACAAACAATCGACCAAACACCCATTGTGCGCGATTGGCGTGCAGGAAATTCAAAAAATGTCCCGGCCAGACTTCGTGCACCGAAGTAAACAGCAGATCGGATTCACCGGGCACGTACGCCTGCTGAACTTCTTCCGTCCAGGCCGGATCGGGTGGAGAAATGTAATACACCGAGGGCTGGTTTTTCTCAAACGGCCCAGGGATGTTGATATAGGCAAAATTTGACCGGGCATAGGGTGGCGACTCGGCCACCAGCGCTTCTTCGGTACCCGGAATGGTGACCAGATCCTGCACCACCACGAAGGCCCGCAACTCTTTCAATTGTTCGCGTGCGCCTTCAACTGCGCCGCCCTGTGGCTTGCGATTGGCCATCCGGGCAAAGCAGCTGCGTATCGACTCGCCCGGGGCGAATTCCGCGCAAGCTTCGCCCAGCCCCAGCTGGTTACGCCGCAGGTCTTCACGGCCCATGGCTTCCAGCTCGGCCAGGCTGGCCGACACCCGTTCGGTGTCGTAGACCATCTGGCTGAATAACTCAGGGCCAAGAGCATAATCTTCAGTGGCTGTGGCGAGATTTGCTTTCAGCCAATCGGCCAACCCCTGCATGGCATCCGTGGCGGCCGCATTGGCGTGTGCAAATTCAGCCTGCAGTGCTTCATCTTCTACTTCAGCAAAAACCGCAGGCACATCATGGGCGAAATACTCGGCCATGCCGCCAAACGAGCTGATGCCAAACTCCAGCAGGGTGCGGGCCATGGGCATCCGCAGATTGGCGCGAATCTGCGCAACCGCCTTTGGAATGCCGGCGGCATAACGCGTGTAGGCCTGCATGCGTTGTTGCAGCGGTGCGTAATCCCGGGTGATGTAGGGACTGGGGTCCAGGGAATCCGTCAGCCAGTCGAAATAAAAAGCCGGATTCACAAAAGGCCACTCCGCCTTGTCCATCCAGAACAGGGCACGATCCATGGTAGCTATAAAATAATCACGCTGGTATTCGCCTCGTGCACCCAACTCGTCGGCAGAAAATCCCTTGGCGGTTTCCCGGCTGGCGCGTAAGCGGTCTATTTCGGCCTGGATTGCTTCTGCACTCCAGTCGGGTAGTTGGCCATCGAACTCATGGCGTCCCTGTACTACCGCCCAGGCCGGGTGGGCCGCCAGATAGGCTTCGATTTGCTCGTCGATAAAGCTGTTCCAGGCTGCCGAAGGCTGAATAACTGACAGGTTATCGTGCTTGGTTTGTGACTCAACATGCTGATCTGCCGGTTGGCAACCCACCAGCATCAGTATCAACACCGTCACTGACAGGATAAAACCGGGCGGGAATCCGGATCGCTGAGCAAGAGACAAAAACCACATGCTGGAATCCCGACCTTTCTACTTCACACCGTGCATCAGTTTGTTGACCAGTGGAGCCACCACAAAGTAGAACACGCCAAAACCAAGACCAATCCAGAACAACAGCATGTAGGTTTCAGCGTACTGGGCGATACCCGCACCGACTGCGGTACCGTGCCCGCCACCGCCGGACGCAATGGCTGCAAACAGGCCCGCCACATACTGCGCCATGGCGATGGATAGAAACCAGCCACCCATGGCCAGTCCGGTTTCCTTTTCAGCCGCCAGCTTGGTCACCATCGACAAGCCAATCGGCGAAAGGCAAAGTTCACCCGTGGTGTGCAACATGTAGCACAAGCCCAGAAAGATCCAGGGCACCAGGCCGGCCGCATTCTGGAAATTGTTGATGGCGAAGACCAACAGCAGGAAACCCAGCGAGACCTGGATCAGGCCGAAGGAAAATTTCCGCGGAATGGAGGGGTTGATGCCCTTGCTTTCCAGTTTGGGCCAAAGCGCAGCAAACAGCGGCGCAAACAGCAGGATGAACAGGGGATTGGCTGACTGGAACACACCAAATCCGCCTGCTTGCCAGAGTTCCATACTGCCAAACATGGGAGTGGTGTGTTCACGTGCGAAGAAGTTCATCGACGAACCCGCCTGCTCGAATAAAGCCCAGAAGCAGGCATTCGCGAGGAACAGAATCAACATGGCGATGTACCGCTGCAACTGCACCTTATCGCCGCTGCGTATACCGGAGATGATGAAATAGGCAGACAGGCCCAGCATGGTACCCACCAGCAGATAACCCAGCACGGTACTGGCCGACAGCAGGAAGAAGACCACAACTGCCATGACCAACACACCCAGGCCCACCGCAAAAAATCGGCCCCAGCTGTCTTTGCCCGGTTGTGGCTTGCCGATCGGCCCAAGCGAACCCTTGGCAATTTTCAGAAACAGCGTGCTCAGGATCATGCCTACGCCGGCTGCACAGAAACCGAATTTCATGCCATAAGTGGCGCCGATCCAGGCAGCAGTGATAAACGGAGCGATAAAGGCACCAAGGTTGATACCCATATAGAACACCGTGAACCCCGAATCCCGTCGCACGTCGCTTTGCGCATACAGCTTGCCGATCATCACCGAAATATTCGGCTTGAACAGGCCGTTACCGGCCACCACCAGCGACAGTCCTACCAGGAACCAGGTCAGGTCTTCAATCAGCAGCACGAACAAACCCGTTGCCATCACCAGGGCACCGAGCAGGATGGAGCGTTGGTAACCCAGCACCCGGTCGGCAATGTAGCCGCCGATGATGCCGGTGGCATAGACCAGTGCACCGTAACCGCCATAGACCAGGCTGGCCTGTGCGTTGGCCTGATCGCCGAGGTGGCCGAAAAAGGTGGTGGCGACATAAACCGCCAACAATGCGCGCATGCCGTAAAAGGCAAAGCGCTCCCACATTTCGATATTGGAAAGCTGCCACAGGGCTTTGGGGTGGCCGAGGAAATCGCCGGGTGGTATGCCAGGAACGCTGGGCACGTTGGGCTGTATGCTCACTGTTTGCCTCCGTTTTTATTTCCGTTGTTGTTCGATGGGGTTCGGTTTGATTGCCGTCGCGATTCCATCACCGCTGGCGGAAGTGCGCCAAGCATAGCAGAGGATATTCGGGTTGGGTCTACTTGGCGCAGATTGGATAGGCATCACCGGGCCGTCCCGGCTATTCCAGTTCGGTCAGCAAATAGCTGTAAATCAGCGCCTGCACCCGGGCCTGCTGCTGATTGTTGGCGGCGCCACCGTGGCCACCTTCGGTATTCTCGTAGTAGAAATTGGGCTTGTCCATGGCATTCATTTTGGCCACCATTTTTCGTGCATGGCCGGGGTGTACGCGGTCATCACGGGTTGAGGTGGTGAAAAATACCCGGGGGTAATCTTTCTCTGCATCAAGGTTGTGGTAGGGCGAATAATTCTGCAAAAAGGCCCAGTCTTCGGGATTGTCCGGATCGCCGTATTCCGCCACCCAACTGGCACCTGCCAGCAACTTGTTGAAGCGCTGCATATCCAGCAAGGGCACCTGGCAAACCACCGCGCCGAACAATTCCGGGCGCTGGGTGAACAACATGCCGACCAGCAACCCGCCGCCGCTGCCGCCCCGGATACCCAGGTGTTTGGGTGTCGTCACGCCTTTGCGGATCACATCCTCAGCCACCGCATAAAAGTCGTCGTAGGATTTCTGTCGGTTCTCCCGTTGCGCGGCCAGATGCCAGGCCGGACCGTATTCGCCACCGCCACGGATATTGGCCAGCACGTAAACGCCGCCTTCAGCCAGCCAGTCCATACCGATGGTAGGGGAATAGCTCGGCTTTTGTGACACTTCAAAGCCGCCATAAGCGTAAATCAGCGTTTTGTTCTTGCCGTCCAGTACCAGGTCTTTGCGGGCTATCATGAAATAGGGCACGCGCGTACCATCGGATGATTCAGTAAACCACTGGCTGACCTCGAAAGGTGAGCTGTCAAAGAAGGCCGGCAGCTCTTTGGATGCCTGTGGGGGTGACAGGCCCTCCGCCTGGTACAAAGTGGTGGGTGTAAGAAAGTCTTCGTAGCTGAAAAAGAAAACATTGCTTTCGGCGCTGGTGCTGATGATTGAAATCTGCCCCATGGCGGGTGCATCGACCGGGCGTTTCTGCCATTTGCCGTCCACCAGGCTGTAGGCATCCAGGCCGCTGCGCACATCGGTCATGCGGTTAACCAGCAGCAGATCACGCGTGCGGCTGACACCGGCGATAGCGGAACGAGCATCCGGTTCGGTGACCAGCAATACCTTGCCCTCGCCTTTCAACAACCCATCCAGATCCATACTGACCACAGAGCCCTGTTTCCAGGTTTGAGCGTCCCGTTTCCAGTCGGTTTTCAAGCGGATCAGCAGCTGGTTTTTGAATACGGTTTCAAAGCTTGCATCGTTGGGTATATCGAGTTTGCTCAAGCGCCCGTCGCGGTATGCAAACACGTCGCTGGTGAAAAAGGTATCGGCAAGAATGACAAACGGATAATCACCTTCCGGTGTATTGAGCACCGTGGCAAAGGCGCCAATGTCGGTCGGTTTCCCTTCGTAAACCAATTCCGCTTCGGTTAACGGCGTGCCACGCTGCCACTTGCGGATGATGCGCGGATAGCCTGACTCGGTCATGCTGCCAGAGCCAAACTCGGTGCCAAAGTCCGTGCCCACCAACAAGGTATCGCGGTCCAGATAGGTGCTGCCGGTTTTGGCTTCAGGCAAAGTGAAACCATCGGCCAGAAAAGTTTTACTTTGCAGGTCAAACTCCCTGACCACCGTTGCATCGGCGCCGCCACGCGACAGGGAAATCAGACAACGATCGTAATCAGGCTTCAGACACTCACTGCCCGCCCAGATCCAGTTCTCGTTTTCGGCTTTGGCCAGTTCATCCAGATCCAGCAGGATTTCCCATTCCGGCTTGGCCAGTGCGTATTGCTCAGCGGTCGTGCGACGCCACAGGCCACGTTCGTTGTTGGCGTCTTTCCAGAAGTTATACAAGTGATCGCCGCGTATCGCCGGATAGGGAACCTGATCCTGCGAATCGTAAACCGCGAGATTCTGCTCATAAAAGCGCTGGTACTGAGGGCTTTTCTCCAACACCGCCAGGGTTTCCCGGTTGCGGGCCTCCACCCATTCCAAGGCTTCTTCGCCCTCGACATCTTCCAGCCACAGAAAGGGATCCGGCTCATCGGCCAACAGATTCGGGGTAGATAAACTGATTAATGACATGGCAATCCAGGGTAGTAATTTCATGATGGTTGGGGACTCACTTGAAGATGCTAAAGCATTCTACTCGAATCGACGTTGGGTATTCTTCAGCGGCTACTCGACAAAAACACCAGCCAGATCACCGCATGGAATGGCGGTTTCCGTTATTTCACCTGAAATGGCCATCCGACTGGAAAAAATGGGCTGGGGTACCGCAGATGGTTGGTTACAACTTCAAATGAACTACGACCTGAGTCAGGCAAGGCAGAATGCCGACAACATTACCGTTCAACCGATCGTCTGACGGGCTTGTGGGTTACCAATTTCCCGACAACAACCTGAATTGTATTTAACATAATGATGTTTCAGCTGAAACGTTTTTTGGCATTCAGTGGAGCCGGTTCCAGACAAACCCCGAGGGCAGCCAGCACACGGTCAACCGTTATGAAATGAGGTTGCGGAAGCGTTATCTCAGCTTGCCATCAGCTGCTTTTTCATTTCCTGCGCTGGCCAAAGGCACTCACTGCTTTTCATACCTTTGACACGAACCGGGCGGTCACATAATTGTGCTGAAACCGAATACATGGGCAAGTCCATGACGTTGGGCACGCTCATAAGAAAGCCGTACAGATCAAACTGCCATATAACGTTCAGCGTACCCAGCACGGAACGGTCACAGTGGCTATCGAAGCGTAATTTTCCGATCTGGGCTTGTGCTTTCAGAATCAAATTTTGCGCGTAGCCAAGCTTCAGCATGGTATTGGCCAGACTGTCACGAAACCAGGAATCAAGGCGCATGAAGTCGGCCTTTTTCAAGGCGGGCATGAACAAGGTGAAACGAGTGGCATCGTGGCAGAGCAACAGGCACTGTCGACGATCAATGATATAGAGGTTGGCGTGCCAGCTACCCAGGATATTCTCTTCCTGTAGAGGTGTAGCGCTCACCTCAGGTAGTTTGGCTGCCAGCTTTTTGGTGCAGTGGATGATCATGATTGCTGCTGGATTTTACCCGAGTGCAATCAGAGCTCCAAAAGC
>CAZRTG010000190.1:0-3034 GCA_964602895.1 uncultured Wenzhouxiangellaceae bacterium
AACGGCAGCACCCAACGAGGCTGTGCCAAACAAATGATGGCCACAAGCGTGTCCGCCCGCCTTGCCGGGAATTTCCTCACGCACCGGTGAGGCAGTTTGGGTAATGCCTGGCAGGGCATCAAACTCGGCCAAAAAAGCAATAACAGGTTTGCCGGAGCCGGCTTCGGCCACAAACGAAGTTGGAATTCCTGCTACACCGCTTTCTATCCTGAAGCCCTGTTCACCCAGCTTCTTTTGTAATAGTGCGGAACTCTCTGTTTCCAGATAGCCCAGTTCAGCCAGGTTCCAGATTTCCATGGCAATGGCCTGGTGCTCGCCGTAGCGCGCATCAATACTTTGGGTAATGCCAGTCCGGCTTTGTGCTTCTGCTGTGACACACGCCAGGGTGAAAAGCAGGCAGGCAGGAATGATGATTGATTTGAAAGGGATGAACGGTGTCATCTGGGCACATCCTTGAATCGGCGGTCAGCCCAAGGATGATACTTCAGGAAACTCTGATTTATTCAGAGTTTCTTTGGCACATGGATATGCCAACATTTTCAATGACCGTATGTCATTGAAAATGAAGCAAAACAAAAATGACACTTTTTGTTTTGCGTGCTCTGATAATTCAAGGATGAATTATTCAGAGCTTCCTTCAGTAGTCATAAAATTGGCAGAAACATGCCGCGGGCGTTGCGCCACGCGGCATCGCACACCTCCCTGTGCTGCTAACCTCCCTGTGCTGCTTACATCCCTGTGCTGCTTACATCCCTGTATCTTTAGAACCTGAATCCTACATGGGCGCCGTAGACCCAAAGATCAAAATCCGGCACGATAAGCGGGTCAATCCAGCCGGTGATTCAGGGGAGAAATCATCAGGTATTCAGTTCGGCGATCCATCAATGCGGCAGAAGCACCCCCGTCCTGAAGTGGCGGCCCCGGGCTCACAGGCAGCGCCATAAGCTGATTACGATGAGGCAAAGCTTGCGTGTAAACCTGTAACAGTTCTGCACTCAGGCCATCAGCATAGACCAGCACTTCAACCTGCCAGCCATCAGCCAGGGCAGCCGGGTGATTCGACGGACTGTTGCTCAGTGAATTATCACGCAACAGGTCACGCGGCAATTGATAGCGAAAGCCATGCAGCCCCACAAAAGCTTTGCCAAAATACTGTGAACTGCGCAAGTTCGCATCATCCACGTTGCTGCGCAACAGGCCCGATTTGTGCACCGCTTGGCCGGACGAATCACGCACCAGTACCCGCATGCGCAGGCTCTTGTGCGGCAAGGCTTCATCCACGGCCCAGGCACTGATCAAACCACGGCTACTGATACCCATGATCTCACCCCGTATCTGGCTGGCCGGACGATGGCGGCTGTTTTCGGTTTCATCCCAGGCCAGGTCGGGATATCGAAGGGCGCCCGATTTGATCTGTATACCGATATCCTTCACCAGATCGACAAAGGCCGTACCGGCATCGTCCAGCCCCAGGTCATACAGCTCGCCAAAACGGTTCAGGCCCAAGCCAGGCGTTTCCGCTTCTGCGTCGAACGACCACAGGAAGGGAATGAAGGCGATAAAACGCGGTTCGCTCAAGGCAATTTCGTAATGGTGCTGCAAACGGCGGGTGAGCACCACAGGCCAGTCGACTCGATGAAGATTTTCATTGGTGGCCCAGGTTTCCGGCACAGCCATCAATTTTTGGTGGGGTTGCATGTAGTCCAGCAAGTAGCGATAAGACTGAACAAAGGACTTGCCATTGCAGGCCTTGAACAGATTGTCATAACAGTCAAAACCCACCCAGTCATAATTCTCGGGAATACTGAAAAACTTCTGATGCAACACGTATCCGGAAAAGATCACACCGATGGGCGTGTCGGGAAAGACCAGCTTGATCAGGGCATTGACCCGTTTGAGATCACGGTGAATGTCTTTGTAGACCTTGCCGCTGACATACTGATCATAGAAATTCGGTTTGCGGGCATTGACCAACTCGCGGATGGGCTCGTCTTTGGGATAGATCATGGCCACGGTATCAAGCAGGCCGGCCAATTCGATCCGGGCGCGCAATTCGACCAGGAATTCCTCAATTTCGCTGTCTGGCCGAAATTCTCCCTTGTCATTCTTGAACAGGAAGGGCTCAATACTGAGCACCGCCTGGACACCGGCATCATCTGCTTCCTGCAGACGCCGAAGAACTTCTGCAATCGCTTCTGCCTGAACAACACCCGTACCCACATGTATCCAGGTCAGGTTGGTGAAGCCGGCAAGCGCCTCGGTGTAATTCCAGCTTTCCATGGCACTGGCGTAGAAGCCGAAATACTTCAGGTGGCTGTATCGATCCTGTTCCTTGTCAAGCAACTGACTGGCAGGAAGGTTCTCATATTGCGCATGCACAGTGGTTGCTTGCCCCATAAAGGGCAGCAGCATCAGCGTAAGCAGAAATGAAAAGCGCGTCCTGAACAACAAGTTGCCTGGCTCCTGGATTTGAGGGTTGATATAAGGGTGCGGTGTATCACCGGCATTCTCCATCACGGAAAACTGAATACCGGTTTAACTCTGTGGTATCTCTTTGAAACCGTGCCGGCAGCTAAGTTCCTTTACACTCGGGCTGCGAAGCTCAGAAACCTGCTCGATTTTCAGTCTGGCCGTTGGGGCTCAGTCCGAATCGGGTGGTGCAAAGACCACCAACAGACTCAGGTCTTCCGTGATGTTATTGAACGTATGCGTCGCGAACTTTTGCACATACAGAATATCACCGGGTTTGATCGCTACGGTTTCATCGTTGACGGTAAAGTCTGATTTGCCCTTCACCACATAGTAAATCTCGTCCTGATCGTGTGGCTCCTGCTCATCGATCGCGCCAGCAGGCAGTTCGTAGATGTAGGCATTCATGGACTCAACCCGCATAAACTCCAGATAAGGCAAATCCGTCTTCGCATTTTCTGCTGACAACTCTTCGATATTGAATTTGAGAAATGCTTTGTTTTCCATAGGGTGACCTGCATCCGCTGTTGTTAAAGAGCTACCGAGCATCAAGAGCGTCATTATG
>CAZRTG010000190.1:3044-6628 GCA_964602895.1 uncultured Wenzhouxiangellaceae bacterium
TATTTGAATGAACATGGAATTCCAGCGATATTTCTTCAAGATGCGTCTCCCATCTGGTAATCAGTCAGGCCATCATAAGTCTATATCGTAAGACCGGGCGAGGATTGAGTAAGATATTCAGCAACCATGACCCGGATGCCTTCGCCGTCATTTTTTGGGCAATTGGCCGGTCTTTTCCTATACTGTTGACATGGAAACTGCGAGGAAACGACTTTGAGCAGACTCAGACAATTGAATTTTATTGTGTTGGCTGCGTTGGCATCCGCGTGGCCATGGGTCACCCAAGCGGCTGAGATTTATCACTGGGTAGATGCCGAGGGTGTACCGCATTTTAGCCAGACGGCTCCACCCCAGGCCGTTGATGAAGTCAAAACCCTGGAAATCGATGGTTCACAGCCCGCCGGTTACGACCCCAATGAAGACATTTACAACGTGGCGGCCCAGGCAGAGGCCACCCAGGCGGTTTATGACAAGCTGGCAGAAAACAGAAAAGCCCGGCAGAAAGAGCAAAGCACTGCCCAGAACACGGTGATTTACTACCCGGAACCTGATGCTTACAATCAGATTCGGTACCCACCCGTTTATCGGCCCAGACCTCCTGACAGGCCACCTGACAGACCACCTGACAGGCCACCTGACCCGCGGCCGCCTGAGTCCCGCCCGCCCAATGGATCATTATTGCCTGACCCGCCGGAGCTTGCGCCTGCTGTGCCTTCAACACGATTTCGGCCATGACGTAATCCGGACGGTACGACACGCATGCCTGTGCCGGATCAAGCCCGGAATTCCACTCACTTCTTCTTGGCAAACTCCCTGAGCTGCTGAATCGCCGCAAAGGCCGCCGGTACCAGTAAAGTACCCAGGATGGCCGAGGCAATCATGCCAAAGAACACGGTGGTGCCCAACGATACCCGTGATGCCGCACCTGCACCGGAAGCCAGCACCAGCGGCAACACACCGAGGATAAACGACAGACCGGTCATCAATACCGCACGAAACCGCAAACCTGCTGCTTCAGTGGCCGCGTCCAGAATGGAACGTCCTTCGGTTTCACGTAATTGTTTGGCAAATTCGACGATCAGAATGGCCGTTTTGGCCGCCATACCGATCATCAGCACCAGGCCGATCTGGGCATAGATGTTCAGTGGAATACCCAGCAGTTTCAGTCCGGCAAAAGAGCCGATCAAAGCCAGCGGCACCGACAACACAATGGCAGCAGGAATCAGCCAACTCTCGTATTGTGCGACCAGGAACAGGTAAACAAACACCAGTGCGAGGCTGAAAATAATGGGCGCCAGGTTACCCGCCGCCAGCGACTGGAAGGTCATTCCGGACCAGTCGTAGTCAAAGCCTTCCGGTAACTGATTGGCGGAAATTTCAACCAATGCATCCATGGCCTGTGAATCGCTGTAGCCCGGCGCCGGAATGGCATTGATGGTGACGGAGTTATTCAGGTTGTAGCGGCTGAGGGTTTCCGGACCCAGCGCAGGCCGGGTTGTGATCAAAGTTGACAGCGGCACCATCTCGCCGGATGAATTCCGTACAAAAATACGGCTGATATCACTTTCATCATTCCGATACTCGCCCTCAGCCTGCACCATCACCCGAAAGGTACGCCCGAACAGATTGAAGTCGTTCACATAATACGAACCCAGCATGGCCTGCATGGCACCGAACACGGAACCCAATGCAATGCCCTGATCTTTGGCCTTGACGCGATCGGCTTCCACTTCCAGCAAGGGGATGGCCGCACGGAAACTGGTAAAAGCCTGGCCAATGGCCGGTGAGCTGTTGGCCGCACTGACCACGGCAGAAGACACCGCTGCCAGTTCATCCGGGGGGCGGCCCAATTGATCCAGCAAACGATAATCCAGGCCCGAAACCGAACCCACGCCCGGCAATGCCGGTGGCGCAAATACAATGACCATGGCACTGGGTAACGCCAGCAATTGCCCCTGCATGCGCTTGGCAATGGCCATCTGGTGTTGTGAACGCTCGGGACGTTCTTCCCAGTCCTTCAAAACCACAATGGAAAAAGCCGAGTTGCTGGCCGAGACACCCTTGAGCAGGGAGTAACCCGTAACGGTAACCACGTGGCTGACATTGGGGTCAGACTTGAGGATGAGATTGGTTTCTTTTACCACCTCCTCAGTGCGTTGCAATGAAGCACCATCGGGTAGTTGCATATCTACAAAAAAAGCACCCTTGTCTTCATCGGGTACAAACGCTGTAGGCAGGGAAAGCAGCAACCAGGCAATGATGCCGATCACGGCGGCATAAACGGCAATGGACACGGGCAGCTGGCGAATACTGAGACCGACAAAGCTGCGGTATTTTCCGGTCAGCCAATCAAGGCCATCCGAAAATTTCTTGAGAAAGCCCTTGGGCTGAGTGTGGTCATTGAGGATCAACGCTGCCAAAGCCGGGCTGAGCGTGAGGGCATTGATCATGGAAATGAATACCGCGATCGAGATGGTCAGTGCGAACTGACGATACAGTGCGCCACTGATACCCGGCATCATGGTGACCGGCACAAATACCGCAAACAACACCAGAGTCGTAGCAACAATCGGCCCGGTCACTTCGCTCATGGATTTCAGCGCCGCTGCCCGGCTGTTCAGACCTGCAGCCAGATGACGCTCGGTGTTTTCGATCACCACAATGGCATCGTCCACCACAATGCCGATGGCCAGAATCAGACCAAACAGGGATACCGTATTGACGCTCATGCCCAGCAGCAACATGAAAGCAAAGGTGCCGATCAAAGAAACCGGAATAGCCACTGCAGGAATCAGGGTGGCTCGCCAGCTGCCCATGAACAGGAACACAACACCCAGCACCAGCACCACGGCCGCCAACAAAGTAAAAATCACTTCCTCAATTGAGATGGAGATGTAGCGCGTGGTGTCGTACAAAACGGCATATTCCATGCCGTCCGGGAAACCACCCGACAATTCCTCCATGCGGGCGCGAATCTCATCCGCCACCGCCAGCGCGTTTGCTGCCGGCAGCTTGTAAATCGCCAATACCGACGAAGGCTGGCCATCGAGCTGACCGTAGCTGGAATAGGTTTGAGCGCCCAGTTCAACGCGGGCCACGTCTTTGAGATAGACAATCTGAGCAGTGCCACCGGCACGAATCACAATCTGCTCAAACTCCTCGACCGATTTCAAACGCCCCTGTGTGGTCAGTGTGTATTGGAATTTTTGTCCTGCCGGCACCGGTGGCGCACCGATGGTGCCGGCTGCTACCTGTACATTCTGCTCACGAATGGCGGCAATGATGTCATCGGTAGTCAACTGCAATGCAGCCATGCGGTTGGGATCCAGCCACACCCGCATGGCAAAATCCAGGGCACCCATATTGGTTGCCGATGCCACACCATTAACGCGTGCCAGCACATCAGCCACATTGATCGTGGTGTAATTGGAGATGAATTCCGAACCCAAAGAACCATCGGGTGAAAACACGTTAACCACCATCAACATATCGGTGGACTGTTTCATCACCCGCACACCCTGGCGCGTCACCTCTTCGGGCAATAAAGGCTCTGCCTGGCTGACCCGGTTCTGCACATTGACCTG
>CAZRTG010000191.1:0-6581 GCA_964602895.1 uncultured Wenzhouxiangellaceae bacterium
GCGAGCCATGCTCGCGATTCAGCCTCATTTGTCGGCAGCATGGCTGCCTCCTACAGTGCCAGCTTGCGATCCAGCGAAACCTTTCCTGCACCTTCGATCAACAGAGCCAGCGAGCAGGCCATCAGTAACAAAGCCCACTGGTAGCCCCCTTCGCCAAACATGCCATTGCTGAGGTGCACCATGGTTACCGCAATCAGCATGGCAAATGCCAGACCTGCAGCCCAAATCCGGGTCAGAAACCCGACTACCAGCATTGCTCCACCCCCAAACTCAAAGAATGCCAACAAAAAAGCTGCCAGAGCAGGGGCTGGAATACCCAAAGACGTTAAGAAACCTACCGTTCCGTCCAGGCCACCATCACCCACAATGCCAAGTTTCGGTGCCCCATGACCCATAAACACAATACCGGTAACGACACGCATGATCGCCACACCCCAACCGGCCCGGGTTTGCATCAGTGATTTGAACATCGTGTTTTCATCCTTTCAGTTGTGGAAAGTTGCGCTTCGTGGCCATTGTTGTTGAGCCTGCGGCACGGTGCAAGTCCAACTTTTCAGTATTCAGGTCAAAACAAAGACAATAACAATGAAAATAGTAACCCCGGACTATTCCCTATTGTGCGTCTTTGCATATACTTTGTACTCAGAACCGTTTGTATTTTCCGACTGGTTTTACGCCAACACCATGTGGCCCACTGTGGAGCCTGTTACATGAACCTGAGTACTGAACGATTCCGGCTGGATGGCATGGTCATTGATTTTGACCTGATCCGGAAACGTTCCGTACGGCGCAATATCCACGTACGCTTTGAAGACGATGGTCGCATGCGTGTGACCGCACCTTTGCGAGCCAGCAAGAAAAGCATTCACCTGGTACTCAGCGACATGCACGACCAGATAGTCGAGTTGCGCAAGCAGGTACGGCTGATCAATCGGGATGTGCAACCGGTGCGTTTCCGCCAGGGTTCCAGGCACCTGTACCTGGGTCGCACTTACACACTGGATATCCGGCGTGACCAACACACGACGCCTCACGTGGTGCTGCGCAGTGACCATATCGAGGTACATGTGCGGGAATGGGGTGAAGCTGCGGTTCGTGAGGTTCTGTGGAAATGGTACCGCAAGCAAGCACAGGCCTATTTCTGGCAACGCATGTGTTTGATCAGCACCTCTGCCAAGTGGCTGGCTCCTGTGCCATTTCAGCTCAAACTGCGGCGGATGAAACGCAGCTGGGGTACCTGCGCAGTTACAGGCATGATTACCCTCAACCCGTTGTTGATCAAGGCGCCACCGCAATACGTGGACTACGTGATTGCCCATGAAATGTGTCACCTCCTGGAACACAACCATGGTCCACGTTTCTACCGCCTGCTGGAAAAACTGATTCCCAACTGGGAAATCCTGCGCAGCGCTCTGAACGAGCGTTCGCACATCTATTTGCGCTGGTAAATCGGGCTTCAGCATGCAGTCTGTAAAAACCAAACCAAAAGCACCTTACCCGGTCTGGTGACAGCAGCCCGCATCTTCTGCATGTACAATGGCCCCATGGGAAATCGCTTATCAAAAATCTACACCCGCACAGGTGACAAGGGCACCACCGGGCTTGGTGATGGGGCAAGGGTAAACAAGGACGACCTGCGGGTTGAAGCCTATGGCACGGTCGATGAATTGAACAGCATGGTGGGTCTGGTATTGGCTGCTGAACTGCCAATGGACATACGTGCCTGCCTGACCCGAATTCAACATGAACTGTTCGATCTCGGTGGCGAGTTGTGCATGCCGGGGACGGTACGGATTCCTGCAGGTTACATAACCGACCTGGAAAAGGATCTGGATGCGTTCAATGCCGACCTGCCACCGCTCAAGGAGTTCATACTGCCCGGCGGTACTGAATCAGCTGCCCGCTGCCATCTGGCCAGAACCGTTGCCCGGCGTGCCGAAAGGCGTGTGGTCAGTCTGGCACATGTGGAAAAAATCAATGATGAATCGGTGCGCTACCTGAACCGGTTATCGGATTTGTTGTTTGTCGTGTCACGGGTATTGGCCAGATCGGAAGGCGGTATGGAAGTACTCTGGGTACATGGCGATAAGCGCCTGCCGCCCACCAAACAACCGGAAGACTGATTGTTGTAGGAGGCAGCCATGCTGCCGACCAGGGTGATTCGCGACCATGGGTCGCTCCCACAACTTGGGTCGCTGACTGTAGGAGGCAGCCATGCTGCCGACCGGGCTTAATCGCGACCATGGGTCGCTCCCACAGCATGGCTCGCTTCCACAGCATGGGTCGCACCTACAAGCTGCTCAATTTCGGTGTCCTTCTCCAGCCATTGTTGGTCCATCCAGGCCTGTAACTCACCGCGAAAAGTGCGATCTCGGCGAAACTCACGACCCAACAGTCCGGCCGGTATTTCCCGTTTTGTTGCCCGCACCACAATGCGTGGAATCTGCCCGGATACCAGCTGCCAGAATGTGGGTGGGCCGTGAGCGCTATGGCTTGGATAAACAATGGTCACATCCACCAGGCCATCCAGCTGATCGCTCAGTGCATAAAACACCTGACCGATGCCACCGATACGGGGTTTGAGTAAATTCCGATAGGGGCTGCCACCGGCATCCCGCTTCTCTGCTGAAAAGCGCGTACCCTCGGGAAAACTCATCATTGCCACAGGAATTTCCCGGAATTTTTCACAAGCCTTGCGGGCATTTTCCAGATCTTTACCCGCCAGACTGGGTTTTTTCTTGATCTCGGCTTTCGAGTAGCGTTGCATGAACGGGAAATCCAGCGACCACCAGGCCAGACCCATAAACGGCACCCAGAACAATTCTTTCTTCAGGAAAAAGCGCAACATCGGCAGGCGCCGGTTAAAACTGCGCTGCAAGGCCAGAATATCCACCCAGGACTGGTGATTGCAGCTGACCACGTAACAACCCTGGTAATCCAGATCCGGCGGAATCCGGATATCCCATCGGGTAACGCGAAACAGGTCGAGAATGCGGTTGTTGATACCGGTCCAGAGTTCCACCAGGCTGGCCAGCCCATGCCGAACTTTGCTGCGTGCGGATTCGCCAGGCGCCAAAAACCGGACCAGACCACCCAGGCAAACCAGCGTGGACAGCACGATGGTATTGATGCCAATCAGCAACAATGCTGTCGCGCCTTTGAGCGCAATCACTATTTTGGCCAAATCAACTACCGCTTGGGAAAGTGTATTTGGCCCGTTCTCGCACGCCACCGGCAGGCCAGCGTTGGGTAATGGTTTTACGCCGCGTGTAAAAGGTCACCGAATCCGGACCGTAGGCATAAAGATCACCGAACAGGGAGCGTTTCCAGCCACCAAAGCTGTGATAGGCCACCGGCACTGGCAGCGGCACGTTGATACCCACCATGCCGACCTGGATGTTGTCGCTGAAATAACGGGCGGCTTCACCGTCGCGGGTAAAAATACAGGTGCCATTACCGTATTCATGTGCATCGATCAGGTCCATGGCCTGTTGCATGTCTTCCGCACGAACCACACACAATACGGGGCCGAAAATCTCGTCCTGGTAGATTTTCATATCTGCCGTCACCCGATCGAACAGGGTACCGCCAAGAAAAAAGCCGTTTTCAAAACCAGCCACTTTCAGACCACGGCCATCGACCACCAGTTCGGCACCCTCTTCCACACCAAGATCGATATAACCGCGTACCCGGTCACGCGCTGCTGCCGTAACCAGCGGGCCCATATCGTTATTGTTATTGCAGCCGGCACCGATTTTCAGGTGTTTCAGTTGGTCTGTCAGCTTGCCAACCAGCACATCGGCAGTTTCATCACCGACCACCACAGCCACCGAGATGGCCATGCAACGCTCACCACAGGAGCCATAAGCGGCACCCATCAGGGCCGAAACCACGTTATCGATATCGGCATCCGGCATCACAATCGCGTGGTTTTTGGCACCACCCAGAGCCTGCACCCGTTTGCCGTGAGCAGTGCCGGTACGGTAAATGTATTCGGCAATGGCCGTTGAGCCTACAAAGGAAACCGCCTGAACGCGTGGATCGGTGAGCAGTGTGTCGACCGCTTCCTTGTCGCCGTTCACCACATTGAACACACCATCAGGCAAACCCGCTTCTTTCAGCAGCCGGCCAATGAACATGGGCGCTGAGGGGTCACGCTCGGAAGGTTTGAGAATGAAGCAATTACCGCACACCAACGCCATGGGATACATCCACATGGGCACCATGGCCGGGAAATTGAATGGCGTGATCCCGGCAACCACACCCAGGGGCTGAAATTCGCTCCAGCAATCGATGGCCGGACCTGCATTTTTGCTGTGCTCGCCTTTGAGCAGTTCAGGGGCGCCACAGGCATATTCCACTACCTCGATACCGCGCTGTAATTCACCCAGGGCGTCGTGCAATATTTTGCCGTGCTCTTCACTGATCAGCGCTGCGATTTCATCAGCGTGTTGCTCCAGCAATTCCTTGAAACGGAACATGACGCGAGCGCGCTTCTGTGGAGGTGTATCGCGCCAGGCCGGAAAGGCTGCTTCGGCAGCGACAATCGCCTGTTCCACCGTAGCTTTGCTGGCCAGGGCAACTTCCCGTACCACTTCGCCGGTGGCCGGGTTATAAACTGGCTGGCTGCGACCTGCTTCTTCAACCATCTCACCATTGATGAAATGACCAATGTATTCGTTGCTATTCAGTGCCTGGGCGGCTTCTGTGCTCATAATCTCTTCCTCTGGTGGTCCGGTATTCTGACCAGCCACCCTATTTTATAACCCATGTGCTTGCAGCGCATGCACAAGCCAATAACAAATCCGGATTAAGGAATCAGTCCAGCCTGTCCAGGACCTTTCTGATTTTCTCAAATGTGCGGGTCATCTCATCGGGCTTTGAATTCAGGAAAGGTGAGAACTGCAGGGTATCCATACCATTGCGAATGATCAGGTCTTCTTCCCAGAAACACAACTTGAGTGCTTCTGTACCGCGTGCACCTGGTGCACCTTCACGTGAATGCATTTCGATGGCACCCATCAAGCCGAAATTACGTACGTCCCTGACCTTGGAGTGGTCATCAAAGGCGTGCAGTAACTCCTCAAACTGTGTTTCCAAAGAGCGGGCTTGCTCAAAAATACCTTCCTGCTCGTACACTTCAATGACTGCAATACCGGCAGCAGCGGCAACCGGGTGGCCGGAATAAGTGTAACCGTGGAATAACTCTATCGCGCCGGCCGGGCCCTGCATAAAGGCATCGTAAACGGTGTCGTTCACCAGTACGCCACCCATGGGGATCACGCCATTGGTCAGACCTTTGGCCGTGGTAATGATATCGGGGGTTACACCGAAACGCTGTGCACCAAATGCTTCGCCAACACGGCCAAACGCGGTAATCACTTCATCAAAGATCAGCAAAATGCCGTGGTGGTCACAGATTTTTCGCAACTTTTCCAGATAACCCACCGGTGGTGGCAAAATGCCCGTGGAACCGGCTACCGGTTCGACAATCACGGCAGCTATATTGCTGGCATCGTGCAGGTTGCACAAACGCTCCAGATCATCAGCCAGATGTGCGCCCCAGGCCGGTTGCCCGCGACTGAATGCGTTGTGTTCCAAATCCCAGGTATGGCGCATATGGTCAACCGCAGGCAACAGGCTGGAGCCAAAAGCCTTGCGATTGGGCGACATACCGCCGACTGACATGCCACCGAAATTCACCCCGTGATAGCCACGCTCACGTCCTATCAGACGCGTGCGGTGGCCTTCACCACGGGCACGGTGATAGGCCAGGGCAATTTTCAGTGCGGTGTCTACCGATTCCGAGCCGGAATTGGTAAAGAAAACATGATTGATGTTCTCCGGTGCCATGGCGGTGACTTTCTCAGCCAGCTGGAATATCCGGTCACTGCCGCCCTGGAACCCCATGCAATAATCCAGCTTCGCTACCTGCTTTTGCACGGCATCCACGATATGTGGATGACAATGACCGACTCCGCTGGTCCACAAGCCGGAAAATGCGTCATAGGCTTTACGCCCGTCTGCAGTCAGGTAGTAGTGGCCCTCGGCGCCGACAAACATGCGTGGCTTCTGTTTGAAGTCACGGTTCGGGGTGAAGGGCATCCAGTAGGCGTCTACCGCCGCGGCTGAAACTGTCATATTTGCCTCTTAATATCTGCAGCTGAAAATTAATGTCTATTATATTTAACACCTGTCATTCTGGCCAGCAGAATTTCCCAATTTCCCGCGATTTGGACTATTGGTCGGCAGCATGGCTGCCATTGTGCAGGGATGCACCGGTGCCGCGGATTTGCGCAGGGATGCGCACAGATCGCGAAGGGCAGGATGCCCGAAAGCGATCAAAGGATGCCCGGGAGCGGCCTCCTACATGTGGGAGCGACCCATGGTCGCGATTTTGTGCAGGGATGCACTTGGATCGCGAAGCACAGGATGTGCGAGAGCGATCAAAGGATGGTCGGCAGCATGGCTGCCTCCTACATGTGGGAGCGACCCATGGTCGCGATTTTGTGCAGGGATGCACTTGGATCGCGAAGCACAGGATGTGCGAGAGCGATCAAAGGATGGTCGGCAGCATGGCT
>CAZRTG010000192.1:0-6536 GCA_964602895.1 uncultured Wenzhouxiangellaceae bacterium
TGGATGTCGGTCTGCATCAGATCGCCTAAAGCGGCATAGACCAGGCGGTGCCGTTGCAGGGGTGATAATCCATCAAACCCAGCACTGACAATATGCAGCTTGAAGTGCCCCCGTCCATCGCGGGCACCGGCGTGGCCGATGTGGTGGTGACTTTCGTCCTCAATCTCAAGTACGGTGGGCTGCAAGGCCTGCTGTAATTTGTCACGCATCTGGTCCATACGCTGATTTGTAAGTTCGGCTGTAGGGCTCATTGCGGCAGTACCCGGTTAAAAGGGCTGACTTCCACTTTTTCATAGACTCCAGCGGCGATGTAGGGGTCGGCGTCGGCCCAGCTTTCGGCGTCCCGCAGTGAATCAAAGCGGGCAACCACCAGCGAACCCTGAAAACCCGCCGGGCCGGGATCTGCTGCATCGATGGCCGGGCGTGGGCCTGCCAGCAACAAACGACCCTCCGCCAATAAAGCCTGCAGGCGTGCCAGATGCCCGGGCCGGGCCTGTAAGCGTTGTGGCAGGCTGTTTTCCTTGTCCTGCGAGTAAATCACGTACCACATGTTTTGACATTCCTCAGAAGTTTTTACCGGTCTGCAGCTTAGAAGGAGCTGCCGCCTGACACAAGTCACCTTGCACCAGCCATCAGATGGCCCTGTCACGCACGCCTCGTCTGCATTAGAATGTCATATGAAACATATAAAATCGATTGTGGCCTGAATACCCTGATAATCAGGCAATCACAACAAATAACAGGCACAGAAAGCAAAACATCATGAGTGAACGACTAGAAATTTGGGCCGATGGTCCCAATCCACGGCATATTGACCATATAGTGGCGGTGCTGGTACGTGGCGGATTGATTGCCTACCCCACCGATTCCGGTTACGCCCTGGGTTGGCGGGCCAGCAATCGCCGTGCCCAGGAGCGGGTTATCCGGTTGCGGCAACTCAACCAGAATCATAATTTTACCTATTGTTGCCGTGACCTGTCTGACGTGGGCCAGTTGGCGCAAGTCAGCAACTGGGCTTACCGTTACATACGCCAGCTCACGCCCGGGCCATTTACGTTTATTCTGTCTGCCACCAACCAGGTACCACGCTGGGCGCAACAAAAAAAGCGCCGTACCATTGGCGTTCGAATACCCAAGCACAACGTGGCACAGGCCCTGTTAAAAAGCCTGGATGAGCCACTGCTCAGCTCCTCCCTGATTTTGCCCGATCAGGAAGAAGAAATTCTCGACGCCGAAGACCTGTATGAAGCCGTGCACGGCCTGGTGGACCTGTTTGTTGATGCCGGTCATTGTCCGCTGGAACCGTCCACCGTTGTCGACATGACCGGCTCCGAGCCGGTGATCCTGCGCCAGGGTCAGGGCGTGATAGACTTCTGAGCGCCAGCCACGCCAGCTCAATCGTCAAGAATGGCGCCAGATGTGGCGTCAGAAAATAGTGCCAGGATACCCATTGGAAGCCATCAGCCCCGAAATCACGCCGGAACCGCAAGAAGCCGTCAAGCAGGAGGAAATGCCCTTTGCCATTGTGCAAGGCCAGCCTTTTACCCAACTGCCGCAGGACCTGTACATTCCGCCGGACGCACTGGAAGTCATACTGGATGCCTTTGAAGGGCCGCTGGACCTGCTGCTGTACCTGATCCGCCGGCAAAACCTCGATATCCTGGATATTCCCATTGCCGAAATTACCCGGCAATACATCAGCTACATCGATCTGCTGCGCGAAGTACAATTCGAACTGGCGGCGGAATACCTGGTGATGGCGGCTATCCTGGCCGAGATCAAGTCCCGCCTGTTGTTACCGCGACCCAGGACCGAAGAAGGTGAAGAAGAAGACCCCCGGGCTGAATTGGTGCGTCGTCTGCAGGAGTACGAGCGCTTCAAACAGGCCGCCGAGGATATAGAAGAACTGCCACGCGAAGAGCGTGATTTCGTGGTATTGGAGGCTCTGGTCGAAGACCGCGAGGTGGTTCGCATACCGCCTGAAATCGATTTGCAGGATATGCTGCGGGCCTTGCGCGATGTATTGAGTCGCGCCGAGCTGTTTACCCGTCACCACATCCAGTCGGAAACCCTGTCGGTACGGGAACGCATGACGCGTATCATTGACCGTTTGCGTGAGGAGCCCTATATCGAGTTTCCCAACCTGTTTACCGTCGAAGAAGGTCGCATGGGTGTTGTCGTTACCTTCCTGGCACTGATGGAATTGTTGCGCGAAAAGCTGGTGGATTTGTTGCAACACAAGCCATTTGGCCAGATTTACATCAAGCGTCCGGGTGCCGAAGCGCCGGTCATAAACTGAGCTCCAGGAGCCTTTCATGCCACAAACCGCATCACCATCCCGGCCTGAGTTGAAGCACATACTCGAAGCCGTACTGCTGGCTGCAGGCGAGCCGCTGAGTGTGGCGCGGATGGCTGGCCTGTTTGAAGGCCAGGACGCGCCCTCTCCTGCCGATATCAATCGGGCATTGGAGGAGTTGTCCGAGGATTTACAAAACCGTGGTATTGAACTGAAGGAAGTCGCTTCCGGTTATCGTTTGAAAACCCGCAGCGAAATGATGCCCTGGATTTCCCGCCTGACGGACGAACGACCACAGCGCTACTCGCGTGCCCTGCTGGAAACCCTGGCATTGATCGCCTATCGCCAACCCATAACCCGTGGCGAAATCGAAGAAGTGCGAGGCGTCTCGGTCTCCTCGAATATTGTCCGGACCCTGCAGGAAAGGGAGTGGATCCGCGTGGTCGGCCATCGCGATGTGCCCGGCAAGCCGGCTTTGTTCGGAACCACGCGAGCCTTTCTCGATTATTTCGACCTGACCAGCCTGGACGATCTGCCCACCCTGGCAGAAATCCGCGACATGGCCAATCTTGAACCCCAGTTTGATTTTGATGCCAGTCAAGCCGCCAATCAGGCCGACCCTGGTCATGACGCCCCAGACGAAAATGAAGATCAAGCAGAAGATGATCAGCCGCAAGCAACAGAATCAACCAGGGACTCTGACTTGGTAGATGATGATAATGAAATCAATGATTTGAACAATGAAAGTGAAGTTAACCATGAAAGACCGGCCTGATTCCTCCGGCCGCAAGCCGACTGCGGCCAGCGGGCCAAAGAAACACCACAAGCCCGATCGTCGCAAACGCCCTGATCAACGGCACAGCCAAAAACAACAGACGCCGGCAGCCAGGACAGAAAAAACAGGCACTGCAGAGGTTCAGGTTCAGCCCGCTCGCTTGCACAAAATCATGGCCGCAGCCGGGCTGGGTTCGCGCCGCGCCCTGGAACAGCATATACGGAACGGTGAAATCCAACTCAACGGCAAAACCGCTACCCTGGGGCAATCCCTCAAGCTGCATGATCGTCTGCAATGGGGCGAGAGGGAATGGAAAGTCGTCCATGAACAGTCACCACACCGCAGCCTGATTTACAACAAACCCGAAGGCGAAATCACCAGCCGTTCGGACCCGGAAGGCAGACCCACCGTATTTGATCGCCTGCCCTTCCTCAAAGGCGCACGCTGGGTGGCGGTGGGCCGTCTGGATATCAACACCACCGGCTTGCTGCTGCTCACCACCGATGGTGAACTGGCCAACGCCATGATGCACCCCTCCAACCAGGTGGATCGGGAGTACGTTTGCCGGGTTCGAGGCCTGGTGAGTGATGAACAGATCGAGCAGTTGAAGCAGGGCATCGAACTGGAGGATGGCCCGGCACATTTCAATGATATACAGCGCATGGGCGGACCATCCACGGCCTCAGCCGCAAACCAGTGGTTCCAGGTCACCTTGCTGGAAGGCCGTAACCGTGAAGTGCGGCGTTTGTGGGAAGCCATGAACCATATGGTCAGCCGACTCAAGCGGGTGCGTTACGGTGCCGCCAAATTGCCGAAGGGTTTGAAAGTGGGCCATTGGTACGAGATCAGCGAACAAGACCACAGAGTATTACGGGAAGATGTGGGCTTGTTGCATGTCACTCCAGAGCTGAGCCTGCAGCCGGCGGGCGCTGAAACCGCTGCAGGCGCGCGCTCCGGTCGCGATCCGCGCGCTCCAAAGGGCAAGCGCATACCCGGCGATCCCTGGTCCAGTACCGGTGGCAGAAGATCAGGCCGGGGCAAACAAACGGTCAGAAGTGCCGATTATGAGAAACCGGCCAAGCGACGCGTATCCAAACCGGGTTCACCCACCGGTGCGGGTCGCAGAACCGCCACCAAGCCGGGTGGCAAACCCGGTGGTGGCAAGCGCTAACTCCAGCAAGCAGGCTTTTGATGAACTTATCTGAACTCGAACAATTATGTGAGAAGTTTGTTGCTGGTGTGGTGCCGGCCGACTCTGGCCACGATCTGGGCCATGTGCGTCGTGTGGTGCGCAATGTAAGCCGGTTAACGACTGAAGAATCGGCCGATGCCTGGATCACCTTGCCGGCGGCCTGGTTACACGACTGCGTGGCCATCGCCAAGGACAGCCCGTTACGCTCAAAAGGCTCGCAACTGGCCGCAGAAGCTGCGGCCAGATTCTTGCAAAATATTGATTATCCGGAAGAAAAACTGAAAGAAGTGCGGCACGCTATCGAAGCGCACAGCTTTTCTGCTGCCATTCCCGCTCGCTCGCTCGAAGCACAGGTAGTCCAGGACGGCGACCGGCTGGATTCTTTGGGAGCGATCGGAATCGCCCGTTGCCTGTTGGTGGGTGGCAAACTGAACCTGCCTTTGTGTGCCACAGATGATCCCTTTTGCGACACACGCGAACCGGACGATAGCCGGTACACCATCGATCATTTCTACGTCAAACTGTTCAAATTGCCCGACATGATGCAAACCCGGGGTGGTAAAGCCGAGGCGCTACGCCGGGTGGCGATCATGCGCAATTACCTGGATGAATTGCGTGCAGAAATCAGCCACAGCCAGGCTTCCGGCCAAACCTCCCGTCAATCTCCCGGATCGCGCTTTGGGTTGTAGATTTCACCCGCCGTTTCAGCGTATTCCTGTAATACCCTGGCCGCCTCAGGTCGCAGTACATGCACTTTCACATCCAGGCCACGGCTGGCCAGATTCTGTGTCCAGTTAAGCGGCTTGTCACCCTCATCAAAGCCTGCGGCTTCTGCATCGGTGCAATCGGCGCCACAGACCAGGCTGGAAACACCCGACCAGGGCACAGCGCCCAGGCACATGGCACAGGGTTCGCAAGAACTGATCAATTGCATGGGTGCAGCTGCACCCAAATCCCAGTTTGACAGAGTCCGCTGTGCCAGACTCAACGCCACCACCTCGGCATGCGCGACAGACAGGCCGCTGCGCGTTACCAGGTTCACTCCCATGGCCACCAATTGGCTGGTTTTTTGATTTACCACAACAGCGCCAAATGGGCCACCCGTAGCTCGCCTGACGTTTTCTGCCGACAAGGCAATGGCCAGTAACATACGATGCTCAACCGTATCCAATCCAGGGCCACCTCCATTCAGCCAATGGCCGATAAAGGGCTCTA
Source organism: uncultured Wenzhouxiangellaceae bacterium (assembly GCA_964602895.1). Taxonomy (GTDB): domain Bacteria; phylum Pseudomonadota; class Gammaproteobacteria; order Xanthomonadales; family SZUA-36; genus JAWXBM01. The sequence continues at coordinate 5,479 of CAZRTG010000192.1, forward strand.
CCCAGTCAGGCAAGTGGACTTCAAAATGATGATGCATGCTCACGCACCTCTCCTTTGGCACCTCTCCTTTGACGATTGATTTCGAACAGGCTGACTCCGGTTGCAACGGAAACATTCAGACTGCTCACCGAGCCGGCCATGGGGATGCTCACAAGGTAGTCACACAACTCCGCTGTAAGCCTGCGCAGGCCCTGCCCCTCGCTGCCCATGACCAGGGCCAGGGGGCCAGTCAGGTCGGCCTGATAAATATCCTGTGGGGCGTCGTCTGCAGTTCCGGCCAGCCAGATTCCCTTGTCTTTGAGCAGACGCAGTACCCGGGCCAGATTGGTAATCACCACGATATCCAGCATTTCAGCCGCCCCGGCTGCGGCACGACGTGCCACCGGGGTAAGACCGGCTGACTTGTCCTTGGGCAGGATCACCAGATGAACGCCTGCAGCGTCGGCGGTGCGCAGGCAGGCACCCAGATTGTGTGGGTCCTGCACGCCATCCAGCACCAGGATCAGCGGCACTCCCTCGATACGGTCAAGTAAGGCAGGCAGGTCTGACTCTGTCCAGTGATTGCTTGCCGTAAATTCAGCCAGCACATCCTGGTGCCGTTCGCCCTCGGCAATGCGGTCGAGTTCGCGGCGGGGGCTGCGCTCTACCCGGATACCTTGTGCGCGTGCCAGTTCTTCGAGTTCCAACACCCGTGGGTTATGCGCTTCCCGGGCCAATACCAGGCGGTTGATGCCCTGCCTGGCAGATGCCAGGGCGGACGCAACGGGGTGAATGCCGATCATCCATTGCAGTTTCCTGTCAGCCATCGAGCCGGAACCTTTATTCAACCAGGGTGAAGTCTACTTTGCGGTCATCGATATTGACTGCAGCAACCTTTACTCGCACCCTTTGAGCCAACTGAAAAACCCGCCCTGCACGGTTACCGGTGAGGCGATGGGAAACCGGATCAAAGTTATAGTAATCGTTGGGTAAAGAGGTGACATGTACCAACCCGGAAGTACGGTTCTGCAATAGCTCGACAAACAGGCCAAATGAAGTAACCCCGGTTACCTGGCCCC
>CAZRTG010000193.1:0-6528 GCA_964602895.1 uncultured Wenzhouxiangellaceae bacterium
GAGCGGCTTCAGCCGCGAACAGAAGCCCGCGAAAGAACGTCATTCAACACGCTGGTCCCCCCGCTTTCGCGGGGGTGACGAAGGTGGTGCTATCGCAGCTCACTGCAAGATTTCTCCGGTCCGCAGCACAGAGGCGCCGCAGCTCTCCGAGATCCATCCACGAACCTGGTCCAGCAGTCTCGGTGCCGTCATTGTGATCGACCTCTCTGTCGAACATGCCAGGCAGTTTATTCGACGGATCAGGCCGGGCAAATGGCGGGTTGACGAGTCCTCACCCGCCCGTCAGGCCATCGTGCTTGCTATACGGCGCGTTGCCATGTAAAAACACGACAGAATCAGGGGGAGAGATTGTACGGAATGTACCCATCATTCTGATTTTCGGCGGAAAATCCCTGCCTTATCCGAAGACTACCGGCCGCGCGGCGCCCCTGCGCCGGCAATGCCATCTACCCGACTCGATCGCGACGCTGCGTCTGGAGCTTGCCGTCATGCTGATCGCAACTCTCGGTAGATGCCCATGTTATGGGAGAATCAGTCGATCTCGGTTTTAACACAGTGAAACTAGGAAAGTCAGAACCATTCACTTCATGTTTCGAGCATCGAATGTATGGAGATTACCACCAGCGACCAATACGAACATCTGGGGCGGTAGGTGGTGGTAGCGGACAGGCAAGGAGAGATAAGAAGATGCACAGTGATTCGACAACAAATCATACAGCATGGCTCAAGCAATTTTTGCTGCATAGGGGAGTGGCGCAGCCGGACCAGCGTCCACTGTATGCTTATCAGTGCACATCTTCCGAATACAACAGTCTTTTGACCCACCTGGAATGTTTTCGGGACGAAAAAATACGGCTTAAAACTAGAGAAGCGCAAGCGATATTTGTGCTGTTTTGTGCCGAGTGGTATCGCCGCGAATACGTAAAAGACGTCGGCTGGAGCTGGGAGGGCATCTGGCAGCGACTGGAATTTCGTCTTGAGCAGAAGGCCATCGAAGACGTAGTAGAGGGCGGACTTGTTTTCTACTGGAAGCGACCACTGCACCATTACAACAGTGCCCGTAATTTTCTTGGTTCAGTATTCAGCGAAGGTGGGCTGCCGTTCAATGAACTGCGGCGCGATGACGGTCGATTCAAGAGACTATTTGAAAATATCCTAACTCAATACGATCAGGCTCGACTTGGGGGGCATGAAACCCGCGAACTGGTCGAACAGCAACTCGATCGCGCTCATTTGCCGGAGGTATTCAGTAGACCGGCATCGGTTGAGTTGGTGGCAGGCATGGCAGATCAGCTGATCGCTTTGGTTGTCAACCATGACCTCAGCCACATCGAAGATCCGGTGGCACATCTGGACACCAGAAATCCGAGATGGCGCGAGCAGTTTCCGCTACCGCTGGATGATGAAACGGGCAGCAAGCTGCTGAACAACCTGCTCAGTCAGGCAACGACAGAGAGCAAAAAACGAAAGCGGTATGATGATGAATGGCGCTGTCGGTTCGTCTGGCAGAGCCATTATCCGGATTCACTGGCAACAGAAATCAACCTGCCTGAAGAAATTTCTTTTCAGCTGGACAATATGCCATCAACCACGCGCTTCGATCTGGCTGTTGTCGAGGGGAGTCGAATAATCCAATCACTCGGTCCCGGGTATGCAAAAATTCAGGAAAACCTGAGCGCACAGGTCAAACCTCGCATACGAAAAATTTTTCTGAAGAAAAGAAAACGTCCTGATTTACCGCTTTCCGTGGTTGCCATGACAGGTGGTACGACGATTGCAACCATACCACTGGACAACAGCGCCATCGTCCCAGGCGAAGTGCCTCTAGGTCTGGAACAAGAAAACGGTAACTGGCAATTATGCGGTCAGGCCTCGTTTCGTAGCAAAAGTGAGGAGCTGCTGCTCATTCTTCCCGAAGGCTGTGGTATCGATGACATCGAAGTAATCGAAGGTACTCCCGATATCGAATCGATTAACCCAATTTTGGGGTTGATGGCTGCAACGATACGAGGCAAGTCGCAGCTCCGTATAGTTAAAGAAGAAACCTACCGAATACAGACGGGCCACAGTGGTAGCAACCCCGAGCTGGAGTTGTCCGGGAATATTTTCGACTGGCCGACCCAGCCTGCGTTTGCATTTGTCGGCTTACCAAAACCTCAATGGAAACCGAGCAGCGGGACGCCACAGCAACATGACTGTACTCTTTATATTGGAAGTCGATCCGCCAAAGAAATGCCTCTGCCTGAAGTATTAGGTAGTCGGTACGTGACGGTTCGTAACCGTGACGGCGACTCCCTGCTGCGTCGCAAGGTCGGTATTTTGCCACCAGATCTTAAACTGGAGTTGCGTTCCGAGAACGTCATGGGCAAGGGGCGGATTACGGTACGGACCAGTCACAACTGTTTGTTCAAAATAAAAAATGACACAATACATGTTGAAAAAATCAAATATGCCGACAAAATCGATCTGGTACTTTCGGCGAACGATTTACCGCCGCCCGAAATAATATTGCAAGTAACGCCCTGCCTGCTAGCCGATCCGGTAGAGTTGATTTTACCGTATCCGGGCGTCGGCTGCTTCGGATTTGATGCCGAAGGTCGCACACTATCCAAAAGGCTGTCCGTCAAGGAGCTACTCGGCAGCCGCCTATTTCTGTTCGGCAAGACTAGAGAGGTAACCTATTTTACGCTCACGCTGTCGCTGAGGGGACACAGTCGGGGGATGATTTATGATCAATGGAATTATAGGGTTAAGGAAAAACCAGTTGAGATTAGTCTTTACAGTTTGCGTGAAAAAATTCTGAATTTACTCTCCCTGGATGCCGATATCGACCAGCGGGTCGAATTGTCCGTTCAATCTCCGGTAATGAAAGAAATACAGTATTTCATTTATTTGCATTCAACCTGGCTGGAACTGGACCCCGCACACAATCTACTTTCCGCAGCCAATCGAGCCGGGATAGATGCTACCAAGCTGGAACCTGTACTCATGCTGTTGACTGACCCGCAGCAGAAATCCCAAAAGCTTATTCAGCGTACAAGTCAAGGAACACCGGTTGGAGACTTCGAACTGCCACAGGAAATAGATAAGAATGGGCCCTGGTTGATTGTCCCTGCGACGGCAGATTCGATTTCATTTCGGCCGTATTTCTTGCCTGGCCAGATCGAAGACGATTTTTCCCACAGACCCTTGAATAGCTTGCAGGCGGCAGTTCGTGCTTTTAATCCAGAAGAGGAACCCAACCCTTTCTTCGAAGTGTTTGACGCCATGGCGGATAACCCATTGCACAGCGGATGGGAGTTCCTGTCCAATCTATTCAAACATTACGCCTATCTACCACTGGTCAGTTTCGAAGCCTGGAAAGCACTGGTCAGACACCCACAAGCACTGATCATCTCCCTGTTAAAATTTGAAATGGATCCAGACTACCTAGGCAAGATCGAAGCTAGTTTTCCGATTTTATGGGAATTTTTCCCTTTAAAATATTTCCAGACTGCAATTGCAACTTTTCGTCGACTTCTGGCAGAGAATGGCATTGCACGGGAATCGATCGACACCCTGATCGAACGAAGGTTTGAACAGTTCGGGAGGGTTGTTCCAAGCTTTTCTGGCACATTGGAAAATTTCCTGGTCAATGAAACTCTTGATCGCGACCTGCAATTACCACCTGAAACAATAGAATACTATGCCAAAAATGACTGGTATCAGGATCTGATACGGAATCGTCTAGATGCGAAATGGCCCGAGTACAACGGTGAACAACTACAACAATGGTATTTTCAGCAGGAAAAAACGATCATTCGAATTGATTCGGTAATGAACTACCGTAACGCGGTGGTATATCTCCCGATGTTTGCCGCTGCTGTGGCTAGCGGAGATGCCAGTTTCACCGACATTTTCAACGAGCACGATGTCGAAACAGTATTTTCAATCCGCAAAATTCGAGATTTTGACTCAACCTGGTTCAACTCAATCTATCAATACTGTCTTTTGAGACGAATAACAGACACTTGATGCAAGGGCCACCGAGCCATGAATAAATATTTTTCCTCACTCTCGGAGCAGATCATTTCACGGGCAACAGAATCAACCGTGAGTATTCTGGGTATTGCCAATCCGGGTTTGCGCAAGCATCTGGTCGGGATAATGGGGCAAGAAACGGGCCGTGAAGGTTCCTTTCTGGCACCACCGGTGTTCGAACAGATGTTTGGCTGGGCTGCGGCAGACACTACCATGCGGGAGCTGTCAGACAATGAAGCTGGGTTGCTCAGTCCTGAGGTAATCAAATCTCTGGACAACCCATCAAACGGTGCGTATCGATTTGGTGCCGACTGGAAACCCTACTCTCATCAGCTGGAGAGCTGGCGCTCGCTGTTGGAAAAAAATCGATCCATAGTGGTGACAAGTGGCACCGGTTCGGGCAAGACAGAATGTTTCATGGTGCCAATACTAGAGGATCTTTATCGTGAATATGTGGCCGGCGGAAAGCAACGGCTGGAAGGTGTCCGGGCGCTTTTGCTGTATCCACTCAATGCTCTGATCAACTCACAACGCGAGCGTCTCCACGCCTGGACCCGTGAATTCGACGATAGCATCCGCTATTGTCTCTATAACGGTAATACGGAAGAAATTGCCCGCGAGCAGACCCGACAGACGCAGAACCCCAACGAAGTCATGTCGCGTCAATTGATGCGGGAAAGCCCAGCGCCGATTCTGGTGACCAACGGCACCATGCTGGAATACATGATGATCCGGCAGATCGATGCCCCCATTGTGCAAAAGTCCAGGGAGCAAAAGTCCCTGCGGTGGATTGTACTCGACGAGGCCCATACGTACGTCGGTTCGCAGGCGGCCGAGCTGGCGCTACAGCTCAGGCGCGTCATGACCGCCTTCGGGGTATCGCCCCATGATGTCCGTTTCGTCGCAACATCAGCCACCATTGCGGGTAATGACGATGCCGATGCACAACTGAAGCAGTTTCTTTCCGATTTGTCGGGTGTTCCGATAGCCAATATCGATATTCTGGGTGGTCGCCGGGTAGTGCCGGAGCTTCCTGTTAGTAAAATGAAATCAATATCAATCGATGAGCTGGAATCCATACCATCGGATTCAACGGATGATGCAGAAATCAGCAAGGCTCGTTTCGCAGCTCTGGTGCACAGTCCAGAGGCTCGTGAATTGCGCGGAATGTTCACCCGCGGTGAACAACGACACCTGAAGTTGAGTGATGTAATCAACCGGATGCGTCAGGCCGGTGGCTGGAATCTGTCTCAGGCCGACGCTCTGCGCTGGCTCGACGTGTGCACCGGAACCCGACCTGCTGCCGGAGAGCCAGCATTCCTGAGACTCAGAGGGCATTTCTTCCAGCGCACTACCCATGGTCTATGGGCCTGTTTCAACAAACGATGCACAGCGAAAAAAGAAACTGCACTGGCGAAAGACTGGCCCTTCGGATTTGTTTATGCCTCACGGAGACAGCGTTGCCTGTGCGGAAGTCCAGTTTTTGAGCTGGTATTCTGCCATGACTGCAATGAACCACATCTGTTGGCCCGGGATGCTGATGGCGTGCTGAAGCAGTGGGAGGGAGGACAAGTAGACGAATTCTCGCTTCAAGAAGAGGCACCCGTCGATGAAGACGAAAGCAAGGAACCCGAGCAGGAAAGCACAAACAAGCCATCTCTGGTGCTGAGCACAGCTGCGAATGCTGGAGGCAGATATAGCGCTCATGATTTTGATGCGGAAACCGGTGCATTTATTCAAGGAAGAGATGGGGCCGTCCGTCTGGGATTGTCCGACCAACAGGCAGCCTGCAGTCAGCCAGAATGTGGTTACGAGGGACTGACAGACCGTTCCCCCTTTCGTCGTGCCCTGCTAGGTGGCCCGTTTTACATCGGTAATACCGTTCCCACCATTCTCGAATACTGTAAAGATTTCGAATCAATTGACTACGGTAAACAATCACTGCCCGGGCGCGGGCGCCGTCTGATCACGTTTACCGACAGCCGGCAGGGCACGGCGCGCATGTCGGTACGCATGCAGCAGGAGGCCGAACGCAGCCGGCTACGTGGGCTGGTAATGGAAATCCTCGGTTGGCATCAAAAAAAGGAAAGACAAGAGTTCCCTCTTCTCGGAGGCATGGGTACCCAACAGCAATTACAGGATCAATTACAGGACACGATTGACAGAGCGCAGACACAAGTAGATACATTTCGGAAACTTGGAATGTCGAGGATGGTGGATGATGAAGAAAGAAAAATTGTCGGACTACAAAAGCAACTCGACGCCATTAAAAGTGGCGAAAAGACCAAAGTTCCGTTAATAACCATATCATGGCGCGACATGGCGAGTGAGCTGGCTGACAAACAGGATATCAGCGGGACGATGATGGATTACAATCGTTACCTGGATCCCGAAACTTTCGGCCAGGACAGCGGCCCATATAAACTTGCCGAACTGCTTCTCTTCCGTGAATTCATGCGTCGCCCCAAGCGTCAGAACAGTCTGGAAACGCTTGGGTTAGTCAAGATC
>CAZRTG010000194.1:0-6526 GCA_964602895.1 uncultured Wenzhouxiangellaceae bacterium
AGCATGGCTCGCTCCCACAGCATGGCTGCCTCCCACAGCATGGCTGCCTCCTACAAATTTTTAGGCGTCGAGGTCGGGAATCAGCTTGGATTCCAGGTAACTGATCCAGTCTTTCAGCTTGAGCTTGCGTTTCTTCATACGTGTCAAAGTCAATTGATCGACCGTCGGGTCTGCCGAAAGCCGCTTGATTGCTTCATCCAGATCATGATGCTCGAGTTGCAACTCGGCGAGCCGGGCAACTATGTCTCCGGGGTTGTTGGAATTCAGATTCACATGCCTAGCATAGACCATGCGAAGCCGGACGTGCTGAGTAAAATCCGGCACACGCTCACGCTGACGACCAGACGGACGTATTCACGTTAAAATAGCCGCTGTCTGAATTTTCAAGGACCCGTCTTGTGAGTCAACGTGCCGAACAGAAACAACAGTATGCCCGGAATAAGCTGGTGAAGCGCCTGCAACGCCAGGTGGGTCAGGCCATTGGTGATTTCAATATGATTGAAGACGGCGACCGCGTCATGGTTTGCCTGTCCGGCGGCAAGGACTCCTTCACCCTGCTGGACATCCTGCTGGAATTGCGGCGGCGTGCTCCGGTGCAGTTTGACTTGCTGGCCGTCAATCTGGACCAGAAACAACCCGGTTTCCCGGAACAGGTACTGCCCGGATACCTGCAGCAGTTGGGTGTGCCCTTTCACGTGATCGAACAGGACACCTACAGCGTGGTGAAGCGGGTCATACCCGAAGGCAGGACCACCTGCAGCCTGTGCTCGCGCATGCGCCGCGGCGCTTTGTACCATTTTGCCAGCGAGCATGGCATCACCCGCATTGCGCTGGGCCATCACCGCGATGACATCATCGAAACGCTGTTTTTGAACCTGTTCAACGGCGGTCGCATCAAGGCCATGCCCCCCAAGCTGCTGTCGGATGATGGCCAACACGTGGTGATCCGCCCCTTGGCCTACTGCAGCGAGGAAGACATTGCACGTTATGCCACGATGCGAAACTTCCCCATCATTCCTTGCAACCTGTGTGGTTCACAACCCAATTTACAGCGCCAGGCGATCAAGGAAATGCTCAACGGCTGGAAGAAAAGCCACCCCGGGCGCATTGAGAATATTTTTCGGGCCATTGGCCACGTCTCACCTTCACAACTGGCCGATCACGAGTTGTTTGATTTCCGCAATCTGGGAACGCGGCTTGAGTCATCTGCTGGCTCTTTGGACTGGTTGGTCCCGGTACAAAGCCGGTCTGAACCGGTCGCAGACAACATTCTTAACTGGCAATAGAACGGCAGCAAAACCAATACGCTCACGTTTCAATCCAACTCAAGGGCAACGCACATGGATAGACGAAAATTTGTAAAGTCCGCAGGATTGGCAGCCGGAATGGCTGGCACTGCCGGAGTGTTGGCAGCCTGTGGCCAGAGTGGCTCATCGGCGGATAGTGCATCTCCTGATTCCGGTGATGCACGGACTTTCAAGTGGAAAATGGTTACCACCTGGCCACGGGATTTTCCCGGTCTGGGTACCGGTGCCGCCCGTCTGGCCGAGATGATAGGCGAGATGAGTAACGGCCGACTCAACATCAAAGTCTATGGTGGCGGCGAACTGGTGCCGCCACTGGAAGTATTTTCAGCAGTGCAGCAAGGCACTGCCGAGATGGGCCATGGCGCCGCTTATTATTGGCGTGGCCATATCAAGTCCAGCTTCATTTTTACCGGCATTCCATTTTGCATGATCCCACAGGAGCTGAATGGCTGGTTTTATTATGGTGGCGGCCTGGAGCTGTATCGCCGCGCTTACCAGGGCCATAACCTGGTGCCGTTCGTTGCGGGCAATTCCGGCACCCAGATGGGCGGCTGGTTTAACAAGGAAATCAACAGTGTGGCCGACCTGAAAGGCCTGAAAATGCGCATACCCGGCATTGGCGGCGAAGTGTTGGAACGCGCTGGCGGAACCCCGGTCACCGTGCCTGGCTCGGAAATATTTACGGCTTTACAAAGCGGCGTAGTCGATGCGGCTGAATGGGTAGGCCCCTGGAATGACCAGGCCATGGGGCTGTTTCAAGCGGCCAAATACTATTACTACCCAGGCTGGCAGGAACCCGGCAGCGCCCTGGAAGCCCTGGTTAACGCCAATGCCTGGGAACAACTGCCGGCAGACCTGAAAGCCATTGTCAACTACGCCTGTATGGCAGTGACAACCAACATGCAGTCGGAATTTGAAGCGAAAAACGGCGCCAAGTTGCAAACCCTGATTCAGGAACACGGTGTGCAATTGCGTGCCTTTCCCGATGATGTACTTGCCGAACTGAAGCGTCATACCTTTGCCATTCTGGATAAACTGGCAAAAGAGGATGAGCTGGCAGCTGAAATCTGGAATTCCTTTCGCAATTTCATGAACCAGGTTCGCGAAGCGACTGATACCGGTACGCGTTACATTCTCAACCACCGTTAACGCATACGAGCGAGACATCTTTGCCCACTGAAATCGCACCTGCCATTCTCGCTATTACCCTGATGCTGTTGGGCGCTTCTTTCCTGACACAGACCCAAGCCTGGCAACGCGTGTTGCGCAGCTTGCTGGAACAGCCGGAACGCTATTTCCTCGCTGCACTGGCAGAAGTGCTGATTGGCCTGACCCTGGCCTTGAGCTATGACCGATGGGACTCCACCTGGCCCATTTTCACCACCGTGTTTGGCTGGTTGATGGTGTTGGAAGGGTCGTGCTTTTTACTGGCGCCAGGCCTCTTCAGCGGGTTCAATCGCCTCGGCAATCGCGGTATCAATCTGTACCTGCGGGGTGGAGGAGCCATCCTGCTGGTGCTGGGTGGTTTGCTGGCACGTTTTGCTTTTGGCCAGTGAGTCTGATCGGCAGGTTTAGCCGTATATCCGGTCTGGCAACCAGGTAACGAGATGCGGCCAAATGGCAAGACCGATGAGCAACAGCAGTTGCAACACGATAAAAGGAATGACGCCGCGGTAAATGGCGCCGGTTGGCACACTGTCGGGACAAACCCCACGCAAGTAGAACAGCGAGAAACCAAAAGGGGGAGTCAGGAAGGAAGTTTGCAGATTCAGTGCAATCATAATCCCCAACCACACCGGATCCAGCCCCATGGCCATCAGGATGGGGCCGACAATGGGCACGACCACGAAGGTGATTTCGATAAAGTCCAGCACAAAGCCCAGCAGGAACATCACAACCATTACTACAAGCATGGCACCAATGACCCCACCAGGTAGAGCATGCAACAGCTCGGCAATCAATTCATCGCCGCCAAAGCCACGAAATACCAGGCTGAACAAGGACGCACCGATCAGGATCATGAATACCATGGCAGAAATGGAAGCCGTGGAAGTCACGACTTCACGCAACATACGGCCATTGAATCTGCCCTGGATGGCAGCCAGAGCCATAGCCCCCACTGCACCCACCGCAGCGGCTTCAGTCGGCGTGGCAATACCTTTGAGTATCGAGCCAAGCACAGCCGTTATCAACAGCAATGGCCCCAGCATATGGCCCATCACGCCCCAAACGCTGGCATCAGACTCTGTTTCAGGCGGCGTGGCTGGCACCATCGCAGGTTTGACCAGGCCGAGCACCACCAGATAGACCAGATACATAGCCACCAGGATCATCCCGGGCACCAGCGCACCGGCAAACAGCTCACCTACCGATACGGTTTTGGGTGAAAAATTACCCATACTCAGTTGCGCCTGCTGATAGGCACTGGACAACACATCAGCCAGCATCACCAGGATGATGGAGGGTGGAATGATCTGCCCCAGAGTGCCAGCCGCGCAGATGGTGCCGGTGGCGACACTGGGGTGATAGCCGCGCTGCAACATGGTGGGCAATGAGATCAAACCCATGGTCACTACCGTCGCGCCCACGATACCCGTACTGGCCGCCATCAGCGCACCGACCAATACCACCGCCAACCCCAGCCCGGCCGGCAGGCGATGTGCCAGCTGCGCCATCGACTTCAGCAATTGTTCTGCCACCCGTGAGCGCTCCAGCACCACGCCCATAAACACGAAAACCGGTACGGCAATCATGGTTTCATTGGTCATGATGCCGAAAATGCGGTTGGGCAAAGCGCTCAGGAAAGCCGGATCAAAACTCCCCAGCAGCGTGCCGATGCCGGCGAAGATCAGAGCCACACCGGCCAGGGTGAATGCGACAGGAAAGCCGGCCATCAGCGCTGCGCCAACGGCTACAAACAAACCCAACGCCAAAACCTGGGCCATAAATTCGTTCGTCAACAGCTCAAATCCGTTACTTCAACTCGCTCCAGGTACAAGTCCTTCAAACGTACATAGTGTTCTGCGCTGTAGCGCAGCATTTTGATTTCACGCTCGGAGAGCTCCCGCGACCATCGTGCCGGATTGCCTTTCCATAAGGTGCCACTGGGTACTTGGGTACCCGGTGTGACCACGGCCCCTGCTGCTATCATGACCTCAGCGGCCAGCTCCACATTGTCCATAACGATCGCACCCATACCGATCAGGCAACGCGGGCCTATGCTGCAGGCGTGCAGAATGGCGCCATGGCCGACGGTCACCTCTTCGGCCAGAATCAGTGGCCCACCCCCGGGGGTATCCGGGCCCTCATGGGTGACATGCAAGACTGCATTGTCCTGGATGTTACAGCGATCGCCGATAGTGATTCGATTGACATCGCCGCGCAGCACCGCCATGGGCCAGATGGAAACATCGTCGCCGAGACGGACAGCGCCGGATACATGAGCCTGTTGTGAAACAAAAACACGCAGCCCCAGGACGGGTTGCAGCTGCATGAAACGGTAGGGGTTTTTCTTGTCGTTAGTGTTCATTGGGCGGGATGTTATCACCTTCAAAGGTAGATTCAATCCGCTGTTGCCTTATCACGGCTTCCGGTTGGGGTTGGTGCAGCAAAATAATTATGCACATGTTAGCCAAATACCAAAAATCACAGACTTATAGCCTGAATCATAAGAATCAATTTCAAATAACATTGTATCTATTTGATAATACTATGTTTTAAATTGATGAAAAAATCAGCATGAAGCATTAACTTCACAACATACCGATGGATTTCCAACTAGAAAACGAATTCTCCACAAACTTATCCACAGCTTTTACCGGGCAAGATCGTATTTCGTTGAAATTTTTGTCACAAAAAATGTCCGCCTTGGTGCAATATGCGGGGTATGCCCCAAACAGATACAATATGCCCCTTTTTTGAGCGGCGGCAATTCAGGCAGCATAGCCGCAACAGGTCCCATACGTGAAACTACATATTCAGGAATTACTCTCGCAATCCATTCTGCACCTGCAGCGTGATGGTTTGCTGTCGCTGGAAGGCGAGCCAGCCATACAACTGGAGCGCACCAAGTCTATAGAGCATGGCGATTTTGCCAGCAATATCGCCATGACTCTGGCCAAACCGGCCGGAATGCCACCGCGCAATCTGGCTGATTTGCTGATTGAACACATGCCGCGGTCCAGGCTGGTTGAGAAAGTTGAAGTGGCCGGTCCGGGCTTCATTAATTTCTTTCTGCATCATTGTGCTTTGCGCGGTGCGGTCAAAGAGGTGCTGAACCAACGCGAAAATTACGGCAGACCCATCGTGGACTCCGATGAAAGCGTTACGCTGGAATACGTTTCTGCCAACCCCACCGGACCGCTGCACGTAGGTCACGGCCGTGGCGCCGCCTATGGCGCCAGCCTGGGCAACATTCTGCAACTGGCCGGTATGCGCGTAGAGCGCGAATACTATGTGAATGACAACGGCCGGCAGATGGACATCCTCGCGGTCAGCGTTTGGCTGCGCTATCTGGAGTTATGCGGCGAACGGGTTGGTTTTCCGGAAAACGGTTACCGTGGCGAATACATTTACGATATTTCACGTCTGGTGCGGGCCGACTACGGAGACAAATACCGCTACTCGGCCCATGAGATCTACGAAGGCTTACCGGCTTCCGGCAACAACGGAAGTGACGATGAAACATCCATCGATGCGCTCATCGCCCGTGCACGCGAACTGTTAAGCGCTGAGGGCTACAAGGTTTTCTTCGATGCCGCGCTGGACAACATCCTGGCAGACATCCAGGATGACCTGGCCGAGTTCGGCGTGATCTATGACAGCTGGTTCTCCGAGCAACAACTGGAAGACAGTGGCGCGGTAGACGCCGCTATCGAATGTCTGCGCGACAACGGACATTTGTACGTACAGGACGGCGCCACCTGGTTCCGGGCATCTGAACTGGGTGATGAAAAAGACCGGGTGGTAATACGTGAAAATGGCCGCACCACCTATTTCGCGTCGGATATTGCCTACATTCGCAATAAGTTGAATCGTGGCATACACAAGGCCGTGTATGTACTCGGTGCCGATCACCACGGTTACGTTGCGCGTTTGCGTGCTGCGGCCCAAGGCCTGGGTGAAGACCCCGATCGGCTGGAAATCCTGCTGGTGCAATTCGCCATCCTGTATCGCTTTGGCGAACGCGTGCAGATGTCTACCCGTAGCGGCCAATTCAT
>CAZRTG010000195.1:0-6440 GCA_964602895.1 uncultured Wenzhouxiangellaceae bacterium
CTCCGACCCAGGCCATGGCCCGGGCTCCGACCCGGGCTCACCACTCCACACACAGCTGCCGAATGGAATGAGCCAGGTCGGCATTACCCGGACCCATCGATACCTGCACCGAAGCCACGGTATCCGGAGCGATATCGGCCAACCGTTGCGAGACGACCAGCCAATGACCGGCACACACCTGCTGCCAGGCCCTGGCAGACAAACCTTGAGCCAGCTTATGCATGGCATCGGCACTGGTCCAGACCGACAGGATCCGCGTGCTTTGTTCCAGTTGGCGGATTGTTTCCGCCGAAACGGGCGCAGCCTGCCGTTCGTAGACTAACAGCCATCCGGCTGTAATACCCCGTTGATGCAAACCGCGAAGCAGCGCATCCCGCCCGCCTTCGGCAGCCACAATCCAGCCGGTGAGCGCCTGCACAGAGGTTTCATCAAATTTGCGCAGCAAATCCTCCGAGGTATAACCCTCATCAGGCTGAATGACCGAACCCAGTCCAGCCTGTTCCAATGCCCTGGCCGTGGCCGGGCCTATGGCCGCCAATTGGCAAGCCGCCCACTGATCAAGTGGGATCTGTTGCAAAGCAAAATACACCGCACGTGTACTGGTGAAGATGACCAGCGGTGCGGGGCCGGCACTCACGGCAGCTTGAAATGCATTGAGCACTTCCTCGCTTAAACGAACTGCAGCAAATCCATGTGCCGGTTGGATCACGGTATTGATGCCCAGGTCGCCGAGCCGGTCTGCCAGTTCATCCGCTTCAGGCTGCGGTCGGGTGACAAGCAGGCAGTCTATGGGCATATCAGACGCGGGCAATGATCTGGTCGGCACCCTGCGCCAGCAAATCATCCGCCAGGTCTTCAACCAATTGGGTTAATCCGGTGACCACACCCTGCCGCCGGGCACGCAAGAGACGACTGCCGTCCGGTTCGCCCACCAGAGCCTGAATGCTTAAAGTTTCATGATCGATCTCGGCAAATACCGCCAACGGCACCTGGCAACTGCCTTGCAAGCGGCGCGCAACACCACGTTCTGCCTGGCTGCGCAAAGCGGTTTCGGCATGATTCAAAGGCAATAACAAAGCCCGTGTCTGATCGGCCAAAGCGGGATACTGGATGGCGATGGTACCCTGGGTAGGTGCCGGCAACCAATCGGGTGGCGACAAGGTTTCAGTGACCAGATCGTGCATGCCCAATCGCTCCAGGCCGGCACAGGCCAGAATAATGGCTTCGTACTGGCCCTCCTGCAGCTTACGGATACGGGTGTTGATGTTGCCGCGCAAATCCAGCACACGCAGATCCGGTCGTGCCGCCAGCAACTGACACTGTCGCCGCAGGCTGCTACTGCCAATACGCGCGCCGGCGGGTAATTCAGTCAGACGCTGGCCTTCGCGAGACAACAACGCATCGAAGGGGTTGGCCCGCTGCAATACGATATCCACCCGCAACCCGGGAGTCATTTCCACCGGCACATCTTTCATGGAATGCACTGCCAGATCGGCTTCACCATCGAGCAAAGCCCGTTCCAGTTCTTTCAGGAACAGTCCTTTGCCGCCGATGGTCGCCAGCGGCTTGTCCAGGATGCGGTCACCCTCGGTGACCAGCGGCAACAGTTCTACCTGCAAGCCCGGATGGTGCTGCCGTAGCAGCGTGGCCACATGTTCGGCCTGCCACAAAGCCAGAGCACTTTTACGAGTTGCGATTTTCAGGATTCCAGACTTGGTCATATTCACATTTCTGCCAGTAATTTACGCAATGCAGCGACGTTGCGACGACTCACTTCGGGTCGCTCGTTGGTACCACTGAGCACCGCAACCACACAGCCTGTTTCGTCGCGTTCCAGGCCACGCAAATGGCGCGTCGAGATCAGCGCATTGCGGTGAATGCGGAAGAACTCGCTTTCAAAGCGTGCTTCCAATTCAGTCAGGGAGTCGTCGATCAGGGTAGTTCCTTTCTCGTGCACCACGGTGGTGTATTTGTCTTCTGCCAGCAGGCAGATCACCCGCTGCACCGGTGTTAACAGAACCTTGCCCCCGACGGTGGATTTAAGAAAGGCATTGGGTGTCTGCTCTTGCCGGTCACCGATAAAGCGGCGGGCTTTTTCCAGCGCCTGCAGCAGCCGTTCTGCCCGTACCGGCTTGACCAGATAATCCACAGCTTCGGCTTCAAACGCTTCCAGGGCCTGGTTTTGGTATGCAGTGCAAAAGATGACGGCCGGTTGCAAACCGCCTTTTTGCAGGGTACGCGCCAGTGCCATGCCGTCCATACCGGGCATGGAAATGTCCAGTAACAGGATGTCTGGAAACAGTTCTTCAATGACCTGCAAGGCTTGCTGGCCGGAACCTGCCTCACCCACAACATCAAAGCCGGACCATTCGGACAGCATGCGTCGCAAGCGGTTACGTGCGGGAACTTCATCATCAATGATCAGTATGCGCAACATAGGGCAGACTCATGATTACGTAGAATTGTTCGTCATTATGATAGGTCACCAGGCTGGCACGCGAACCATAAGCCAGACGCAAGCGGTCGCGAATATTCGGGATGGCCATGCCATGGCCTGGTACCACATGGCCTTTGGGCGCGATCGGATTGGCAATGGTGATCACCACCTGGTCGCCTTCCGAGCGGCCATAAACGCTGATTTTACCTCCCTCCGGATTGGTCTGTATGCCATGCCCCACCGCATTTTCCAGTAAAGGCTGCAACATAAGCGGAAATATGGCTGCGTTGGGGGGCAATTCGGCCACGCGCCAGTCGATCTGCAGGCGCTCGCCCAACCGACGCTTCTCCATATCCAGATACTGGCGCGCCAGGCTGAGTTCATCAGCCAGACTGATGGGTTGATCGGCCCGGCGCATGCTGCCACGGAAAATATCGGCCAGGTCTTCTATGGCCGATTCGGCATTTTTGGGGTCTACCGGCACCAGACTGGCGATGGTGTTGAGGCTGTTGAACAGAAAATGCGGGCGTATACGGGCCTGTAAGGCCTGCACGCGGGCCTCGGCCTGGGCAGTTAATTGTGCGCGCCAGCGCGAGCGCACCAACAGATAGCGCAAAAAAGCAGCCGCAACAATCGCCACGGCAAACATGTTTTTCAATACAAAAGTCCGGGCAATGGGTAGCTCGTTTTGTAAATGCAAAAAAGGATAGGCCTGCCAGGCGCCGTAGCTGAACGCTGCCGCCAGCAATACCACCAGCAACCAACTGCCGGTCCATGCGCCTGAAACCGACATGTGGTTGATCCAGCCGCTGCTGATACACAGGCCGGAAATACAGAACAGGGCCAGCCATTGCGCATACAGCGTAGCCAGACCCAACCAGCCCCAGCCTGGAAACTCATCCTTGCCGACACCGATCAGAAACACAGCCAGTTCGGAAATCACCATCACGGCGAGCAGCACGCGCCAGGTGCAGAAAGTGGGTGGATAAACGCCAGGCGAATCCAGGCCCAGCTCTTGTTCCAGCCGATTTTCCACTAAATTGATTCCACTAGGAGATTTCCTCCACAGCGCTCAGCCCAGTCGTTTCTGCAGCCAGGCACTGATATCCTTGATTTCATCCATACTGACCGAATGCTGGATGGGATAGCGATGCCAGCTGACATCGCAGCCCAGCTCTCGCAGCGTATTCGCCGCTTTTTCGCCCATGGCAAAAGGCACAACCGGGTCCATCTGCCCGTGAGCCATAAAAACGGGCAGTTTTGCCAGGCTGGCCGCATCGCCTGTCAACTGATCTGCCAGCAACAAATAAGTGGACAATGCCATCAAACCGGCCAAAGGCGGCTGATGCCTGAGTGCAACCAGAATAGCGATTGCGCCACCTTGAGAAAATCCAGCCAGTACAATTCGCTCCGGTGCGATGCCGCGTTTGATTTCACGTGCAATCAATTCCTCAGTCTGTGCCATGCTTTGTTTGATACCGGCCTCGTCGTGCCCCCGATCGCTATCAATCGAAACAATGTCATACCAGGCGCGCATGCTCATGCCGCCATTGATTGTTACCGGGCGAATTTCCGCATGCGGAAAAACAAACCGGATTGCAGGGGCGCCTGGCCACAGCAAACTCGGCACCACCGGTTCAAAATCATGGCCATCGGCACCCAGGCCATGCAACCAGATCACCGCACAGGTCGGCGCTGCGCCGGTTTCGATTTCAACTGTTTCAAGCATTCTTTTTTCCTTTTCACAAGGGCTGTCGACGCCCGGTTCATGGCGTATAGTGTAACAGTCCGAATCCGCCAATTTCTGCCGTGACCAACATGACCATCAGCCGAATTATTGCTTGCACATTAGCACTGGCATTCCTGCTCACCGCCTGTGGCCAGCGCGGCCCTTTGTACCTGCCGGATGAGACTGCCCAACCTGCCTCCGTCACGCCAGCACCCAACCCTCAAGACCCATTGGAATCGGAGCTTGAGGAAGAGGACAAATTGCAGGATGGCAACCTTGAAGTCGAACAGGAAGAAGGAATCTGAAGCTTTGTCTTCATCTGATCAGAACTCGGTGACATTCCATAAAATGCATGGCGCAGGCAATGATTTTGTCCTGCTGGACTGGCGTGATTCCGATCGACAACTGGATTCCCGGCAGGCTGCGCTGATCGCTGACCGGCGTCTGGGTGTGGGCTGCGATCAGATATTGATCGTGCGTAACTCCACCCATCCGGACTGTCTGGCCGCCTATGAAATCCGCAATACCGATGGCAGCCTGGCTGGCCAGTGCGGCAACGGTGCACGCTGTATTGCGCTGTACCTGCAAATGAATGGTGCCGACGCAGCTCAATTCACACTGGACAGCCCGGCTGGACCCATTATCGTCACCACTTGCGCTGATGGTGAGTTTGAACTGGATATGGGCGAGCCACGCTTTGCCGCCGACCAGGTTCCCATCAACCTGTCGGCTGGGGGCTTATCCATTCACGACAGTTTCTATGAGCTGGATTCGCCGTTTGGCGTCCTGCGATTCGGCGCCGCATCCATGGGCAACCCGCATGCTTTGATCGAAGTCGAAGATATCGATCACGCCAAGGTCGAAGCCATCGGCAGCTATCTGGCCAAACACCCTGTGTTTCCCGAGGGCTGTAATATTGGCTTTGTGCAAGTACTGAATCGGGGCAGTATCTGCCTGCGGGTGTTCGAACGGGGTACGGGGGAAACCCTGGCTTGCGGCTCGGGTGCCTGTGCAGCTGTAGCCATTTTACGTAGAGCTCAACGGGTTGATGAGGCGGTACAGGTTTTTCTACCCGGCGGAGTTCTTGTGATACAGTTGACTGCAAATGGGGGTGGCATCAGAATGAAAGGTCCAGCTGCCTATGTCTTCAGCGGAGCGCTACACCTGAACCATGGCTTTGAGTCGAAATCATGAGTCAAATAATTAACTAGGAGCCTGTCGGACTTAACATGATCTACTGCGGAAAATCCGAATTTGGCCAGATTTTCCGATCTTTTTCGTTTAATAGCGGTGCTATTGGCCTCAAAAGATCGAAAAATCTGACTCAAATCGGCTTTCCCTCGCTACGATCGGTCAAGTCCGACAGGCTCCAGGCAAAGAGCAAGAAACGTGAGTGAAAGCAAGACCAGCTTGAATGATGTTGTAGCCGCATTCCTGCGGAAAAATCCGAATTTCCTGAAAGACTTTCCCGACGTACTCGAAGTGCTGAATCTCTCCCACTCCAGTGGGGTAGCCTCGTCCTTGATAGAGCGTCAGGTCAGGCAGTTACGCAACCAGAATTTTGAATTGGATCGCCAACTGAACCGGTTGGTGCATCTCGCTGCAGAGAACGAGCAATTGATGACCCGCTTGCACCAGTTAACCCTGGAATTGTTGGCCATTGCCCGGCCTGCAGAGTTTTTCCAGCACCTGACCCACAGTCTGAAAGAAAACTTCAACGCCGATACCGTGAAGGTAATCCTGTTTGATGGTGATCTGGCAGACATGGCGGGCCAACAGGTCGGTTGGCTGGACCGGGATGATGATTCGGCAAAATTGTTTCACAGCCAACTGTCCAAGGGCCACGCCACTTGTGGCCGCATGAATGAACGCAAGCTCGCCATTTTGTTTGACGAAAAAGCCCAGTGGGTGAAATCAACTGCATTGGTTCCCATTGGCAGCGGCGGACAGGGCGGTATGCTGGCCATTGGCAGCAGCGATCCAGGCCGGTTTTATCCCGGCATGGGCACCCTGTTCCTCGATTTGTTAGCCGATGTTGTCGCCAGCAGCCTGTCCCAGATTGCGCCTGGAGAGCAACGCCGTACTGCTTAGAATACTCGTGACCCCTCCTGCCACAAGGCCGTGCAAGTGAAGGGCAAATGATGGGCAAGAGATGGGCATGCAAAACCTGATCCCGCGTTTTCTCGATTATCTGCAGATTGAACGCGGCTTGTCGCCTTTGACCATCAAGGCTTATCAACGCGACTTGCATGCCTTTATGCAAGGCATGGAACA
>CAZRTG010000196.1:0-6420 GCA_964602895.1 uncultured Wenzhouxiangellaceae bacterium
GGGTATTGACGGACATCCACAAACCGATCACCTACCACTCGAGCTGGGCTATTGGAAAACAAAAAGTGAGGACACCCACCAGAAAAGTGAGGACACCCACCTGACCAAAAGTGAAGACACCCACTTGGTTAAATTTTTTCATTGAAAAGAAAGTCATGGGTGTCTTTGCTTTTTTTGCTTTTTCCCATTTACCTGTAGGAATTTGACCAAGTGATGATGGGTGTCTCCGCTTTTTCTGTAGAAATTTGACCAGGTGATGATGGGTGTCTTTGCTTTTTGTCTTTGCTTTTTGGTCTTTGCTTTTGCCATTCGGCGTTGTTCACTTTAGTCTGGATACCCCAACAGGCTCACGAACGGCCACCTGCTATGCTTGAATTGAACAATGTCAGTAAGTCGTTTCATGACGGCGAGAGTGAATTGCAGGTTCTGCGTGGCATCGACCTGGAATTGCAGGCTGGCCACAGCCTGGCATTACGGGGTGAAAGTGGCAGCGGTAAAAGCACTTTGCTGCAGATAGCGGCCGGCCTGGATGAGCCCGATACCGGCGAAGTCCGGTTGCTGGGACAACTCCTGCCCGCGATGGCGGAGCGCGAGCTGGCGCTGTTTCGCCGGCGGCATCTCGGCTTTGTGTTCCAGCAGTTCAATCTGCTGCCCGGCCTGAACGTTCAGGACAACCTGTTGTTCCAACGCCGACTCAATCGCATGCCCGACCGGGATGCCTGGGTGGACGATCTGGTTGCAGCGCTGGAGCTGGGCGACTTCCTGCAACGTGCCGTTGAAGTGCTTTCGGGCGGGCAGCAACAGCGGGTCGCCATTGCCCGCGCCCTGGCACATGCACCCGACCTGGTTTTTGCCGATGAACCCACCGGTAACCTGCACGACACCCTCAGCCGCCAGGTCATGCGCATGTTTGTGCGCCTGGTGGAGGAATCGGGCTCGGCTTTGCTGATGGTGACGCACAATCGCGGCATGGCTTCGTTCACGCAGCGTCAACTGATGTTGCAGGAGGGGCATTTGCATGCTGTTGACGCGAACCCTGTTTAGCCACTACCGGCGTCACCCGGTACAGGGCCTGTTTCTCCTGACCGGAATCGTCATCGCCAATGTGCTTTTGGTGGGAACGCTGTTGATCAACGCGCAGGCCCGTGCCAGCTATTCCGCCGGGGAACAGGTGCTGCGCGCACAACCGGTTGCCTCGATTGTCTCCCAAACAGGCGCACGCACGATTCCGGAACGGCAGTACATAGCATTACGACGCCAGGGATTTGCCAACCTGGCGCCCTTGCTGCGACGCTTTGTCCGCACCGACCGCGGTGAGTCCATCGAATTGCTGGGTATCGATGTGCTCGCCATGCCCCGGCCGGAACAGGAATCGGCCGGGAATTTTTCATCGGCAGCAAGCACGGCAGGTCCACGTTCCGGGAATAACGCAGGCGCAGGCCGACCCGGCTTTGCAGAATTCGCACTGCCACCCTACTCGCTGTGGGCCTCACCAGCGCGCCTGGACCAACTGGGCTGGTCAGCGGGAAGCAGACCTGAGCTGGACACTGGCGCCACGCTGCCGCCTGTGGTGCCGCTGGCAGATGAAGGCCTGGGTCATCGCCTGCTGCTGGATATCGGCGTTTTGCAGATGCTCACCTCCAGCGCTGGAGAAATCAGTGAGATTCTGGTTTTTGAGGACAGCGAGGATGCGTTGAATGCCTTACGAGCGCAATTACCCGACGGACTGAAGTGGGTAGACCCCGGCACCGAACTTGATCCTGCGGAGCTGAGCCGCAGCTTTCATCTGAACCTGGCCGCCATGGGCCTGTTGGCCTTCGTGGTGGGTATTTTCCTGATCTACAACGCGCTGGCATTCAGCTACACCGACCGGCATGAGCTCCTGCGCAAATTGCGCCTGGCGGGAGTGGCCCGTGGCGAATTGGCGCGGGTGCTGCTGCTGGAGCTGCTGGTCTTTGTGGTGGTTGGCAGCCTGCTGGGTTTTGCCCTGGGCAGTTGGCTGGCAGTCATCCTGTTACCGGGCGTGGGACAGACCCTGGCGCAGCTCTACGGCGTGTACATTGCCTATCCGGACAGTCTGCTCAGTGGTGGTCTTGGCATGCCGCTGGTCATGACCGCCGTTGCGGTCCTTTTGTGCGTCCTGTTCCCCATGCGCGACGCATTGAATATGCCGGTGCTGGAACGTCAGTCATCGGGCTGGCAGCAAACAGCAGCGGCAAAGCGTGACAGGGGCTTGTTCGCAAGCGGTGCTGCCTTGTTGTTACTGGCGGGACTATTGGCAGTCACGGCCCACAGCCTGTGGCTGGCCCTGGCCTGCATGGCCGCATTGCTGCTGGGCGCAGCCCTGTGCTTACCGGCTCTTTTACGCTTGTTGCTGGCCACGGCAACCAGACTGATCCCGTCCACCTGGGCCCGCACGGGTTGGCTGCTGGCTGACAGTCGCTGGTTATTGGGCCCGGCGGCAGTGGCCCTGATGGCCATCACCCTGGCACTGGTCTCAAACAGCGGGCTCAATACCATGATCGGCAGCTTTCGTCAGGCCACCGACCATTGGCTGCAACAGCGCCT
Organism: uncultured Wenzhouxiangellaceae bacterium; assembly: GCA_964602895.1. Classification (GTDB taxonomy): domain Bacteria; phylum Pseudomonadota; class Gammaproteobacteria; order Xanthomonadales; family SZUA-36; genus JAWXBM01. The sequence continues at coordinate 2,569 of CAZRTG010000196.1, forward strand.
GGTTGCTGAAATTTACCTCACCGGTGAATTGTCAGAAACCCAACTGCAGGACTGGCTTCAAAAGCACGCACCGGCGGTCACGGTGGCGACCCGTTACACGACCCGCATGGCAGTGCAGCGTCCTGCGGGCCTGGAGGCGGGCCGGGATCCGGGCCGGGATGCGGGCCTGGATGCGGGCCTGGATGCGGGCCGGGATGCGGATCTGCACACCCGGGTTGAAATTGTGGCCCTTCCCGATCATCCGCTATATCGCGACAGCGTGCAGCTGATGCGCGAGTCCGCTGCTGCCAAAGCCGATTTTGCCAATGGCTCGGGCGTATTTGTGAGCGAGCGGGCCATGCGCCTGGATGGCTGGCAACCCGGCCAAACAATACAGCTGTGTGAGGGTGTTGGCGCACTCCCGGTGCTGGGCGTCTACCGCGACTACGGCAATCCACAATCCCAGTGGATGATCAGTGAAAAACGCTTCAAATCCTGCTGGCCGGACATTCAGCCCAGCGGATTCGGCTTGACGGGACCCGCCGAAGTCGACTGGGACGAGTTGCGCGAGCGCCTGCTCAAAGACTTTGACCTGCCTGACAACGACGCGATCAATCAACAGGAGCTGATGGCCGTGGGCCTGGCCGTTTTCGACCGCACCTTTTCGGTCACACTGGCCCTCAATGCGCTCACCTTACTGGTCGCAGGCATCGGTATTTTTTGTGCGGTCAGCGCCATTCACCACCACCGTTTGCCGCAACAGGCGCTGTTGACTGCCCTGGGGTTGACGCGGCGTGAGCGCGCCACTTTACTGCTGCTTCAATGGGGCTTGCTGGGCTTGTTCTGTATCGTGCTGGTGTGGCCATTCGGCCTAATGCTGGCCTGGGTATTGGCGGCAGTGGTCACACCCGTGGCCTTTGGCTGGAGTTTCGCATTGCAGCCTGAGTGGCGTTATCTGCCCATGCTGGCACTGTTGGCCCTAAGCTCTCTACTGCTTGCTGTGTTGTTGCCCTCGTTGCAGTTGCTGCGAGCTTCACCCGGCCAGTTACTGCGGGATCGTTCCGTATGAAACGGGCCAGCGTCCGTGTTCCAGGCAGGACTTTGGCGTTGCTGCTGGTTTATGGCTTGGCAGTCACCGCCTGCTCGCCCGGGCCGGATTCGCAAGCTGAGGGTGATATGGCCGTGCTGGCCCAGGGTATGGAAGGGTTCACCCAGGCCGTGCCCGGACGGGCGTTGTCATTCCCCACCGATCATGGTCCGCATTCGGACTATCGCATCGAGTGGTGGTACCTGACCGCCAATCTTCAGGACCGGGCCGGCCAGCACTACGGCGCCCAATGGACGCTGTTTCGAATTGCCACAGAGCCCGCACCCGATCCGTCACAAGTGGATGACCCGAAAACGCAGGTACAGCAGGATAATCCCTGGCTGAGCGGACAGGTCTTCATGGCGCATGCGGCCGTGACCTGGCCACAGGGCCACGCAGGATTTCAACGTTACGCCCGCGGCGGTGAACATGCCGGCCTGGCTCAAGCCGGTGCGCAGGCGGAACCCTTTGCGGCCTGGCTGGACGACTGGTCGTTAAAGAGCACCGGCACCCGCTGGTTGCCATTGCAGGCGGAATTCCGGGAAGGTGAAATGGGTTTCCACCTGCAACTGGACAGCGACCAGGCCCTGGTCTTACAGGGCGAATCCGGCTTTTCGCGAAAACACGCCAGCGGCACTGGCTCTTACTACTACAGCCAACCCTTTCTACGCGCGACAGGCAGCCTGACGATCGAAGGACAGGACATTCGCGTGTCCGGACAGGCCTGGCTGGACCGCGAGTGGAGCAGCCAGTTTTTGCAACCCGACCAGGTCGGCTGGGACTGGTTTGCCGTGCATCTGGATTCCGGTGAAAAACTCATGCTGTTCCGCCTGCGGCAAAAGCAGGATTCAGCCGGGGATCAAGCCTTTCGCCACGGCGTGCTGATCTCGCCAACAGGACAGACAACGCAGCTGGACAGCCAGCAGATCGAATTCGAAGTGCTGGAGTTCATGGACGTGCATGACCGAAGATTGCCTGCACGATGGCGAATAAAATTGCCCGAAATCGGCCGCGAGATGTTGATCACCCCCCTGTTGGAGGATCAATGGATGGACGTGGATTTCGCCTATTGGGAAGGAGCCATCGAAGTGTCAGGCTCCAGCGCCGAAACCAGCGGAATAGGCTACCTGGAAATGACGGGTTACCCGCCCGGAGCCGAATAGTTCGCGGCACTCAACAACAAGTGAACTTAGACCTTGTTAATCTGACCGTAAATGGAATCCAAAGAATATGTTTTTATGAGATTACTTGCACAATTGAATTAGATCCAAAAAAACGCCAGTTTCCTTTTACAGAAATCCTTACACTTTTCAGTAGCCTTCATTTTTTTTACCTACCGAGGTATTAGTTTGCATTCCCTCTCTCGGCGCATTATTTTCGTAAAAAATCAATATACCGAAGAATCATATTCAATCACCAGTTTAGGCCTCAATATCGGATCATCCAGGTAATCCGAAGATGGGAACTGTTTGACATGATTGCTAGTATTGAACTCCCCCAGTATTTTGAATCCGTAGTTGGGGTATACCCCATTAACCCAATCCTTAACCACTGACGTGACATCCACGATCCACCAGTCATTGTCTGGAACCGGCTGAAACTCCATGCCGAAATCCGCCGCTGCTGGACTCCATGTGTCTGTTGGATCGGCTTCATTCCAGAATTCCGTCACGCGGAAGAGTTTGCCTTTGTTTGCGTTCGTTGCCCCCTGATTGTAAAGGTGCAGCTTGGCTGAAATGATCGCATCAGCCGTTGGTGAGGAGCCAAGATCAAACTCGATAAATGTCGTCCAAAGATCACCCCAACCTCCAATTCGTAGTTCCACGCTGTCCGGGCGACCTTCTCGACCGCCGACACTGTTATGGCCGAAGTAGGTGTCTTTGCCCTCCGTGGGGTCGGGTTGGATTATTAATTCTTCAGTTGAGCTCTGTTCAAGTTCATAGAAACCCAACTCAACATCGGTCAGTCTAATGCTGCTGGTAGCATCAGTTGCAAAACCATCCAAGCGGAATGCAATTTCATGCGTGCCTGGCTCCAACATTCCAATAAGAATTTCTTCAGTTTCGAAAGAAGCCAATGTTACGAATCGTTGGTCAATCTGACGCACCAATGCACCATCCACGAAAATGCGTAAAATACCTTCTCCACCTACATCAAAACTCCAATTGAAACGCAATGCATTTACTGGCTCAACAGTTGAAATTTGAACTGTTAGATAAGCCGCCTCTTCAAGTGTTTCCTTCGGTTCGAAGCCATCGGAAAAAATGAGATCCGGACTTGATGCTAATTGATTGTACGGTTCGCTGGAGGAATTAAGGATATTGGGTAAAAAAGTACTCATTTCCACGGACTCAAATAAATCGAGTAAGTCCTGCGTAGTGTCCTGCACGAAATCAATGCCGGCGTTTACATCCTGGATGACGGTTTCGACAACTGATTGTGGAAGATAATGCAGCGTACCTGGCGGTGTTCCACCTTGATAACATATATCGCCATCCACCTCACAACTTCCGCCTTTGGGATATACATTATTCAAAGTCTGTAAGGAAGTTCCCTTTTCCCCAGATAACGGGAATCCGACGCCTGCTGTACTTTGAATGGGATCGCCTGGATATTCTGATCCGACATAATCACTGTTAATAGAAAGCCCATAGAATCTATAAGGTCGAGAATGAGCGCACGCAAATCCAATATAGGGAATTATGCAATTAAGTGGACTGCCAGTGACATTAGAGTTATTGTCAAATCTGGTGTTTAGCCAGGTGAATCAAGCGGCGACCTGATCA
>CAZRTG010000197.1:0-6388 GCA_964602895.1 uncultured Wenzhouxiangellaceae bacterium
GGGCCCTGATCGCGGAACCGCGCCAGACAATTGGCCATAAAGCGAGCGCCGAAGTCTTTGAAGGCCAACGACGGGCCATGAAACAATTCCAGGGCCGATATCCGTTCGTTCAGCGCGCACACCGGCAGCGGGAAATCGAACGCGGACTCGACCATTTCAAGCACCGCCTGTTGGTCCAATTCACCGTCCAGCAAGTGATGCAAAATCGCCGCACTGCGGGGTACAAAAGGTTGTTCCAGCAGACTGTTCAGGTTCTCAAGCGGTTTGATATGGCGCGGAAAAAACAGTCCCTGACCGCTGCCCAGACCCTGCAATACAGCCTGCCGGAAGCTGACCGTCTCTGCAGGGTGTTTGATGTTGATTAATTCCATTGGAGCCTTTCCGTAAATAAATACAAACAATTGTTTTTAAGGGCTAAACGCTACGGGCTCCGCCCAGGTCGGCACGGCAAATGTGTACAAACCCCTGTTCATTTTGTCGGTAGTGCTGGTCCAGCCATTGTGCGGCAGCTTCTGCAACCAACACGTCGTCTGCAATGGCGAAGATCGTCGGCCCGGAGCCGGAGATTCCCATCGCAATCACACCCAGCTCCTGCAAAGCCACCCTGGCTTCATCAAATCCCGGCAACAGTTTTCGACGATAGGGTTCTGCAATCAAATCCTGCATGGATGCAGCGGCCAAACGTGTTTTGCCGGTATAGAGCGCGTAGACAAACTGTGCGAACTGGGCGCCATGGTTTACGACCAGCTTGCGTGGAAGATGTTCCGGCAGCACGGACCTGGCCTCGCGCGTAACCAGTTCGGTGCCGGGCCAGCAAACCACGGTTTGCCAACGCACCGGCCACGGTAAAGCATACTCGGCTTTACTGGCGGGCGGGCAAAGCCGCAAACCGCCGTACAGGCACGGTGCAATGTTATCGAGGTGAACTTCACCGCTGATACCACCCTCAGCCAGCGCCATCAGGTGAAAAATTTCACTGGAGCTGAGTGGATTTCCGTGCCACCGGTTAAGGGCTTCGAGTGTGGCAACCACCGAGGTGGCACTGGAACCCAGACCACTGCCAATGGGCAGATTCTTTTCCAGAGTCACGTATGCCAACTGCACGGCCTTATTGCGCTGCTGCATGTCCTGTTGGAACAGTCGGCAGCATTTGAGCACGATGTTCTGTTCCGGATCGGCGGGCAGTTTGTGTGCGAACGGCCCGATACACGTAAGTTGCCAGTCATCCAACTCACCACTTGCTTTGTTTGCAGACCGGAGTTCAACGATATCGCCCAGCAGGGTTCCATCAATCGGCGCCAGGGCCAACCCCAAGGCATCGAAGCCCACCGACACATTGCCTATGGAAGCCGGCGCGTAAACCCGTAAAACTGCTGGCGCTGATCCAACACTTTCGGTTGGACTCGGCGCAGTCATGAGCGTTGATCCAGAGGCCGCCAGACGGTACGCAGTAAATCACCAAATACACCGGCTGCAGTGACCGCTGCCCCCGCACCATAGCCGCGCAGGACCATGGGTATGGGTTGGTAATAGTGGGTATGCAACACCAGGGCATTTTCACCATCCCGAATGGCACCCAGCGGTTGTTCTTTGGGCACTGCTTCTACCGCAACACGACACTTGCCATCCTTGATGCTGCCGACATAGCGCAACACCTTGCCTGCCGCGCCTGCGGCTGCAACTTTTTCAGCAAAGGCGGCATCGATTCCACGGATCGCCGGCAGCAATTGGGCCTTGTCCACCCGGGCAATGCTTTCCATGGGCACCGCAGGCTCCACTTCGACATCACCGAGCTCCAGTTGCAAACCGATTTCACGTGCAACGATCAGCAGTTTGCGTGCCACGTCCATGCCGGACAGGTCATCGCGTGGATCGGGTTCGGTAAAGCCCAGCTCCATGGCTTTGGCCACCGCTTCGGATACCAGCATGCCATCTTCCAATAAGCCGAAAATCATCGACAATGAACCGGAAAGTATGCCCTCGAAAGACTTGAGCTGGTCACCGGAACGAATCAGGCCCTGCAAGGTGTCGATGATGGGCAGGCCCGCGCCCACGTTGGTTTCATACAGGAAGCGGCGGAAATTCCGCGATGCCGTTGTACGCAGTTCGCGATAATAGTCCAGCGACATGGTATTGGCTTTTTTATTGGCACAAACCACATTGAAACCTGCTTCCAGCAAACGGACATATTCGGCTGCCAGTTTTTCATCGGTACTGCAATCAACAACCGTGGGGTTGAGCAAGCCCAGCCGGTCACGAATGGCGATCACGTCATCCATGCTATAAGCCTTACCCTGTTGTTCCAGTTGCTGCTGCCAGTGCGACAGATCCACCACATCCTCGGCCACCAGCAAACTCCGGCTGTTGCCAATCGCCCGTACGCGCAACTCCACATCCTGTTCCAGCAGCTTGGGCGATTGCTGGCGGAACTGCCGTAACAACTCGCCACCCACATTGCCACAACCCAGCAGGATCACATCGATGTGTGTGGTGCGACTGAAAAATGCCGTGTGGCAAGCGCGCGTGGCCGATTGCGCCTCATCACCCTGCACCACCACGGCAATAGCACATTCGGTAGAGCCCTGTGCAATCACTTCAACATTCACACCGGCTGAAGAAATCGCCGTCAGGAAGCGCGCGGCGATACCACGGTAATGCTTCATGCCCTCGCCCACCAGCGATACCACGGCACGGTTACTTTGTACCAGAACCTCATCGATCAGCTTGTGCAGGCGCTCGAAATGGAACTCGTCTTCCAGTGCCCGTCTGGCTTTATCGGCATCGGCCTGTTTCACACAGAGGGTGATGCTGTACTCGGAAGAGGATTGCACGATCAGCAAAATGGAAATGGAACGGCTGGCCAGTGCGTCCATGACGCGTCGGGCGATGCCCACGCGACCGCGTAAACCGCCACCGTGCAAAGTGATCGACGCGACGTTTTGCAAATGTGAAATACCCCGCACCACGTGGGCGCGTTTGGCGTCACGATGAATCAAAGTGCCTGGCTGGTCGGGCTCGTAGGTATTGCGGATCTCACACAATATGTCCTTGGCCGACAACGGTGTCAGCGCCTTGGCAGAAATCACCTTGGCACCAAAATAGCTGAGTTCCATGGCCTCTTCGTAACTGACTTCCGTCAGGCAGCGGGCATTCGACACAATGCGCGGGTCGGCTGTGAAAAAGCCATCCACGTCTTTCCAGATCTGACAGCGTGTTGCACCCACGGCTGCCGCGATGGCAGCGGCCGAATAGTCCGTACCGTTACGACCCAATAACTGGATCTCACCGGCGGCATTGCGGCCGTAGAAGCCAGGCAGCACCAATACTTTCACATCATCGGTGAGCCGCGCTTTGAGCAAGGGTCCCGCGGCGTCCACATCAATCAATGAATCCAGCCAGTCTTCATTGGCCAAAGGCAACACGTCGGCATCTGACCAGCGGGCTGCGATACCGCGGTGTGTGAGCAAATCCACCATCAGGCGGCTGCTGAAACCTTCGCCGGCTGCCAGGATGCGGGCGCGGATGCGATCCGGGCATTGGCCCAGCAGGCGCACGCCTTCAATCCGCTCGGCCAACTGCGTTTGCTGTTCCTGCAGGAAGGTAAGGCCCAGAGGCGTTGCGATGCCTTTGGCGGCATATTCATCCAGCACCACCTGCTGACGCTGCAAGGCCTCGTCCAGCGCAGCCTTGCCATCGCCGCCTTCAACCGACCGGTCGATGGCGGCCAGCAACAAATCGGTAACGCCTTTGACTGCGGACAGCACGACGATCACCTGGCCCTCACAGCCATGGTGTTGGATGACATCTGCACTGGCTTCAAAACCAGCCAGGTCTGCCACCGAGGTGCCACCAAATTTCTGTACCAGAACATTCACTGCTGCTTTTTTGTCTTGGCTGTTCACGGTGCGTCTCCCGCTCCATCTGCGGCCCCGCCTCCGGCATAGGCGTGCTGATGCACCGAACGCATGGCGCGACCGGACGGGTCATTCATTTCCTGCAGAGACTTATCCCACAGCACCGCTTCGGGGGTACTGCAGGCCACCGTCGGGCCACCCGGCACGGTATGCGCTGCAGACGCCAATGGAAAATGTTTTTCGAATATGCTGCGGAAGTAGTAGCCTTCTTTGGAGTGTGGCGTGTTGAATGGGAAGCGCCCTGCAGCCCTTGCCATATCGGCATCGCTGACCATGGCGTTGGCATGGTCCTTCACCCCGTCGATCCAACCATAACCCACGCCGTCGGAGAACTGCTCTTTCTGACGCCAGGCGATCTCAGCCGGCAGCATGTCGGCAAAAGCTTCGCGCAGGATGTACTTTTCAATCTTGCGCGAACCGTCTTGTTGCAGGCCTGCCATTTTGTCGACCGGGTTGAGGCGCATGGCCACATCCAGGAAACGGGTATCCAGGAATGGAACCCGTGCTTCAACACCCCAGGCCGCCATGGCCTTGTTGGCGCGCAGGCAGTCGTAGCTGTGCAGGCGCGACAGCTTGCGCACCGTTTCTTCGTGGAATGCACGTGGGTTCGGAGCCTTGTGGAAATACAGATAGCCGCCAAATATTTCGTCAGCGCCTTCGCCTGACAACACCATCTTGATCCCCATGGCGCGGATCTTGCGCGCCATTAGGTACATGGGTGTGGCCGCTCGAATGGAGGTGACATCATAGGTTTCGAGGTGATAAATCACTTCTTCAAGCGCATCCAGGCCTTCCTGGATGGTAAAGACGATGCTGTGGTGCACGGTGCCAATGTGGTCTGCCGCTTTTTGTGCCGCTGCCAGATCAGGCGAGCCTTTCAGACCCACCGCAAAGGAGTGCAACCGGGGCCACCAGGCGGGACTGCGCTCATCGTCTTCGACCCGCATGGCTGAATGTTTGGCAGCCAGTGCAGCCGTGATGGAAGAATCCAGACCACCCGACAACAAAACCCCGTAAGGCACATCGGTCATCAAATGGGACTTGACCGCATCTTCCATCGCAACACGTAAAGCGGCACGATCCGATACGGCGTTTTCAACGGCCTCAAAGGCTTCCCAGTCACGCCGGTACCAGCGTTGTGGTTCGGACTGGCCACTGACCCAGTAATGCCCGGGCGGAAATTCGTGTACCTGGTTGCACACCTCCATCAGGGCTTTCATTTCGGAGGCTACCAGTACCTGACCATGGGCATCGTGGCCATAGTAAAGCGGAATGATGCCGATCGGATCCCGCGCCATCATCCAGCTTTCCGTGACCTCGTCGTAAAGCACAAAGGCAAACATACCGCGCAGACGATCCAGAAAATCAGCCCCATGCTCCAGGTACAGTGGCAGAATGACTTCGCAATCGGATTCCGTATTGAAGGCATAGTTGTTTGCCAACTGCTGGCGAATTTCCTGATGATTGTAAATTTCACCATTGACCGCCAAAGCCTGTTTGCCTGACTCGCTGATCAGCGGCTGGGCGCCGGTATTCACATCGACAATGGCCAGACGCTCATGCGCCAACACCGCTTTTTCAGAAGTCCAGATCCCGCTCCAGTCGGGGCCGCGATGACGCAACAAACGCGATTGCTGCAAAGCCATTTTACGGACGGAAGAACCGTCCTGGCGTACATCCAGCACGCCAAATATAGAACACATGGTGGAACCTCACTCAAGAATCCGGGTTGTCGGGGAGGCAGGTAGAATTATGGTGTAAGCCTCAAAATCACTCCGGGAAACGCCATACGATTCAAAGCGAACACCCGAACCCTTAATAATAAGGGCTGGAGCGCGCGCGGTCTACGGCCAGATCGGCTGTTTTCGTTGGTAATTCAACAATAAACACCATCGGGAACGGATGCCGGGAAGCAGCACAGACTGACGGCAGACGCCGACGTTCTATACAGAGCGCACGGTCAAACATTCCGTCAACTGGCTGATTTTACGCAGCAGCAGATCGAGTCGGTCCGGTTGCAGGTGAGAGAAATGCAACTCCAGATGTATTGCATCATCGTCGCAAAGCTCGGTTCTGCTGGTCACAGGCACCAACTCGAACAGGCATAACAAGGCGAACACCCGCGCCAACGAACCGGTAAATCGCTCCAGCAATACGTTTATTTTTACTTGATACAGATCGGCTACGGGCGGATGTTCCGTGATGTGCACGCTGTAAACATCTTCCTGACCCGATAAATTGGGTAGTCCCTGTGTCACGGGCCAGTCCTCCTGGAGTTTTAACCATTTTAAACGGAAAGTCTTGTTTTTGCCTTGCAATATATTTAGATTTACATTATTTAACGTATAATTTATTCGAGTTAAGTCAATTTTATGACTGATACTATTCAAATAGCTCCTCTGGATCGTACCGATCAACGCATACTGCGCCTGCTGCAAACCCAGGCCGACATCACCGCTGGAGCCATAGGTGAT
>CAZRTG010000198.1:0-6366 GCA_964602895.1 uncultured Wenzhouxiangellaceae bacterium
CGGGCATAATGGGCATCATGCAAATTGCCTCCAACACGACCTTGTTTGCCAACGAGAGCCGCCTGGATGAAGCGGTAAGCTGGGCCGCAGAACACGCGCCATTCAAACTTACTGAAATCAGTCCGGTATCGGGCGACGCCAGTTTTCGCCGCTATTTCCGCCTGCACAGCCAAAACAGCGACAAAAAAGGTGGTCAGGAAAATAGCCTGATCCTGATGGATTCACCACCCGACACCGAAGATAACCGCGTTTTTATCGACATAGACCAAAGGTTACGACAAGCCGGAGCGCATGCTCCGGAGATTCTTGCTACCGACCTGAAGCGGGGCTTTTTACTGCTGGAAGACCTGGGCGACGCTATTTACCGCAGAGTGCTGCATACCAACAACGCCGATCAGTGTTTCCCGCCCTTGTTTGCATTATTGCAAACCATGGCAACACAGGTGGATTTCACAGGACTACCCGATTACAACCGCGAACGTTTGCTGACCGAGCTGGAATTGTTTCCTAAATGGTATCTGGAGCAGCACAGGAATATCCAGCTGAGCTGCGAAGACTGGGATATCTGGGAAGACCTGTGCACCCGTTTGATTGCCTCGGCACAACAACAAATGCAGGTATTTGTGCACCGCGATTTCCATTCCTGCAACCTGCTGGACATGGGCGATGGTGAAGTCGGCGTAATCGATTTTCAGGACGCAGTGCGCGGACCCGTCACTTACGACTTTATTTCGTTGCTGTGGGACCGCTACATCAGTTGGCCCCGCTCCCGCCTGGAAGACTGGATGGAGGAATTTCGTCAGCAAATCGCACCCGAACTGCCGCCGGAGTTGTGGATGCGCTACTGTGACTGGATGGGATTGCAGCGCAATTTCAAGGTTGTTGGTATATTTGCCCGCCTGCACCACCGCGATGGCAAGCAGGGCTATATGGAAATGATTCCGCGCTTCTGGACTTATGTTATGGATGTTTTACCCCGTTATGAAGAGACCCGCCCCATGCTGGACTTGCTGGAGCGCCTTGAATGCGCGCCATGATCCTGGCGGCAGGTCGCGGTGAGCGGCTGCGGCCCCTGACCGACAGCTTGCCCAAGCCTTTACTGCAAGCCGGTGGAAAACCACTGATCGAATACCACCTCGAACGCCTGGCGGCTGCCGGTTTTCAGGACATCGTCATCAACCAGGGGCATCTCGGCCGCCTGCTACCCCAGGCACTGGGGAACGGTGAACGCTGGCAGATACGCATACACTGGTCGCTGGAACCAGCCGAAGCACTGGAAACCGGTGGTGGCATATTCCAGGCTTTGCCCTTGCTGGGCAGTGGTCCCTTTCTGGTGATCAATGGCGATACCTATACCGATTACCCGCTGGCACGCTTACGTGCAATAAAGTGTGATCAGGCGCATCTGGTGCTGGTACCCAACCCTGCGCACAACCCGGAGGGTGATTTTTGCCTGCAAAGCGGAAGAATCCAAAACACAGGAGCCGAATGCCACACGTTCAGCGGCCTGGCGGTTTATCATCCCCGCCTGTTCAGCGGCTGTGCGGCGGGCCGCTATTCCATCGTGCCAATCCTGCGCAAAACCATAGATGAATCGCTGGTAACCGGTGAGTTATACCAGGGACAATGGCAGGACATTGGCAATCTGGACCGGTTGGAAACCCTCAGAAAGCACTTGCAGAACAATTCAGAGCACTCTCAGGCTAGATTTTGACTGGCCACAACAACAAGATAAGAGCATATTTGGAAATCGCACCGATGGAGAATCATTGATGAGTTTAACTGTGGCTGTCCTGAAGGAACAGGCAGACGGCGAGCGGCGCGTTGCGCTCGACCCGGTGAGCGTAAAGAAACTGGCTGAACGTGGTTTACGCATACTTTTTCAATCAGGAGCAGGTGATGCTGCCGGATTCTCTGATGCACAGTACAGTGCAGCAGAAATCGTCAGCGATGAAGCCGCTGCCCTGTCACAAGCAGATATCTATCTGTGGGTACAGGCTCCATCCCCACAACGAATTGCACAACTCAAGGCCGGTGCGGTGGGCATGGGCCAGGTCTATGCGCATCGCCAACGCGAAGCAGTAGACGCTTTACTGAAAGCGAACACCAGTTGTCTTGCCATGGAACTGGTACCACGCATCACCCGCGCCCAAAGCATGGACGTACTCTCGTCTCAAGCCACCGTGGCCGGCTACAAAGCCGTATTGCGAGCGGCCTGGCTGTCGCCACGTTTGTTCCCCATGCTGACCACCGCTGCCGGAACCTTGCGGCCTTCTACGGTTGTGGTGATTGGCGCTGGTGTTGCCGGGTTGCAGGCCATTGCCACCGCACGCCGCCTGGGTGGACGCGTGGAAGCCTATGACATCCGTGCCGCAGCCCGCGAGCAGGTGGAGTCGCTGGGTGCACGCATGATCGATACCGGCGTGAATGCCGAAGGCGAAGGCGGTTACGCCCGTGAGTTGACTGACGAAGAGAAACAGAAACAGGCTGCCAAGCTGGCCGAACATCTGGCCAAGGCCGATGCCGTGATTTCAACCGCATCGGTTCCCGGTCGCCCCGCTCCCAAGATCATCAGCAAAGCCATGGTTGAAGGCATGAACCCGGGCGCGGTCATCGTTGACCTTTCTGCCGAGTCCGGTGGCAATTGCGAGCTTACCGAACCGGGCAGCACCGTGGTACATCAGGGCGTCACGGTAGATGGCCCCCTGAACCTGGCCAGCCAGGCCGCTTTGCACGCCAGCGAAATGTATGCCAAAAACCTGACCAACCTGCTCGACTTACTGTTGCAGGAAGAAGGGCTGAAGATAGACCGGGAAGACGAAGTCATCGCCGGCTGTTTGCTCACGCACAGTGGCGAACTGGTGCATGAAAGCACGGCCAGGGCCTTGTCGGCCTGAACCGGATGGTTGACAACTTCCCCAAAAAGCAATACCCGAAAAGCACTTACTAACAGGAACTGTTCATGGAAGGATTTATCGCACTCTACATCTTCATGCTGGCAGCATTTACCGGCTATGAAGTCATATCCAAGGTGCCCACCATTCTGCACACGCCGCTGATGTCGGGTTCCAACTTTGTCCACGGCATCGTGCTGGTAGGCGCCATGGTTGCGCTGGGACATGCCACCACCGTCACCGAGCAAATCATCGGCTTCGTTGCCGTTCTGCTGGGTGCCGGTAACGCCGTCGGCGGCTATGTGGTCACCGAGCGCATGCTGGAGATGTTCAAATCCACCCGGGAGAATGGTTGATGGATAACAACATACTCCCGGTGGAAATCGCTCATTGGCTGATCCAGGCCAGCTATTTTGTAGCAGCCGTGCTGTTTATTTACGGCATGAAAAAAATGAGCCATCCGCGCACCGCGCGTAGCGGCATCATGTGGGCTGGTGTGGGCATGGTCGTTGCCACCGTCATCACCTATCTTGAGCCCGCCATGCACAATTATGTGCTGATGACCTCTGCCATTCTGGTCGGTGGTGTCATCGCCTGGTGGTCGGGACGCAAAGTGGCCATGACCGATATGCCGCAGATGATTGCGCTGTACAACGGCATGGGCGGCGGTTCGGCTGCAGCCATTGCTGCGGTTGAGTTATTGCGTGTGTTGACGGGAGAAGGGTTAACCCATGACGCCTTTGCAGCGCGTGAACTGGCCGTGGTCGGCGCCCTGATCGGCACCATCGCCTTTTCCGGATCCCTGATTGCCTTTGCCAAACTGCAGGGCATCATGCGCAAAGTCTATCGTTTCCCCGGCCAGCAGGTTTTTAATGCCGTGTTGTTTGTCGCGCTGATTGTTCTGGGCTATATGCTGGCCCGCACCGAGTTCTCCAGCACCGAGTTCTACCTGTTCTTTGGCCTGGCCTTGCTGATTGGTATATTCATGACCGTGCCCATCGGTGGAGCCGATATGCCGGTGGTGATTTCCCTGTACAACGCTTTGACCGGCCTGGCAGTTGGACTGGAAGGTTTCGTGTTGCAGAACCCGGCCATGATGATTGCCGGTATTGTGGTGGGCTCAGCCGGTACGCTGCTGACACAGTTGATGGCCAGGGCCATGAACCGGCCCATCAGCAATGTGCTGTTTTCCGGCTTCGGTACCGGCGATGACGGCGGCGGGGGTATGGAAGTCAGCGGCAGCATGAAAGCCATCAATCCCAGCGATGCAGCCATCACCATGGCCTATGCAGAAAAAGTCGTCATCATTCCCGGTTACGGCATGGCGGTTGCGCAGGCCCAGCACAAGATCTGGGAACTGGTGCAGTTGCTGCAGAGCAAGGGTGTCAAAGTCAGTTTCGCCATTCATCCGGTGGCAGGCCGTATGCCAGGCCATATGAACGTGTTGCTGGCCGAGGCCGGCGTGCCCTATGACCTGATTTACGATTTGGAAGACATCAACAGCCAGTTCCCCACTACCGACGTGGCGCTGGTGATTGGTGCCAATGACGTGGTCAACCCGGCGGCCCGCAAAGACACCTCCAGCCCGATTTATGGTATGCCGATTCTGGATGCCGACAAGGCCAAAAACGTGGTCATCATCAAGCGCGGCCAGGGTACCGGCTTCTCCGGCATTGAGAATTTACTGTTCTTCGAAGAAAATACCCGCATGTGCTACGGCGATGCTCAGGATGTGGCACAGAAACTGATCGCGGGCGTCAAAGCCGTCTAGTGGCCTGGCAGGTTTGAATGAGCAGGGCCCCGGTAACGGGGCCCTCTTCATTGGATCGGCACACCGGATAGGCACACCTGGCTGTCCCGTTTGACGGTTACTCCAGGCTCTTGAAATTAGTGTTGTAGTGATGTATAACACCTTAACACAAAACCAGTCCAGGAAAATTCATATGAAGTTTGCGCGTCTAGTTGCCCTGTTTTTCGTGTCCACCATGGTTCTGACTGCCTGCGGCAAAGATGACTCCAACGAAACACCGGTTGTGGAAGCATCGAATTCAGCTGCCAAAAATTCACTGTTGGATCTGGTACCTGCGGACACCCCCTATCTGGGCGGCAGTCTGCAACCCATACCGGATGCTGTTATCGACAGCTATATCCAGCGTTATGAGCCGGCCATTGCCAGTCTGCAACTTGAACTGAACAAAGCCAGAATGCAGTTGGAAAAAAATCCGGAGCAATTGGCAGATGAGCCGATGGCACGTATTGCTCATGCCGTATTGATGGAAGTGGATGGCAAGCTGAGCCGTTCCGGCCTGGAAAGTCTGGGGTTTGATTTACGTGCACAGTCCGTAGCTTATGGCATGAGTGCGTTTCCGGTTTTTCGCAGCAGCCTTGCGGATGCAGCCACATTACGTGCCACCGTTCAGCGTGTGCTGGATAAGGCTGAAGTCGAAGCACCCGTACTTGAATTCCAGGGCCAATCCTATTGGCGTTTTGTCCCTGATCTGCACGAAGACGATGAAGCTACAGACGTCATCTTCAATGACGATGAGGATAAAGAAGACAGCAAAGAAGCCATCGGCTTCTATTTCGCCATCCTGGATGACCACATGGTCTTTGGTGTTCTGCCGGTGTTTGCTGAAACAGCCTTTTTACCGGCATTGCTGGCGCTGGAGCAACCTGATTCTTCAACGGCTGAAAACACGATCAAGTCGATCAACCAGAAATTTGATTACACGCCTTATTGGACCGGAACCATGGAGTTCCAGAAGCTGGCAAACGAACTCACCAACCCGGATTCGCTGGCTGGACAGTTTATCAGCCGTTCCGGGCATGATCTGACGGCCATCAATAGCGATCAGTGTCGTCAGGAAATCAGCAACATGATCGCCCATACACCACGCGCAAATTCCGGCATCAAGGAATTCAGTGAAGCCGCGGTGGGTAGCCAGATCGTAGTGGAAACCGAGTCATCGCTGGCCGCCGAATTGATCGCCCTGGTTTCGGACGTGCCCGTTGCCAACACAAAATCCAAATTCCTGGCCGAGCTGGCTTTGGGTCTCAAGACCGGGCCCTTGCGTGATTTCCTGCGTAACAAGGCTACCGCCATTGTTGAGCAGCCGTATCAGTGTGAAGCGCTGGCACAAATGAATGAATATGCGCAGCAAGCCAGCGATCAACTGAATCAGCCCTTGCCGCCCATGGTGAACAATCTGTTGGGATTGCGGGTAGCCATCAGTCGCTTTGGCCGTGGCGAAGCCGCCCCGGAATCTGCCGAAGGCATGATTGCCTTGCATGTGACTCAACCGGAAATGCTGATCGGTATGGCACAAATGCTGCTACCGAATCTGGCAGACCTGAATATGGCGGCTGGGGAGCCTCCGGTGCGCGTACCGGCTGAAATGATTCCCATGCCTGATATGGTGCTGTACGCGGCGCAGAGTAAATCGGCCATTGGCATTTCCGTGGGAGAAGGCGA
>CAZRTG010000199.1:0-6301 GCA_964602895.1 uncultured Wenzhouxiangellaceae bacterium
GGGGGATTTTCTTCCAGCAAAGGTGCCAGCAAATGGCCTTCCATATGGTGTACACCCACCGCGGGTATGTTCAGCGAAAAAGCCAGGGAGCGACCCAGCGATGCACCTACCAGCAAGGCGCCGATCAAGCCTGGCCCTGCGGTATACGCCACGCCATCGATATCGGCCCGGCTGCAACCGGCCTCGCTCATGCACTGGTCCAGCAGCGGGATCAGCTTGCGCACATGGTCACGTGACGCGATTTCGGGCACTACACCACCGTATCCCGCATGGATTTCAACTTGCGAATACAAAACATGCGCCATCAAACCGAGCTCGCCATCATAAATGGCGACACCGGTTTCATCGCAGGAGGTTTCAATGCCCAGAACGCGCATGGGAGATAATCCAAATCCAGTATCAACAGCCGCGCAGTATAAAACAAGTACAGCAAATAGTACTCTGACCCCCAATGGGCACCTCAAGAGAAAATAAGGGAATCGTGGCTTCAGGCCATCCGGAAACCTCCCGTGCCGGCGCGGAAATCCTGCGTGCCGGAGGCAACGCCTATGATGCCGTGGTGGCGGCTTTGGGTGCCGCCTGTGTGGTTGAACCGCTGTTGGTCAGTCTGGGTGGTGGCGGCTTTTTGATGGCCGCTCCCGTAGCCCGTGAGCCTCTGGTCTACGATTTTTTCTGCCAGACACCGGGCCGGCGGCGGCCCGTAACTGAGCAGGATTTTTATCCCATCTGGGCGAATTTTGGTGCGGACCGACAGGAATTCCACACCGGCATGGGCTCGATAGCAGTACCCGGAGTTGCGGCAGGCCTGTTCGAAATTCACCGGGATCTGGGCCGCTTGCCTTTGTCCGAAGTGCTGCATCCGGCTATCGATCTGGGGAGAAAGGGTACAGCCATCAATCCGCTACAGCAGTATGTTGTGCGCATACTGGAGCCGATCCTGCGCGCTGATCCGGCTGCTTTTGGCCTGTATGAATCACCGGGACATCGCGGTGAATTGATACAGGCAGGGGAAATTCTGCGCAACCCGGATTTATCCGACGCCTTTGAGCGTTTGTTGCTTGAAGGTCCGGCATTGCTTTATGGCGGCGAATGGGGCCAGCAACTGGCAGCAGACAGTCTGCCAGGAGGTAATCTGCAATTGCAGGATCTGGCTCGGTACCAGGTGATTCGTCGTAAACCATTGCAATTCGAATTCGCAGGCTGCACCTGTTTGATCAATCCACCGCCTTCGCCCGGGGGTGGTCTGATTGCCTTTGCCCTGGGTTTGTTGGAGCAGAATCTGAAACAGGGCTCGGCCTGGGGTGGTCGTGAACATGTCAACGCCACCATCCGGGCCATGCACGCAGCCAACCAGGCACGCGATCATTATGGATTGCGCGAAAATGTAACTGCCGAGACCATGGCCGAGTTGTTGCAGCCTGAAACCCTGGCTCAATGGCGTGATGGCATAAGCCGGCACAGCTTGTTCAGTCGCGGTACCACGCACATCAGTGTGGCGGATTCAGACGGTAATATGGCCAGCCTGACCGCATCCAACGGCGAAGGCAGTGCCTATGTGCTGCCGGGTACCGGCATCATGCTGAACAATATGCTGGGGGAAGAAGATCTCCATACCGGTGGTTTTCACCGTTGGCAGCCCGACAGCCGCCTGGCTTCCATGATGTCACCGCTGGTCGCACGCTCCCCGGATGGCTTTCAACTGGCGCTGGGTACCGGTGGGTCCAATCGAATTCGCAGCGCCGTCACCCAGGTTATGCTGAATGTGTTGCAATTCAGGATGCCGCTGCAAGACGCGGTTGACGCGCCCAGAATGCATCTGGAAGGTACAAAATTGTCTGTGGAGCCGGGATTTGGAGTGGAAATCAAGGCGAATCTGGGAACTCGGGATGGTGAAACCGAACTGGAATTGCTGAATTGGCCTGATCGCAATCTGTTTTTTGGCGGGGTACATGCCGTTCAATTCATGTCGAACGGTCAATTTTTCGGAGCAGGCGACTCGCGGCGGGGTGGTGCCGTCGTGATGGTCTAGTTGTTACCTGGCTGTTGATTGGGATTGCACAGGGATTGCATGGGGCTTGCAAGCCTTGTTAGAATAGCCGGCTACGTTCTGAGCAGCAGCCTGATTTGGGCCCCAAGGAAAGAGTGAAGTAAATGCCAAGTGTGAAAATTCGGGAAAATGAACCATTTGAATTTGCGTTGCGCCGTTTCAAGCGCTCCTGTGAAAAAGCAGGTGTGTTGGCTGAAACCCGCCGTCGCGAATTCTATGAAAAACCGACTCAGGAGCGTAAGCGTAAAGCCGCTGCTGCGGTCAAGCGCAATCTGCGCCGTATGTCACGTGACGCCGTTCGGCGTACTCGCCTGTACTGAATTACCCGCTTTTCAGAACCAACTTTTCCGGTACCGGGATTTCCGGTGCCCGCTTTCCTGATCGGTCCCGTCCGGGCCGACCGTGAGCAAGGTATGTTCAGGCCCGTTTGAGCCCTGCCCGGTTTTGTGCGCACTTTCCGGCATTTTTGAACTAGACTGAGAACGATAGCGCCAGCCAAGGGAGAGTGTCATGTCATTAAAAAACCGGATCCTGGAAGATGTCAAAAGCGCCATGCGTGCTCGTGATAAAGAGCGCCTGTCGGTGCTGCGCCTGATCACGGCCGCCATCAAACAGCGTGAAGTGGATGAGCGCATCGAATTGGATGACGAGCAGGTGTTGCTGGTGTTGGACAAAATGGTCAAGCAACGTCGCGAATCCCTGGAACAATACGAAAAGGCAGCACGTGAAGACCTGGCGGCTCAAGAACGCTTTGAACTCGATCTGCTCCAGGCTTTTCTGCCCGAACCTTTAAGCGAAACCGAACTGAATGAGCTGATTAAATCAGCCATTGCCGAATCGGGTGCCAGCAGCATGCGTGATATGGGCAGCGTGATGAACGCACTGCGTCCAACGGTGCAAGGGCGAGCCGATATGAAATGGGTAAGCCAGGCTGTAAAAGACCAACTGGGCAGCTGAGCATGCCAGTTTGTTCGCAGCAGAACCTCTTGGTTGGCGGATCCGGTCCATGGCCGGCCTGATTCCCGAGTCGTTTATCGAGGAGTTGCTGGGCCGGGCCGATATTGTTGAACTGATCGAACGCCATGTTCCACTGAAGCGCAGCGGTCGTGAATTCCAGGCCTGTTGCCCGTTTCACGACGAGAAAACCCCCTCGTTTACCGTCAGCCCACAGAAACAGTTTTACCACTGCTTTGGCTGTGGTGCGCATGGTTCGGCCATCGGCTTCCTGATGAATTACGAGGGCCTGGAATTTGTCGATGCGGTAGAAGAGCTTGCTCGTCTGGCTGGAATGACGGTACCCCGTGATGCCAGCGCGCCGCGCAAGCCCGTCGATGGCTTGCTGGATATGATGGAAGCAGCGGCCAGGTGGTATCAGGATCAGTTGAAAGCCAATGACGAAGCCATTGCCTATCTGAAAAACCGTGGGCTTTCCGGCGAAATTGTCAAAGCCTACGGCGTCGGTTTCGCACCAGCAGGCTGGAACCACTTGATGGACCGGTTGGGTGGTACCGCCGAGAAACTGGCCCTGTTGCAGCGTGGTGGCATGCTCAGTGAAGGCCAAAGTGGTTCTTACGATAAATTTCGCCACCGCATTATGTTCCCGATTCATGATCGACGCGGACGCGTCATTGCTTTTGGAGGCCGGGCCCTGGCCGATGATGGCCCCAAGTACCTCAACTCACCTGAAACGGAGTTGTTTCATAAAGGCCGGGAGTTGTACGGGTTGTACCTGGCGCGTAAGCAGACCGGCCGACTGGACCGCATCATTGTGGTCGAAGGCTATATGGATGTGGTCGCTTTGGCGCAGTTTGGTTTTGGCAATACGGTAGCAACCCTTGGAACTGCAGTGACTGGCGAGCAGGTGGATCAGGTTTTTCGAGCTTCAGAGGAAGTGATTTATTGCTTTGATGGTGACCGGGCCGGCCGTCAGGCCGCCTGGCGTGCGGTTGAGTCCACGCTGCCGCGTTTGCGCGACGGTCGCCAGGCCCGTTTCCTGTTCCTGCCGGAAGGGGAAGATCCGGACAGTATGGTGCGCAGTCTGGGCGAAGAGAAATTTGCCAATCTGCTGAACGCGGCGCAACCCCTGTCGGAGTTCTATTTCAGGCATTTCACTGAACAGGTGGATATGAACTCACTGGACGGTCGGGCGCGGTTGGTGGAGTTGGCCAGGCCTGCCTTGCTGAAAATTCCGGAAGGGGTGTTTCAGGACATGATGTTGCAACGGTTGGAAGAATTGGCGCGTCATCAGTTGGGCGCATTCCGTTCAGCAAAGCCCGCCAGGACCGCTGCATCTGCCCGGGGCATGCCGCAAGCACAACAACGTACGCCCATCCGTCTGGCCATGGCGCATCTGGTACAAAATCCCGGCATGGTCAGGCACGTAAGTCCGCTGCCTTTCCTGTCCGATTGCGAGCTGCAGGGCATGGATATTTTGCGCGAACTTATTGACTTCTGCGCCGAACGTCCCAATATGAGCACGGCACAGTTACTGGAACTTTGGCGTGATCATCCGGCTCAAACGCATTTGATGACTCTGGCCACCTGGAGCTTGCAAGGGGAAGCCGAAAACCTGGTACAGGAATTCAAGGATTCACTTACCGGGCTTGAACTACAATGGACTGAGGTATTGATAAGTAGAATTTCACCCAGAACTACAGAGTTGAGTCCAGAAGAATATCAGCGCTGGATGGCGCTGCTACAACAACGGCAGGAATTGATAAAGGCCCGGTCTGGTTTACTGCGGTAAACCCCGGAATTCAAGCGGCATTTTGCCGCCCAGCTTTCGCGACGATATCCAATGACAACAGAACCAGCAATCCAGCAGAATCAGCAATCTCAATTGAAAGATCTGATCACAAAAGGCAAAGAGCAGGGTTTTTTGACCTATGCTCAGGTCAATGACCACCTGCCTGACGATATCGTCGATCCGGAACAAATCGAAGACATCGTCAATATGATCAATGACATGGGTATCCAGGTGCATGAAGAAGCGCCGGACACCGATGACATCATCCTCAATGACGATGCTACCACCGACAGCGATGACGAAACCGCTGCCGAAGAAGCGGCTGCTGCATTGGCTGCAGTAGAAACAGAAATCGGTCGCACTACCGATCCGGTACGCATGTACATGCGTGAAATGGGTACCGTAGAGTTGCTCACCCGTGAAGGCGAAATTGCCATCGCCAAGCGTATCGAAGATGGCCTGCTGCAGGTGCATGAAGCCCTGTCCCGTTTTCCGGGTTCTATCGAAACCCTGCTGCAGGAGTACATGCTGTATGCCGAAGGCAGTCAGCGTCTGACCGAAGTGATGCTGGATTTCATTGACCCGGAAGAACTGGCAAAACAGGAGATTCCTCCCCCGGCCAAACCACCCAAGGCCACGGAAGATGAAGACGACGATGCTGAAGAGAGCGACGGCGAAGATGATGATGACGACGAAGAGGATGAGGAAGAAGAAACAGCCGCCTCAACCGGACCGGATCTGGAGGAAGTGGTTCGCCGTTTTGACGAGTTGGGCACCTTGCACAAGAAATATCTGGGCTTGCACGCCAAGCATGGCGCCGGCCACAAGAGCGTGATGGCAATTCGTAATGAGATGGCGCTGATTTTCCTCACCATCAAGTTCCCGGCACGCATGGTGGACCACCTGATTGATCGTTTGCGTTACACCGTTTCGCAAGCGCGCGATCTGGAACGGATGATTCTGCAGATGGCCGTATTGCAGGCCCGTATGCCCAAGATGACGTTCCTCAAGAGCTTTGCCGAGAATGAAGCCAATCCCAAGTGGTTGACGCCCATATTACGCGGCAAGCAGAAGTGGGTGCCGGCACTGAAGGAGCATGCTCCGGAAATCAAGCTGGTCCAGGAAAAGCTGGCGCGTATCGAAACCGAATCGCGCTTGAGCATTGCCGAGCTGAAAGACATCAATCGGCAAATGTCGATTGGTGAAGCCAAGTCACGCCGCGCCAAGAAGGAAATGGTTGAAGCCAACCTGCGTCTGGTGATCTCAATTGCCAAAAAATACACCAACCGCGGTTTGCAGTTCCTCGACCTGATCCAGGAAGGCAATATCGGCCTGATGAAAGCGGTGGACAAGTTCGAATACCGCCGCGGCTACAAGTTTTCGACCTATGCCACCTGGTGGATACGCCAGGCCATTACCCGGTCGATTGCAGACCAGGCCCGCACCATTCGCATTCCGGTGCATATGATCGAAACCATCAACAAGCTGAACCGGATTTCACGGCAGAT
>CAZRTG010000200.1:0-6296 GCA_964602895.1 uncultured Wenzhouxiangellaceae bacterium
AGCATGGCTCGCTCCCACAGCATGGCTCGCTCCCACAACATGGCTCGCTCCCACAGCATGGCTAACTTGTTGTAGGAGGCAGCCGTGCTGCCGACCGGGCTTAATCGCGAGCATGGCTCGCTCCCACAGCATGGCTCGCTCCCACAGCATGGCTCGCTCCCACAGCATGGCGGCCTCCTACAGGTCGGCCAGACGCCTGGCTTCCAGCACATTCGGAATGGAGTTGATGCGGTTCAGCAACTCGCTCAGCTGTTCGTAATCCCTGACGCGCAGGCTCAGCCGTATGGTCACCTCATCGGTGGCTTCATCCAGCCGGCTCGAAGTATCGGTCACCACCGCATCCGAACCGGCAAACACATTCGATACATCGCGCAATAATTCACGGCGGCTGAAAGCACGAATCATGACCTGTACCGGATAGCGCGTTGCCGGCTTGCCGCCCCAATTCACGCGCAGCAAACGCGGGTTGTTTTCCTCGCTCCAGTGCAGCACATGACGGCAGTCTTCGCGATGGATACTCACGCCACGCCCACGGGTGATATAACCCACCACCGGATCTCCGGGCACAGGCTGGCAGCACCTGGCCATGCTGGTCACCAGATTCCCCACCCCTTCGATATTCAGATCATCCGGACTCTGCGCTGCCGTACTGCGCTGCCGTACCGGTGTGCGGGTCAGTATATCCAACCCTTCCGGGGCCTCCCGTTCAGTCCGGAGACGCTCCATGGCTCCCACCACCTGACCGACGGTGAGATCGCCACTGCCCACCGCAACGAACAGATCATCCACATTGACGTGACCAAACCGTTGCGCCACCGGCCTCAGGTTTCTGTTGTCCAGGCCCAGTCGCTTCGCCTCTGCTTCCACGGTTTCGCGACCGGCCTGCAGATTGTCATCGCGGCTTTCTTTCTTGAACCATTGCCGTACTTTGCTGCGTGCCCTGGCTGCCTTGATGTAACCCAAACGGGGATTCAGCCAGTCACGACTGGGGCTGGGGTGTTTGCCGGTCAGAATCTCAACCCGGTCACCGGTGTTCACCACGTGTTTGAGCGTAACAATGCGGCCATTGACCTTGGCACCGCGGCAGCGATGACCCACTTCGGTATGCACGTGGTAGGCAAAATCCAGCACCGTTGCACCCACCACCAGATCAACCACCTGGCCTTTGGGTGTGAGCACATAAATGCGTTCCTCAGACGTAGCCGCGTGGAAACTGTCCAGCAAACTCTCGTCATCCAGTTCCTCTTCCGAAGCTTCCAACAGCTGCCGCATGACCGCAATTTTCTTTTCAAAACCCGGATCGGATGGACCCCCTTCCTTGTAACGCCAGTGCGCGGCCACGCCCAGTTCGGCGTGTTCGTGCATGGCCTGGGTGCGTATCTGCACTTCAACCGCACGACCCTCCTGATCAGAAACAGCGGTATGCAAAGACTGGTAATTGTTGCCTTTGGGTGTGGTGATGTAATCGTCGAACTCACCGGGAATGGGTTGCCACAGCGTATGTACCAGGCCCAACACGCTGTAACAGGCCGGCACATCGTCTACCAGCACGCGCACTGCACGCACATCAAACAGCTCGTGAAAATCCAGTCCTTTGCGCTGCATTTTCCGCCAGATGCTGTAGATGTGCTTGGGCCGGCCTCTGACCCTGGCCGCAATACCCGCCTCTTTCAGGGCGGTACCCAGCTGGTCCATAAAACCGTTGATGAATTCTTCCCGCTCCGGGCGTCGCTCGGCGACCAGGTCAGCAATTCTCTGATATTGCTCCGGATGTTCGGTGCGAAAAGCCAGATCTTCCAGTTGCCATTTCAACTGCCACACGCCCAGCCGGTTGGCCAGCGGCGCATGGATCAAGCGGGTTTCCTGTGCCAGCGGCAATGCGGCTTCCCGGTCATCCCGACTGCGGCGCAGCAGCACCAGCTGCCAGGCCAGATCGATCAATACCACACGTACATCCTGCACCAGGGCCAGCAACAGGCGTCGCAGCCCTTCGGCATTTTTTTTGCTGACACTGCCGGGTTGATTCGACTGATAGCGTTTCAGCGTATCGAGTTGTTGCAACTGCTTGGCGACCGATTTGGGCAGACTGGAGACCATGCTGCTTGCATCCAGACCGGCCTGGCGCGCAGCCAACAGCATGGCGCAACACACAGTGTCCGGGTCCGGCGACAGGGTTTGCAAGACAATCAGCAGTTCCAGCATCAGGGCTTCGCCGCGGCTTTGTTTCCAGCCGTGATCTGGCAAAGCCCGAAACAGCTCCTGGCAGACCGTAGCTGCTGCGCCCACCGAGGCCTGGTAAGCATTCAGCCACTCAATCACTGAAGCAGCCTTCAGTCTGGGAACCGGAGCAGCTTTTTTACTGGCTATTTGATCAGGATGGCTCATCTCGTGAACTGGCGAAATTCCAATAGAGGCAGTTCCTATTATAGGAAAAGCACGGTGGCAAGGGTTGGTCTTACTTTACGACTTCCTGCCAGGCCTGGCGCAAACGTTTGGCCGATACTTTGCCTGCAGTACCCAGGCGTTGGGCAAACACCGACACACGGTATTCAGCCAACAGCCAGCGATACGCATCCAGCGCGGCATCATAGTCGGCACCCGATTCCAGCCTTTGCTGATAATGGTTCTGAAAAGGCTGGATCTCACGCAAGCGCTGCAAATCGCGCTGGGGATTGTCTGCCGCCTGTTGCAATCGCTCCTCTATTGCTGCCACATAACGAGGAAAGTGTTGCAGATTTCCCGGTTCCAACTCGGCCAGAAAACCGGGATAAACCAGATCGGCAATCTGTGTCTGAATGTCTTCCAATGTTTCCACCGGTGCCCGCCTGCGACCTTTGGCAATCTCGGCCCGCAGGGTAACCAGCTGGGGAATGACCGTGTTCAGTACATCAGCCTGTTTGCGGCTTTCTCCGCCGATATGGCTGCGCACCCGACCAGACAATTCTTCGAAAGCAACCGCATCGCGAATGGCCCAGACATCACCCGCCGCCAAAGACAGGCTGCTGTCCACCAGGTCCGTTACCAGGGTTTCAACAGGGGCCAGGGCCGACCAGGCGATCTGGCATTCACGATCCAGGCCAGGGTGTTTGTGCAACCAGGCCAGCTTGTCTGCCAGATGCAAACGCAACAAGCGCAACACACCATCCTGATGTGACAACCAGGCATCATCAAAAGTATCAAACAGACGTAAACCCACCGCGATTTGCTGGTCTACCAGCGCCGGCCAGGCAGCCACACCCGAAGCTGTTTTAGCCTCCAGCTGCAGTGGGCCGAAATCCCAGGTTGTGGAACCATCCCGATTCACGCCCTGACCTTGCCGGTCCATGAATTCGCGCTGCGCGGTTTTGCCGAACTCCTGTTGCAGGGCCACCAGATCCCGGCTGGTTGCAATCTCCTTACCGTCTTCGCTCATCACCTGGATGCGAAAGCGCAAATGGGGTTCCAGCGCTGTTTCATCAAAACTGCCGGGCTGCAGATCCAGGCCGGTCATGCGATTCAGCTCTTTGGCACAGGCGGCCAACAGGGGTTCCGACTCACGCCCGGCCAGAACCTGATGCAAGGCATCGGCGAACTGGGGTACCGGGGTAAGCGCACGACGCAGGGGTTTGGGCAAGGCACGGATCAATGCCACCAGTTTGTCCCGCAACAGCCCGGGAACCAGCCATTGCAACCGGTCAGCCTGCAGGGTATTCAGCCGGTCCAAAGGCACGACAAGAGTTACGCCGTCGGCTTCGTGTCCAGGCTCGAAATGATATTCCAGTTTGAAGTTATGGCCAGCCCAGTGGAGTTGGTCCGGAAACTGCTCTTCGGACACCACCGCAGCATCTTCGCGCAGCAGTACATCGTGACCGAGGTAGAGCTGCTCGCGGCCTTTTGCCCCGATACGCTCCAGCCATTTGGCAAAGGACCGTGCATCACAGACATACTCCGGAATACGGGCAGCAAAAAAATCAAATACAGACTGTTCGTCTGCCAGCAGGTCGTGACGCCGGCGCTTGTCTTCCAATGCGGCCACCTCTGCACGGATCTCAGCGTTGTGGCGCATAAAGCCGGAACGCAAATCCAGTTCGCCACGAACCAGTGCTTCCAACAGGAAAATAGTGCGCGCCTCATCCGGATCGATGCGCCCGTAGTCCACCCGGCGTTTCTCGACGATGATCAGACCGAACATGCTGACCTGCTCCCAGGCCTGCACCCGCCCCGATTTGCGTGACCAGTGCGGATCGAAATAGTGCCGCTTGAGCAGGTGTGCACCCTGTTGTTCTATCCAGGAGGGCTCGATCTGGGCATTGATGCGACCCCAGGCACGTGTGGTCTCGACCACTTCAGCCGCCATGATCCACTTTGGTGTTTTGCCAAACAGGCCCGAGCCCGGGAATATCCTGAAGCTGCGTTGCCGCGCGCCGGTGTAGCTGCCGTCTTCAGGATGGCGCAGGCCGACATGACTGAGCATGCCACTGAGCAGTGCCTGATGGATCTGCTCGTAACTGCCGTGGCCACCGCCCAGCCGCAGTTTTTCTTCTCTGGCCTGGTCCCGCAGTTGCTGGTAAAGATCAAACCATTCCAGCACACGTTGCCAGTTGAGAAACTCGCGCTTGCACAGCTTACGGAACTGGTTGCCCGACAGCTGCCGCCTTTGTTGCTTCAGGTGCAACCACAATTTCAACAGGCCGGCAAAATCACTTTTCTCGTCCTGATAGGGCTGGTGCGCCTGATCGGCGGCTTGTTGCCGGTCCATCGGGCGTTCCCGTGGATCCTGGATACTCAGTGCGGCAACCAACACCAGCACATCCTCCAAACAGGATAAGCGCGCGCCTTCAGCCACCATGCGGCCCAGGCGCGGGTCCAAGGGCCAGCGGTCCAGTTGCCGGCCCAGGTCCGTAGGCTGGCGATCACGCGTGATGGCCTGCAATTCGATCAACAGGTCATAGGCCTCGTTGATCATGCGCGGTGCCGGTGAGTCAATAAACGGGAAATCTTCTACATCGCCCAAACCCATCACCAACATGCGCAGAATCACCGAGCCCAGGGACGTGCGCAGGATTTCCGGCTCGGTAAATTCCGGTCTCTGGTTGAATTCATCTTCATCATAAAGGCGTATGCAGGTGCCCGGCCCTACCCGGCCACAACGCCCGGAGCGCTGATTGGCACTGGCTTGTGAAATGGCTTCTATGGGTAAACGCTGAATACGGCTGCGGTGTGCATAACGGCTGATACGTGCCAGGCCGCTGTCGATCACAAAGCGAATACGTGGCACGGTCAGGGAAGTCTCGGCCACGTTGGTGCTGAGGATAATGCGTCGCTGCGGTCCCGGATGAAACACGCGCTGTTGTTCGGCGGATGACAAACGTGCATACAGGGGCAAGACTTCGGTATGTGGCAATGACTGACGCACCAGGTATTCACCTGCTTCGCGAATTTCCCGCTCGCCCGACAGAAATACCAGGATGTCACCACGGGGATCAATGCGGCTCACCTGACGCACCGCATCGGCGATGCCGCGGTACAGGTCCTTGTCGCCGGGCTCGCTGTCTTCACCTTTGCTCTCCAATGGCTGGTATTCGATATCCACCGGAAAGCCCCGGCCCGACACGGTAATGACAGGAGCGTTATCGAAATGCTTGCTGAATTTTTCGGTATCAATGGTGGCTGATGTGATGACCAGCTTCAGATCCGGCCGCCGGGGCAGCAGGGTTTTCAGATAACCCAGCAGGAAATCGATATTGAGGCTGCGCTCGTGCGTTTCATCGATCAGTATCGCGTCATACTTCAGCAGCAAGGGATCGCTTATGGTTTCGGCCAACAACACACCATCGGTCATGAACTTGATGTAGGTATCTGCGCCCAGATTCTCACGAAACCGGACCTGGAAACCGACCACGGTACCCAATGCGGTTTGCAGTTCTTCTGCCACCCGGCTGGCCATGGCAGTGGCAGCAATCCGCCTGGGCTGGGTGCAGCCGATCAGGCGGCGGCAACCATAGCCGGCTTCCAACAACATTTTGGGTAATTGTGTGGTTTTTCCGGAGCCGGTTTCACCTGCAACAATCAATACCTGATGTTTTGCCAGGGCAGCCAGAATCTCATCGCGTGCGGCGGTGATTGGCAAGGCGGCATCGTAAGTTATCCGCGGCCGCGCCCGTAACCGTTGCTCGGTCCGTGCATCCAGCCGGGTATCTTTTTTGTGTTTTGCCATCGCGGCGTATTATCCCAGTTTTCCGATATGTAGGAGGTAGCCATGCTGTGGGAGCGAGCCATGCTGTGGGAGCGAGCCATGCTGTGGGAGCGAGCCATGC
>CAZRTG010000201.1:0-6254 GCA_964602895.1 uncultured Wenzhouxiangellaceae bacterium
CATGGCTCGCTCCTACAGCATGGCTTCGATTGTAGGAGGCAGCCATGCTGCCGACAAATAAGGTTCAATCGCGACCATGGGTCGCTCCCACAGCATGGCTTCGATTGTAGGAGGCAGCCATGCTGCCGACAAATAAGGTTCAATCGCGACCATGGGTCGCTCCCACAGCATGGCTTCGATTGTAGGAGGCAGCCATGCTGCCGACAAATAAGGTTCAATCGCGAGCATGGCTCGCTCCTACAGCAATGGCTCAAATGACTGGATGTCGCTCCAGATCCGGCTGAATTCCTTGGTACCGGAACAGATCATCACCAAATCACCCGGGCGCGCCAGGCTCAGGGCCACACGCGGGCCATCCTCCGGAACATCCACCAGGGTAATGCACTCTTCTTTGACACCCACCTCCAGCAACGCCTGTTTCATCAGTCCGGGGAATTCCGGACGTGTTGCACTGATCCGGCCGGGATAACAACGGCACACAAAATGATCAAATATATCAACGGGAAACATGCTGAACTTTCGCAATGCCTCCACAGTTCTGTTACCAGTGACTGCATACAGCAGAATTTTTTTACCACTGACCGGTTGTCGCTCCAGAAAACGGCCGATATTCTCCAGCCCGTCTACGTTATGGGCATAGTCCATAACCACGGTAAAAGGAAGGCCCCGATAGATATTCAGGCGGCCAGGGTTGTTCTCAAAACTGCTGTCAAATTCTGACAAGGCCGCCTTGATCAGATCGGTGTTTACTCCCAGCGCATGGCTGGCACAAATGGCATGTTGTGCATTACTGATATTGAACCCGGCTGAGCCATCAAAAGTTGCCGGAATCTGATTTACTGCAATGACTGCCTGCCGCTCTCCACCGGGGCCGTAAAGCACGATCCACTCTTCGCCCGCAATGCTCTCACTCGATTCCACAATTTCACAAACACATACCCAGTTATCGGAACCCAGCAATTCACGCACTTGCTGCACATTCTTGTGCAGCGTTGCAGCATAAAGCCGGACCGGGCCGGGAACCGGTAACATGTTGAGGCAGGTTTCATAATCTGCGTTGATGACAATCGCCTTGCGGGCCCGTAGCAAGACACTGCGCTTGATTTCCACCATATCGGCTAGCGTGCGTATACCATATTCACCCAAATGGTCTTCGCTCACATTCAGGCAAACCGCCACGTCGCAATGGTCAAACATGAAGCCCGAATGGGCGATGCCGCCACGAGCCGTTTCCAGTACACCAAGATTCACTTCACCGGATTCAAATATCAGGTGATGACCCTCGCTGCCGGCCAGGTCGCCTTCGCTGATCAACTGCTGGTCGATATACACACCGGAGGTTGATGCCATTCCGACACGATATCCTGCCGCCTGCATGATCCTCGCAGTCATTTTGCAAGTCGTGGTCTTGCCATTCGTGCCGGTCACGGCGATCAGGGGGATACGGCTTTGGCTACCCGCTGGAAATAACCAGTCCAGAAAAATTTCTGCAGCAAGCTGCAGGAGGCTTGTTGAGTTGCACAACAGACGACCCAGATCAGGGGCGGGGTCGAGATCGACCACAGCCCCGCCGGTTTCCTGCAGTGGTCTCGACAGATCCGTACTGATAACCGTGACCACCAGTAGCCCTGCAACCAGCCGAACAGCGACCCGTTCCGCCATTTCAACCAGGCTGTTGTGCAGTTCCGTATCCAGTACGTTCAAACCCTGCGTATCCAGCGCGCACAGCAGTTTCATGCCTGCCAGCAGCAGGTGAACACTTTGACCGCTGACATATTCTTCAATAATGACACCCGATCTGTCGGGCTTCGCCTGCTCAAAAGCCAGCCGCACATCCTGAGCTGAATTCAGGGCGCTTTGGGGTAACTGGATGGGCGTATTCAGTCTGGCCGCCTTCGGTGATCGGGCAAGCGGTTTCAAAACGACAGGATAACCCAGAAGATCAGCCGCCCGTGCCGCTCTTTTGGCCGTGACCAAATGACGCAGACCACTGGCCTGCCTGGCTACCGGCAGTTGCAAAGCCTGCAAGGTTTCATGGACTTTGTTTCGGTCAAATAATAGCGGGATCAGTGCTGCACTCCGTTGCAGGCACAGGCTGCCATCAATAATCAATTGATGACAGGCGTGCCCCAGCCGCAACAGGCCATTGGGACGTATTCTGAAATCGCCCTGCAAGCCGGCGTAGGGCGCTCGTTCCAGTTTGGCGCAAGGGATATCACGTTGTGCCGCAGCAGTCAGAAAAGCCTGTGTTTCCAGAGATAGGACTGTGCTCCTTGCCTGCTGCAGAAAACCATCCAGGCCATCCTGAAAGCTGGACCCGGGCAGCGCAGGATCCGCTTGCCACTGCAGTCCTGGTAAAGACTGACTACACAAACGCAGTGCGAGCTCAGCGGCATTGAGCGCAGTTTCAGCCTGCTCACTCTCAAAAACCATACGCATTTGCATGGCCGACGCACAGCGGTAAATGTCGTAAAAACGAACTCGATGACCGGCGCTGCGCTGCAATGCCAAAGCGATGCGGGCGACGATCTGTAACAGGGTGGCAAGCGGCGAGCTGCGCCAGGCCGGTTGGTCACCCGCAACAGAATCAGCCTGCGAAAAGCCTTCTGTGGTCAAAGCAGCCAATGGTTCCAGACCGGTAGCGATCAGCATCTGATACAACAGGGCAAAATCGTCCTCGGCAGCCAGTGCCACTACCTGCTGTTCCTTGGCTGAAAGCTCCATTTTCCACTCGATTACGGTATGCTCCGAGCGACGATTCGGTCCAAGGTATTGAAGTACTTCAAGTACCAGCATTGAGTTCTCAGGGGTGATGCGAACAGGAGTGATCAGTCCCGATTCTACGCAATGCACCCTGCTGGTAAAAGCCTGAGAGTCAAACACTCCACAAGTAAAGGTCCTGGCTAAAGACTATTGAACAATACCTCATTGCAGATCGCAGGCAAGCCATCGAGTTTGCGCTTGGCATGGCGGTTCCAGGCGATGTGGGGCTGTTGGCAGGCAAAGACCATACTTGAGAACGGCTGAAAGCCAGCAGCCGTGGAATCGATGCCTGGATTCCGGTGGCGCAGCAGCGGATATTGGCCTATCTTGATGGCATGACGTTACCACCACGCGAAACCCTATTGCAGGCCATGCGGGAACACGATCCCGAGTTTGACGGTGTGTTTTTGACTGCAGTAAAAACCACCGGTATTTTTTGTCTGCCCAGTTGTACCGCCCGCACCCCAAACGCCGCCAATGTGGCCTTCTACAGTAACGCACGTGATGCTTTGGCCGCAGGTTTTCGCCCCTGCAAGCGCTGTAAACCGCTGCATAATGGGGTCAGTGATCCGGACTGGCTGCCCCGCCTGATGGCCGCTGTGGATGCCGACCCGGCTCGCCGCTGGCATGACTACGATCTGGCTGGAGATGATTTGGGCCTGGGTATTGATCCCGCCACGGTACGACGCTGGTTTGTCACCAACCACGGCATGACTTTTCACGCCTATACCCGTCTACGACGGCTCGGTGTGGCATTGCGGCAGATTCAGACCGGCACACCAGTTTCCACTGCCATCGTCGATTCAGGTTATGAATCCGAGGGCGGTTTTCGCGAGGCCTTTAGCCAGGTGTTTGGTAATCCGCCCACGGCTGTGGATCGGGAGTCCTGCATCTGGATCAACCGGGTCAACACCCCGCTGGGCTCCATGATCATGGGAATCTCGGACCAGGGTTTGGCCTTGCTGGAATTCGCTGAACGACGCATGCTGGATACACAACTCAAGCGATTGCGGATGGAACTGGGTCGCGTATTTTTGCCTGGTGAACACCCCTTGATGAACCAGGTTCAAACAGAATTGAATGCCTATTTTGAAGGTCGTTTGCAGGAGTTCACTCTGCCGCTGCAGACCAGTGGAACCGCATTTCAGGAGTCGGTATGGCAGGTATTGTTGACCATTCCCTACGGTCAAACCTGCAGTTATGCCGATGTGGCGCGTAAAATCGGTCAGCCTAATGCAGTGCGAGCCGTAGGCCATGCCAACGGTGACAACCGCATTTCGATATTGGTGCCCTGCCACCGGGTCGTGGGCAGCGACGGCAAGTTGACCGGCTACGGCGGGGGCTTATGGCGCAAGAAATATCTGTTGTCACTGGAGCAATCACAGGTATTCAGCCTGAGTTGATTCAGCTATTGAATTTTTCTGCATGATTAAAAAGCCTCTGGCCCAATTTGCACTGGCATAATGGATCGGAGGTTCTCTATGACTAATGCCACGGGCAAGCCGGTGGTTTAATGGCATAGTGTTGCTTTCAAATCCAGTGCCCGGAACTTTGTGAAACAAGGACACATTTCATGAACTTGCACCACGCTCTCAGTATGTTTTTATTTTTCGTTTCAGCCGGTTCAGGACTGGCCGTCGCCAACGAGGCTGTTGCTACGGATGGCATGGCTACGGATACACAAGCTGTGGCAGAAGCGGTGGACACCCGGCAAATTACAGACACCCGGATTACAGGTAATTGGGTGGAAGAAAGCAATCGCATCACCGAGTCTGTCATGCTGGAACAGGCCAAATTCACTCCAGAGTCGTTTTCCAGCCTGGGCATTACCAGCGTGGATGCAGAAATATCCGATTTGGGGCCCAAGCTGTATGAGCGTTCACAAAAAAACACCAAAAAAATTATCGCGGACCTGAAAAAACGCAGGAAGACCATAGAAGACCCGCGTGTTTTGCAGGATGTCGATATCCTGCTCAAATCCCTGAAAGATGAATACCACACCACCGAACTGCAGCGAAAATACATGCTGCCTTACTTTGACCTGTCGATGATGGCATTTCAAAGCTTTCAGAGCCTGCTGGACCCGCGTAATGACCCGCAGCGTTACCCGGCAGCGCTGAAGCGTCTGAAAAAATATACCGGGAAAGCCAAAGGCACCAAGCCCTTTACCGAACTGGCGATTGCACGTACCTGGGAACGGTTTGACGAACCCGGTCTGGTTGGTCCGTATCGGGGACAACTGGAAAACAATCTGAAACGGCAGGAGCAACTGCAGCAAGGCCTGCAACAGGTGTTCAGGGATTCGGGTCTGACCGGCTATGAAGACGATCTGGCTTTGCTCAACAAGCAACTGGATGAATATGCCGAGTGGCTGAAAAAGGAACTCATGCCCCGCACTCGGGACAATCACCAGTTACCGGCTGAAATCTACGCCGACAACCTGAAGAACTTTGGTGTGGATATCCAACCTGAAGATTTGATCAAACAGGCACAACTGGGCTTTGCACAAATCCAGTTCCGCATGAAAGCGGTTGCCAAAGACGTGGCGGCAGCGCGGGGCATGGAAAACAACGATTACCGTTACGTGATGGCTGAGCTGCAAAAAGAACTGATACCGGAAGCCGAAATAATGGATTACTACCTGGCCCGCCTGGCCGATATAGAAACCATTATTCGTGACAATGATTTGGTCAGCCTGCCCGATCGCCCGGCACGGATTCGTCATGCAACCGATGCCGAATCAGCCGCGTCACCCGCTTCATTCATGAATCCGCCACAGTTGATCGGTAATACCGGCCAGTCAGGTGAATTTGTGCTGGTATCGAAAAATCCCAATGACGAAAGCGGTGAGCCCATGTCGGATTTCAGCAACGCACCTGCCACCTGGGGTTTGATTGCGCATGAAGCCCGGCCAGGTCACGAAATGCAGTTTGCTGCCATGGTCGAGAACGGCGTTT
Source organism: uncultured Wenzhouxiangellaceae bacterium (assembly GCA_964602895.1). Lineage (GTDB taxonomy): Bacteria > Pseudomonadota > Gammaproteobacteria > Xanthomonadales > SZUA-36 > JAWXBM01. Next base: position 5,721 of record CAZRTG010000201.1, read on the forward strand.
CCCTGGCGCGTGCCATTTACGCCTTTAACAGCGCCAATGTTGAGGGCTGGGGGCTGTATTCTGAGGCCATCATGATGCAGTACTTCACACCCGAGGCCCAATTGATGGGCTTGCGCAGCCTGTTGCTGCGTGCCGCTCGTGCATTTCTTGATCCCATGCTCAATCTGGGACAGGTCAGTCGTGAACAGGCCATGGACTTTCTGGTGGACGAAATCGGTATTTCCACACCGCTGGCACAATCCGAAGTGGACCGCTACAGTTTCCGCGCTCCCGGCCAGGCCACTTCCTACTACTTTGGCTATATGAACCTGATGTCCCTGCGCACCGAAGTCGAATTACGCATGCGCGATCGATTCAATCAGCGTGCTTTTCATGATTTCCTGCTCAAACAAGGCTTGCTGCCACCGGACATTCTGCGCCAGGCGGTATTGGCCAACTTCGTCGCCGAACCGTTGTAGGACCGAGCCTTGCTGTAGGACCGAGCCATGCTGTGGGAGCGAGCCATGCTGTGGGAGCGAGCCATGCTGTGGGAGC
>CAZRTG010000202.1:0-6236 GCA_964602895.1 uncultured Wenzhouxiangellaceae bacterium
TGGCTGCCATTGTGCAGGGATGCACCGGTGCCGCGGCGGGCAGGAAGCCCGAGAGCGGCCTCCTACAGCGGGAACGAACACGGCTGTAGGAGCGACCCACGGTTGCGACCGACCACCTTTGGTCGGCAGCATGGCTGCCTCCTACAGCGGGAACGAACACGATTGTGGGAGCGAGCCACGCTCGCGACGGGCCAGGTATTTAACAGCTTGGTAACGCGAACCGCATCAGGCCGGAAATTCCTTGACCCAATCATCAATCGCACGGGCGAATCGTGCCGGTGCGCCGGCCTCGGTGCGCAAATACATCGAGGGCTCGATCAGCTCCAGCTCCATCACGCGAAAATCATCCATGGCATCGCGTACCAGGTCGATACGGGCGTAAAGCGGTGCATGATGCAGGATAGCCATCGCCTGTTCAACCCGTGAACGCAGCAACTTTTCCGGTGTAACAGAGCGGATTTCGGCTCCGCGTTCCTCCTGCGAGCGGAACTCTCCGGCGGCCGGTACTTTCAGGATGGCGTGACTGTACTCGCCATTGAAATAAAACAAAGAGTACTCCCCTTCATCCAGTATGCGCGGCATAAAGGGTTGCACCATGGCGGCGCGATCGGCGTCGGCCGGAAAGCGTGCGGCAACTTTCTCAAATTCGGATACCGGCATGCCAGAGTGCAAACGAAACGCATCCACTCCGTTGGCGCCGACCACCGGCTTGATCACAATCTCATCACTTGCCAGCTCGGCAAAACAGGCCTGCACGATCTGGACATCCAGATGGTCTTTCCACAAAGTAGGCACAATCGGCACAGCCTGCCGTTCCAGATCACGCAGATAGGTCTTGGCCAGATTCCAGCGCACGAGGTCAAGCGGGTTGGCTAAACGGGTTTGTGCATCAATGGTCTGCAACACCTGCAGAAAACCATCCACATCATCCCAATAGTCCCAGGTGGAACGAATGATAACGATATCAAAATCGCTCCAGGGAATTTCAGTCTGCCGCCACGAAACCACCGAAGGATTCCAGCCCAGATCCCTGAGTGGCTGAAGCGCGTGCTCGTCATCGATCATGAAATCACCGCGCTCCTGCAGGGTCAGGAAAGCACAGCGCGGTTTGGCCGCAGTCATTGACTCAACCACAATCAACCACCCCCGGCATCGACCCACTGCCTGATCTTCTGTTCCAACTGATCAAGCGGTATGGCACCGTCTTCCAGCACCAGGTCATGACAAATGCGGATATCAAAATCGTCACCCAGCTCGGCTTCAGCCCAGTCCCGCAAACGCTTTATTTCCAGGGCACCCAGCAAATAGGAGGTGGCCTGCCCGGGAACCGCAATGTAGCGATCGACTTCTGCCGCATTCAGCGCATGCGTGTTGGCGTTGTGTGCATCCATGTAGTCCAGCGCCTGCTGGCGCGACCAGCCCATGCCATGCATGCCGGAATCCACCACCAGACGGGCCGCACGCCAGGCCTCGTTGGACAACATGCCCAAACGATCCAGGTCGGATGAATACAGTCCCATCTCATCGGCCAGGCGCTCGCTGTACAGGGCCCAGCCTTCACCAAAACCCGACAGGTAAAAATAGCGCGAAATAGGATGTAAATCGGCTCGCTCCTGAGCAATCGCGATTTGAGTCAGGTGGCCCGGATAAGCCTCGTGGAAGGTGGTAGCTTCCAGCGCTGCCCGACTTTGCTTTTCAGCCTGGTAGGTATTGATCAGGAACTTGCCAGGCGAACTGCCATCTCCGGCCGCCGGCTCTGCCTGGCCACCCGGGGCTGATTTTTCCTGAAAGGCCGGATAGGGCTCAACGACCACGGGAGCTTTTGGTAAACGGCCAAACCACTGTGGCATGGCGGCTTTCGCCCGCGCCAGGGCGGATTCGGCATACGCAATCATTTCAGCCCGGCTTTTGAACAAATACTGTGGATCGGTTTTCACCAACTGCAATAACTTGACCGGATCTTTCTCGCCAAAACTGCGTTCTCCGATTTCACGTATTTCAGCCAGGATGCGATCCATCTGCTCCAGCCCGATCCGATGAATCTCGCCAGCATCCAGATCGACGGTTGCCCAATAACGCACTGAAGCCCGGTAACAGGCTTCTCCGCCGGGGCTGTCATACACACCGATGCTGTCACGCGCCGCAGTTTGGTACTCCGTGCCCAGGTAATCGCGATAACGCTGCATGGCAGGCAGGATGGTGTCCTTTACCACTTCCGTGACACGCTGCTGATAGCCCGGCTCCTGTTGTTGCACCGCAATGAGGAATGGGGTTTCAGTCAGGGGCAGGGCAAGAAAAGCATCCAGCACCTCAGTCAAGGCGCGCACGCTGTTTTTCGGCGCTACATAACCCAGTTCTACGCCTTCATGCAGATTCTCTACTTCGGTATCGATATACGTGGCCATTTGCTGCATGCGGCTCAGCGCCGCCTCGCGCTGCTCTGGCGTATTCAGCTTCAGCTTGCCAGCCAGTGCCGTAAATTCTGCCAACCAGCCGGTCCACGTGGGGCTGACCGACCACAATTCATTCCGGCAAAGCGCCAGATCCAGTGCCGATTGCAACTGGTTACGCAACACCTTGGCCGTTATGACGGCGGCCGGATCCGTGATGGCGGATGGGTCGATTTCATCCAGTTTGGCCAACAGATCCTGCTGCAGGATTTGCCAGCGCGCTTGCGATTCCAACGAATTGTCGGTCAAACGGGCAGGATCGGGGTCCACGGCGCCCCAAAACAGCGCCTGTTCCGGAAACTCCTCAAAATAGAATTGCACGTATTTATCGGCCAGCTCATTAACCCGTTCCGCAGCAGTTTTTTCCGCCTCGGACGGTTGAACTGTGATCCCGGCCAGTTCTTCATTCGTGCCACGCAGCAGCAGCCATGCGGCCAGTAACACCACCAAAACTCCCAGTAATACGATAATCTGCTTGCGCATGCGCCTCAGCCCTTTGCCTCACGAGTGATGCGCATCTTGCCCATATAATCCCGCTTGCCCAGCGGTAGCCCTTTTCCACGCAGGATGTCGTAGGCAGTGGTGGCGTGGAAGTAAAAATTGGGCAGGGAGAAGCTGAGCACATAGTTTTCAGCAGTGAAAGGCAAACGCAGCTCACCCATCACAAACGTGATGGCGGAACCTGAAAGTGCGTTGACCTCTTCAACACTCAAAGCGAGCAATCCATCATGGGTCTTTTCCAGCAAGGCCTGCAGACCCGCATAATCCAGATTCGCATCATAAGCCGGCGGACTGAAGGTGCCCGAGCGTAGCCCTTCAATCGTACCCAATGCATGGTGCGCTGCCGAAACAATCTGGAATCGCAGGGGCAGCATATCGGGGTGCAATCGGGCATCGGCGAGTTGGTCCAGACTGACGCCCTGCGCCTGAAAGTGTTCTGCAGCCTTGTCCAGCATGCCACGAAGTGCCGGCACGATCTGCAAATAGGTTCCTACCGAAGCGTCATAAAGGGAAATGGTCATCAGGATACTCCAGATTTTTCAGATAACGTGACAAATTGAGGGGCATGTCAAAGGTCACACATACGGCAATCACCGTAAAAACACCCGTGCATAACGGCCATTTTGCCATGAAGTCACCATGAACATAGGGTATTCACGCGCTCGTGGCTTAAAGGCTCCAATGAGGCTTCAAGGCGTTCACGGTGTGCATATGAATGGTTTTGAATAAGCTATGATAATTGTACGCATCAATTGGCTGTGCGAATGACGGGCCAGAAACATGTCAAACGAAAAAACAGACACAGAGAAACCAGCGCGTAAAGCCCAGGCCGAACCGGAACAGGCCGAGCCAGATACCCATGCAGTAGTGGATACCAATGGCAAACCGCTGGCACCTGAAACTGCCCGGGTCAAAACACCCGGCTCCACACGCGGTATCGAAACGCTGTTCAAAAGCTCCTACCGGGTACAAATGGACCTGACCAGTCTGGCGGACAACAAAGCCAATATGATGATCAGCATCAACGGCATCATCATGTCCATCATTCTCGCCGCAGTAGCACCCAAGCTGGACTCCAATCCCTGGCTGTTGTTACCCACGGTGTTGCTGCTGGTGGGCAGCCTGGTGTCGATGATTTTTGCCATCCTCGCTGCCCGTCCACGTGTCAGCCATCAACCGATTACCCTGTCAGATCTGAAACACAGCAAAGGCAACATTCTGTTTTTTGGAAACTTTGCCAATATGGCAGAAGATGATTTTGTCGCCGGTCTGGAGGAGCTGATGCAGGACAAGCCATTGATCTACGACACCATGATGCGGAATATCCACGGGCTGGGCAGTGTGCTGAACAAGAAATTTGCCCTGTTGCAGGTGGCTTATACCGCGTTTATGGTCGCGCTGACACTGGGCGTTGCATCGTTTCTGATCGTTTTTGTCTGGCTGGCAGTACGCACACCGTAGGAGGCATTACCTTGTTGCGTCTGCATACGCTACCATTCCGGTTCTGTTACAGGTCACAAAAACCAGGAATTTTCTTATGCCATCGTTTGATGTGGTTTCAGAAGTCGACAGTCACGAACTGTCCAATGCGATCGACCAGGCCAATCGCGAAGTCACTACCCGTTTCGATTTCAAAGGAACGGATTCCCGATTTGAACTGGACGATCAGGCCATCAAGATGAGTTCCGGCTCGGAGTTCCAGCTGCAGCAGATGTATGACATCCTGTGTGGCAAGCTGGTGAAGCGAGGCATCGATATCATCGCGCTGGAAAAGTCCGAGCCGGTCATTCAGGCCAAGACCGCCACGCAAACCATCACCGTGCGCCAGGGCATCCAGTCAGACGATGCGCGCAAGCTGGTCAAGTTGATCAAAGACCGGAAAATGAAAGTGCAAACCGCCATCCAGGGCGATCAGCTGCGCGTCACCGGCAAGAAACGCGATGATCTGCAGGAAGTGATTGCGCTGTTACGGGATGCCGATATCGGCCTGCCGCTGCAATTCAAGAACTTCCGCGATTAAGATCGGAAAAATAACCGATTGGCAACAATCCACGTCTGGACATGCCAGTTGAAAACCATGCCATCAAGCTACTGCTTACTGTTTAGCCCTGCTGGTAAAACTCCGACAACTCACCAAAAGCTTTGCCATAAAACGTAACGCCCAATTGCATGGAATGCTGGTAACCCGCCCCGGCTTTTACCGGCGTAATCCAGAGTTCTTCCTCATCAGAGCTGGAGTTGCCGGAATCGCTCCGGTGATCATAACGAACCGGCGAAGGTCCGCGTGCAGCATAGGCTTCATGCTGAAAAACTTCGTCGCAGAAGGCGGGTGGAAAATACAGCTGGGTGGTGGCGACTTCGCCGAAAGTGGGCGGGTAGACCTTCAAATGCAAGTGCGTGGGTCGTGGCGAATACCAGCCGGGCACGATGGTCTGGAAACGCACGCGGCCGTCAGCGTCTGTGCTTTGCACGCCGCGCAGGAATGAGCGGTCGCTGAAGTCGACTTCCTTTCCGGTAGGCCTGAGTTCACTGTCGAACACCAGGTTTTTGACACCTGAATAATACCCCTCCGCATTACACTGCCAGATATGCACCTGGGCGCCCGGCAAGGATTGGCAGGTTAAGGTACCCACCACCTGGAAATCCAGCTGCAGCGGCATGCCGGGTTGGCCTTCAGTCAGGTCGGAGCGGACCTGGCGCGGGTCCAGATAATAAGGCCCGGTGATATCCTGGGTAATCAATTGGCAGGCGGGTGCCGCTGGCTACATGACTTTGCTGTCAGCGTATAGGGGTCCGATTGCCATGGTTGAAGCAGCACCTGCAAAACCTCGTAGAACAGTACGTCGTTTCATTTTGCACACCTCTGGTGGATTGCTCCTGCCACTATAGCCCCAGGAAACGTACACTAGTCAATACTTTATTGAAATTTTTTGAGCCTCCTGCCATGCAAACAAAAGTCAAAGCCCGCCTCGCCGTAGACATCGGCGGTACCTTTACCGATGTGGTGTTGGAAATGCCGGGTGGTGAGCGGGTCAGCACCAAAGTGCTCACAACTTACGACCACCCCGGCCGCGCGGTACTCGGTGGTATTGACCTGGTTCTGCAACAGGGCGGTATCACACCTGCACAGGTAGGCCTGATCATCCACGGAACCACGCTGGCCACCAATGCCTTGATTGAACGCCGCGGGGCACGTACGGCGTTATTGACTACAGCCGGTCATCGCGATGCGCTGGAAATGGCGCATGAAGATCGTTTTGAGCAGTACGATATCATGATAGACCG
>CAZRTG010000203.1:0-6181 GCA_964602895.1 uncultured Wenzhouxiangellaceae bacterium
GCAACAGGTCACCTTGCCTGACCACTGCACCAACATCGGCATGGATTTGTCTCACGACGCCGGTGACCTCAGCGGCAATCACAGCGCGGTTCAGGGCCAGTACTTCGGCTGCGGCGCTCCGTTCCAGATCTATCAATACTTCGTTCAGTGGCTGGATGCTGACAGAAACCGTTTCCTGTGCAGCCAGACCACTATTGAACAGCAGCAACAGCAGGCAACACAAGGTTCTGAAACGGTAACTTGAACTGCCTCCACACATGTTATTCTCGCTGTCGCAACGTTTAATACATCGCTTGAGGTGGTGATATTGGGGCATATGCTGTGGTACAAAAGCGCTGGCTCCGATTCTTTCAGCCAGCCCGTACATGGCATTGAAACAGCCGTTCGCCGACGGCTTCAATTCATATGAATGGTGACTTCGGTGTCTTCCTGTACATCGAAGCTCACGGCCTCGAATGTGGGTCGGCCCAACCAGGGGCCGGCATCATTGGAATAGCCTACGGGTTCCGCACCGAAGCCCAAAAAGCCGGAGTCGTACAGTCCGTTGTCGTTCTCATCCTGCACCACCACCAGGCCGTACATACCTTCAAATACGTTCAGAAAAGTCACTTGTGCCTTGCCGTTTTCATCCGGCCTGGCTGATTCCTGGTAGAAGGGTTCTTTCATAAAGGTTTCAGCCGAATTGAACAGGCTGATTTCCAGCGGTCCGGTATTGGCAACCAGACCTTCTATATTTACGGTCAATCGGGGCATGCGCTTGATTTCCACCGGTGCCGCAAGCGGCGTCAGTGCGGCACTTTCTGTGGGTGCTTCAGTGATTTCCGGTACTTCATCTGTGGCTACAGGGGCTTCCTGGGCCAACAGCGAGGCTGATAGCAGCAGCAAGGCCAAAGCTGAAAGGATTTTGTTCATGGTTTACCGATCTCATTATTCTCTGGGGCGAATTATAGACGTGCGGATACCAACTCCCAACCATTTGACCGTACTTTTCCGCACTTATCGACCCTGCCGCGCCAGTGTTGCAGGGAGCAAAGCTTCGATACGTTCCCGCAAATCCTGCCGGTCGACCAGATCCGAAACATAATCCAACTGGCCGCTTTCGATCACCAGCACCTCGCTCAATGCATAACGCTCCAGCCACGCTTCATACAACTGCTCCAGCCGTTTCAAATAACTCAGCGGAATGTCCTGCTCCATGGAACGGCCTCGATTGCGTATGCGCTGGCGCAGCACACGCAGCGGGCAACGCAGGTAGACCATCAGGTCCGGCGGCTGAATGGTTTTGATGATGTTCTGGTAAAAATCCCAATAGGTATTCCAGTCACGCCGGTCGATCTTGCCCATGTGGTGCAGGGCGGTAGCAAAAATTTCTGCGTCTTCGTAAATGCTGCGGTCCAGCACCACCACGCCATCGAGTTTGTCTGCTTCCTGGTGAATGCGGAATTTATTGCTCAGGAAGAACAGCTGTGACTGAAAGGCCCAGCGCTGCATGTCGCGATAAAAATCCGGCAAATAGGGGTTGGCTTCGTTGGGTTCGTAAAACGGCGCCACCCGGTACGTGCTGCTGAGAAATTCCAGCAGGGAAGATTTTCCGGCACCGATATTGCCCGCTACGGCGATGAATTTTCTTTGAGCCATTGCCTGTGTTGAGCCTGTCCTGTCAGACCCTCTCCTGTCAGTCCATCGTTATACTATGCCCGGAACCTTGAAATTCATCTCAGAAATTTTTCGACAAATAACCATTGGGTGACCAATATGCTACACACAAAGCAGTACTCGATTTTGGGCCAATCGCTTCATGGCAACTCAAGGCAGAAGGTTTGGACTCGGGTCTTAGCCCTGACCTTGATGATGCTGGTGCTGCCTGTCATACCCCTGGTCGCCCAGGAGCAGCTGCATGAGTCACCCGCACCGTCCAGAGTGTTGGGGAAGATAGACTTTCCCACCAGCGCCAAGAACCCGCAGGCACAGGCAGCGTTCATACGCGGCATGTTGCTCTTGCATTTGTTTGAATACCCCTTTGCCCGTGAGGAGTTCAGAACGGCACAGGAAATTGAACCCAATTTTGCCATGGCGTACTGGGGTGAGGCCATGACGTATAACCACCCGCTATGGGACAGGCAGGACCTGACGGCTGCTCGCGAGGTGCTGATGAAACTCAGTGCCACACCCGAACAGCGTCTGGCGGTTTCGGAAGATCCCAAAGAGCAGGCCTTTCTGGCTTCGTTGGAAATACTTTACGGACCGGGCACCAAGGCAGAGCGTGACCAGGCTTATGCGCGGGCGATGGAGTCCATGGCGCTGCAGTACCCCGAGGATCATGAGGTGCAGCTGTTCTATGCCCTGTCCCTGTTTGGTGTGAATGCCGGAGTGCGCGATATCCCCAGTTATATGTTGAGCACGGCGCTGGCGCAGAATGTATTCAGTGCCAATCCACAGCATCCCGGGGCGGCGCATTACCTGATTCATGGTGTAGACGATCCGGATCATGCGGTATTGGGACTGACGGCGGCACGGGCGCTGGCAAAAATGGCACCGGATGCAGGGCATTCATTGCATATGACCTCACATATATTTCTGGCGCTGGGGATGTGGAATGAGGTGGTCAGTGCCAATGAAAATGCAATCCGGGTGCAAAACGCCATGCGCATGGAACAGGGCGAATCAGCGCGCCATGGGGGACACTATAATTTCTGGCTGTTGTATGGCCTGTTGCAGCAAGATCGCAGCGATGACGCGCTGACTTTGTTGAAGGCGGCTTACAAGGAACTACAGGCTGAAAACAAGGCACCTGAAGATCGCATGATCCTGGATGCGGACTCCTACCTGACGGGTTCCGTGGTGCAGATGTGGACCCGCTACCTGGTGGAAACCCGCGACTGGACCGGCCCGGTTTCCGACTGGAAATTCAAGCTCGGCGATTCCTTCGATCCCAACCTGAATTACAGCTTCGTGCAAGGTATGCGCGCAGCGCATGCGGGACAGCCTTCCGAAGCCAACCAATACCTGAGCCAGTTTCGGGTGCTGCAAACCGAACTGGGCCGAATGATTTCGCAAAAAACAGAAGCGGCCGCTTCGGACCAGCAGTTTTTGATACGGCTGAAGGTTTTGGAGCAGGAGTTATTGGCAGGTATTGAATTTGCCAAAGGTGAAAGTCAACAGGCGGCCCGTTATGCGGCGGAAGCCAGCAAGCTGGAAGGCACCATGCCATATGCTTTCGGCCCACCGTTTGTCGATTGGCCCAGCGCCGAGCTTGAAGGCGAAATGCTGCTGGAAGCGCGTAAATATGCCGATGCAGAAGCCGCCTTCAAGTTGCAGCTCAAGCGCGCCCGCTTACGCTCGGCCAGTCTTAAAGGCCTGGTTATCGCTTTGGAAAAACAAGGCAAGGATGCGGAGGCAACATACACCCGACAAAGGCTGGAGCGCATTAGGCACAGCGCCAAAGCCGCATCGGTGGAATTACCGTTGAGCCTGGAAGAAAATTAGCCAACCGGTCGCTCCACTACCCAGGGTACGCGTATGTCCTGTACCAGTTGCTGCACGCGTTCTGGCGGGGCTTTGCCCAGGTAGCTGACTGCAAAGGCCGTGGCAAAATTCAGCAGCATGCCAATCACACCGATACCTTCAGGCGATATGCCCAATAACCAGTTGGCTGGAATGTTTTCGCGCATCGGGGCAAAGAACACGCCCTTGAAGATGACAATGTAGCCAAAGGTAAAAATCAGCCCGGTCAACATACCCGCGATGGCTCCCGCCTTGTTGATGCGGGTGGAAAATATGCCCATCAGGATGGCCGGGAACAGCGACGCGGCGGCCAGACCAAAGGCAAAGGCGACCACCTGCGCCACAAAGCCCGGCGGATGAAATCCCAGGTAACCCGCAATCAGGATGGCAAAGGCAGCGGCGATCCGGCCGGCACGCAGTTCATCTTTGTCCGTAATGCCGGGCATCAGTATGCCTTTCAACAGGTCGTGCGAGATGGATGAGGAAATCACCAGCAACAGGCCCGCGGCCGTAGACAATGCTGCTGCAATACCACCCGCAGCTACCAGCGCGATCACCCAGTTGGGCAGGGCGGCAATTTCCGGGTTGGCCAAAACCATGATATCGGCATCTACCGTCAGTTCATTGCCTTTCCAGCCAAAGGCATCGGCCTTGCTGACAAAATCGGTATTGGCGTCGTTATAGTACTGAATCCGGCCATCGCCATTGCGGTCATCAAAATCCAGCAGTCCGGTTTTTTCCCAGGTTTTGAACCATTGTGGCCGTTCGGCATAAGCCAGATTGCCGTCCACGCTGCCAACGGCTCCGGGTTGAATGGTATCCAGCAGGTTCAGCCTGGCCATGGCGCCCACGGCGGGTGCGGTGGTGTAAAGGATGGCGATAAAAAACAGGGCATAACCGGCCGATTTGCGTGCATCCGACACTTTCGGCACAGTGAAAAAGCGCACGATGACATGCGGCAGTCCTGCGGTGCCGACCATCAAAGCCAAAGTAATCATGAACATGTCGATGGTACTTTTGTTGCCCCGGGTGTATTCGCGAAAACCCAGTTCGGTGACCACCGCATCCAGTTTCTGCAGCAAATAGATGTTTTCACCCGAAATTTTACTGCCCAGGCCCAGTTGCGGCACCGGGTTGCCGGTCATCTGCAGAGCGATGAAAACCGCCGGAACGGTGTAGGCGAAAATCAGCACACAATATTGCGCCACCTGGGTGTAGGTGATGCCTTTCATGCCGCCCAGCACGGCGTAGACAAACACGACGGCCATGCCGATCAGCAGGCCGATATGAACCGGCACTTCGAGGAAGCGCGAGAATACAATGCCGACGCCGCGCATCTGTCCGGCAACATAGGTGAAGGAAATAAAGATCAGGCAAATGACAGCTACCGCGCGGGCAGTGTTGGAGTAATAGCGGTCGCCGATGAACTCGGGCACGGTGAAGCGGCCGTATTTGCGCAGATAGGGTGCCAGTAACAAGGCCAGCAAAACATAACCGCCGGTCCAGCCCATCAAATAAACCGAACCGCCATAGCCCTGGAATGCGATCAGGCCGGCCATGGATATAAAAGAAGCTGCTGACATCCAGTCAGCACCCGTGGCCATGCCGTTGGCGATGGGATGTACACCTTTTCCAGCGACATAAAAATCTCCGGTGGATCTGGCCTTGGAAGCGATGGCAATAACGATGTAAAGCAGAAAGCTCAGTCCAACGACAAGATAGGTCAGGGTTTTCAGCTCCATCAGGATTCAGCCCCCGGACTTGGCGCATTATCTTCATGTTCCTCTACGCCGAAACGGCGATCCAGGGCATTGATGCGTAAAACATAAAACAGAATCAAGAGCAGGAATGTATAGATGGAGCCTTGTTGTGCGAACCAGAATCCCAGCCTGAAACCAAACAGCTGGTATTGGTTAAGGGTGTCAAAAAACAGGATGCCGCAACCGTAGGAGGCGAGGAACCAGATAGCCAGGCAAAGGCCTACCAGGCGAAGATTGGCGTGCCAGTACTGCCGGGCACGGAGTTGGTCTTTTTCACCCGGGTGGCCCGGTTGTCTTGCTGTTTCAGACGGCATAGGCAGTTTGTCTCCTGGCAGTGTGGGTAGCAGTTCCATAAAATGGTGATGTACAGTAGCAGCACTGATACAGGACTGACCAGTGGCGTCCCGCCAACAGAATTGATGTAAAGTAAGACACTTATTGTTCAGCAGTCTTCAAATGTGCATTTTTGAACGTCAGTTCTACTAACAAAAAGCAAAAATCGAGACGTATGTTATGTGGTCCAAATTCTCCAGTCGACAATACTCACAAACCGTTATTTTACCGCCTGTTTTAACCTCGCTCCTTACGGGACTGGTGTGCATGCCAGGGGCGGTTCAGGCTGCCGACAAGGTTTCTGCTCTGGGGCGGCTGGAACCTGCAAATGGTGTCTTTCTTATTTCTGCTCCGCTGACACCCGAATCCATCTCGGGTGCAATTGTTTCCAGACTGCTGGTTAAAGCGGGTCAGGATGTTGAGCAGGGCCAGTTGCTGGCAGAAATGGAAACCCTGGAGCTGGCCAAAGCCCATCTGGCGGAAGCGACGGCTGCTTTGGAACTGGCCGAGCGCCAGGAAGCGGCGCAATCAGCCGCAGCCGCAGAAGTCTGTGTACGCGCACAGGTTGCCGCGCGGGAAGCCAC
>CAZRTG010000204.1:0-6042 GCA_964602895.1 uncultured Wenzhouxiangellaceae bacterium
GTTGGCATCCAGGATATCGCAGTGGATGAATTCGGGTTTTGTGCCGGTGATTTCTGCCACTCGATCCAAAGCTTTGATGTTGCTGTTGCTGAGATTATCGATCACAACCACCTGGTAGCCTGATTCGATCAGCTCGACACAGGTGTGGGAGCCGATATAGCCGGTGCCGCCGGTGACGAGGATGGTTTTGGTCATGGGGCTGGGTTTAGTGCTGTGTTGGGTTTATGGGTCCCGGTCCCGGTCCCGGATAGAGGCTTCGCCTCTTCCGGGATGACGGATTTGGGCGGCTGCGCATCTTCCGGGATGACGGGCTCGGGCGGCTGCGCCTCTTCCGGGATGACGGCTTTGGGCGGCTTTGCATCTTCCGGGATGACGGGCTTTAAGGTGTGGGTCCCGGATAAAAGCTTTGCTTTTTCCGGGATGACGGAGCTAAGGGAGATGGCTGTTGTCCTATTCATCGGTGGAAGCTCACTCAGGTTTTTGCAATTGATTTTTTGAAAAACTCGATGGTTGTTGGCAAACCGTCGTCCAGGCTTACTTTGGGCTCCCAACCGAGTTTTTCGCGGGCCTGGGTGATGTCTGGTTTGCGTTGGGTGGGGTCGTCTTGTGGCAAGGGCTCGTAGATCAGCGTGGAGCCCTTATTAACCAGGGCGATGACTTTTTCGGCCAACTGTTTGATGGAGAATTCTCCGGGGTTACCCAGGTTTACAGGGCCGGTAACCGTTGGGTCGCTTTCCATCAGCTTTATCAAACCGGCAACCAGGTCATCCACATAGCAGAAGGAGCGGGTTTGGCTGCCGTCGCCGTATATGGTGATGTCCTTGCCCTGCAAGGCTTGCACAATAAAGTTGGATACCACTCGGCCGTCGTTGGGTAGCATTCTCGGCCCATAAGTGTTGAAAATACGAGCTACTTTGATGGGTAGTTTGTGCTGCCGCCAGTAATCAAAAAACAGGGTTTCGGCACAGCGTTTGCCTTCATCGTAACAGCTGCGAATGCCAATCGGGTTTACATTACCCCAGTAACTTTCTGGTTGGGGGTGTACATCCGGGTCACCATATACTTCTGACGTGGATGCCTGCAGGATGCGCGCACCCGTGCGTTTGGCCAGCCCCAACATGTTGATGGCACCGTGCACGCTGGTCTTCGTAGTTTGTACCGGATCACGTTGATAATGAATGGGCGATGCCGGGCAAGCCAGGTTATAGATACGGTCCACCTCAACATACAGAGGAAAAGTCACATCGTGGCGTTTCAATTCAAAATTGGGGTGTTCGAGAAGGTGGATGATATTGCGCCGGGTGCTGGTGTAGAAATTGTCCACACACAACACATCGTGACCCTGCTCCAGCAAGCGTTCACATAAATGCGAACCCAGGAACCCTGCCCCGCCGGTAACCAATACGCGTAAGGGGCCGCCGCCGCTGGTTGCTGGGGTCATATCCTGGCCTCATACATATTATTTTTCTCCCACGTGTCTGGCTTTGATTATAGGTGGATATGATGAATATCCATATCACCCCCTGGATTCTGGCTAGCGAGCAAAAGTCTCCTCAATCGTGAAGTCATGATGCACAAAATGCCGTCCCAGGAAGCGTTGTGAACGCCAACAATGTCTCAGGTAAAAGTAATAACTGAACGCTATCAACATGAACAGGTAAAAACTGAAATATTCGGGTAACGTACTCAATTCAATGACCGTCCCGATCAAGGCCATCACCACTGCAAAGCCGGTAATGGCCAGCCAGGTGGCTTCCACGCTGAAACCCGCACGCAGAAAAGCATGATGCAGGTGTTGGTTATCGGCTTCAAAGGCCGAATGTCCCTGGCGCCAACGGGTCCAGATCAGTGTCGAGGTATCCAGCAAAGGCACTGCGAACAGCCACACGGCCGTCATGGGCATGAAAATCCGATCATCGCCGTTGCCCAACGAGATAAAAAACCAGGCCAGAATAAAACCCAGCAGCAAAGATCCGGAATTTCCCAGAAACACCTTGGCCCGGGTTATCCAGGGGAAATGAGCATTAAACAGGAGAAATCCGCTGACCGCAGCAATGGCCAATGCCAGCATCAGTGCACTGGTTGATGCCCCTCCCTGGAATGCAAACAGCGCCATGCCCGTAGCACTTACCAGAAATATGCTGCCGCCCAATCCATCCATTCCATCGATCATATTAAAGGCATTGATCACACCCAATGCTGCAAACAGGGTAATGGGTACGGCTATCACGCCCAGCTCAAGCATTTCGCCGGTGAACAACGTGCCAAAATCAGACAACAGGACGTTGGCGGGCCCTATCATCACCAGGCAAGCTGTAATTTGAATCAAAAACCGCAAAAGCGGGCTCAGGCCTCTCAGGTCATCGACAATTCCAACGCCCAGCAATAACAGCCCCGACAGCAGCAGCCATCCCAGTCCACCTGCATGCAGGCTCATGGCAAGTGGCGATAAAACTGTGCCCAATAGCAGGGCCAGGAAGATACCCACACCGCCCACTACCGGCGTGGCTTGCTCATGCACTTTTCGCGAGCCCGGACGATCCACCCAGCCGCATTTGTATGCAATGGGTATTAAGGCCAGAACAATCGCAACCGTTGACAATAAAGTCAGCCCTATTGCCACAACAGGAAATTCCCTTAAATAAGACATGTGGGGTGTTTGCCGGAAATTCCTTTTTCAGAGGCGTATCATTTTAGCCTGATTACAATGGCACGGGTATGTTCATTCCAGCGCTCAATGATAATCGCGGGAGCTGAACGACTGCGCACAAGCCAGGCCCATAATGCAGGAATACAGTATGGCGACCGCCGGTATTTGCACGCTGAAATCAACCAGTGCGTGGGTTCCTACCAAAACCGAAGCGCTGGCACCCACCGCTGGAATTATCCAATCCCGTTGCCGTTTTCGCACACCATTGAAACAGACAATGGCTAGACCCAGCATGGACAACAGCAGGCACAGTGCTGCAGGAATACCAAGATCAAAAAAACTTTCCAGGTAACTGTTATGTGCGTAATTCACCAGCTTTGAAATTTCTTCGGTACGGTACAGACGAAAGGCGTCTTCAAAATTGCCGTGACCATAGCCCAGCCAGGGGTTATCGATTATTGCCTGGCCTACTTTTTCATAAACCTGCGCCCTGCCGGGCGCGTCCATGCCGCTAACGCCATAGCGATCCAGCAATATGTCGCTGTTTATCCAGAAAGCCAGCGCCGACACCACCAGCACGGAAGCAATGATGGCACGGGTTCGGTTGGTGACTTTGCCGCGTTTGCGGTCCACCAGCAGCAACATGACCACACAGGCAAGGAAGGTAGCTGCAAAGCCACCGCGGGAATGACTGGATACCAGCGCTGAAACCACCAGAATCAAACCAGCCAGAGGCAGCCAGGCACGCGCCAGAAAGCGATTGATGCGTTCCTGCCGTTGCTGCATCGCCAGCATGGGATAGTCGGGAACCCGGGACATACGATCAAAAAATACACCCAGGCCACAAACCAGAGTTAAACCAGCCCAGGTGGCAAAATGGTTCCGGTTAACAAATGTGGCACGCACATCGCGACCAAATGAGTCATCGGCATACCACATGAATTCGCGCAGCACGCCGAAATACGACAACAACCCATAAACCGAAAACACCACCCCGGTAATAAAAAACCACAACAGTCCGCGACGGGCCAGTTGCCGGTTACGGCCAAGTTGCAGCGCCAGCATGAATACCACCGCGTAGGACAGGGTTCGCAGAATAGCCATGAGCGTGTCTTCCGGTGCCAGCGAAATTGAACCCGCAAAGGCTTCACCCAATGATTCGCTGGCCAGTTCCCAGGCAGGATGGTGCCAGCCAGAGGGTATCCAGGGCACGGTTTGCAGATAGGCCCAGGCCATGGCAAGCAAAAATAGTAGTGGAATGGTTGGATGCAAGCCCAGAAAGAGGGGCCGCCTAGCCAACAAGCCCAGCACCAGGTAGATGGCCAGCAGGGCTGATGAAACCAACGCGACCAGCGTCCAGGACCAGGGCTGGTTGCTGCCTAATGGAATCGCAGCCCAAATACATAAAAGCAATAACAGGCCAAACAGTAAAGAATCAATTCGTGCCATGGCTACTGACGCTTTCCTGGCTAGCCTGCATATTCCGCTTGTTGATCAGGTCCTGCACCATGCCATAGCGTCGAATCCACAACTGACTGGGCTTTGCCAGGCTTGTTGGAAATTGCTGTTGTGCGGCACGCGCGGCGTCAATCGTCGAGTAATCACCCTGTACCAACACATACAGGGGGGCCTTTTCATCACCTTGCCGGTAAATAGCGAAAGGTGTCATTTCAGGGTGAGCATCAATCAACCTTGTCATGCTTTGCAGATTCTTGAGTGCAATCACCTGGATGGTGTGATGCTCACCATTGCGTGCAAGTATCCATGCTTCGTCATTGGCCCCCTCCGGTACCGTTTCTGGTTCCACTGCCTGTTCAGGCAATGGCAGCACTTCAACCGCCTCTGCCGGGCCAGTTTGAACAACCAGCAACTCTGCTTGCTGTAATGAGCCTTGCCGTCGATATTGTGCAATCACATCAGCAGAAACTGGGTCGCCATTGGCTGCAGCTTCTTCAAACCATTGCATGGCCATAGCTGGATCAGCGGTTACACCGATACCGTCCCGGTACATCACTGCAAGGTTGTACTGTGCATCCGCATCACCCTGCCTGGCCGCCATCTCCAACCATTTTATGGCCTCAAAATTGCTGGCAGGTACTCCCTGCCCTATCGAGTACAGATAGCCCAGTTTGGATTGGGCTCCGGCGTGGTTCAATTCAGCAGCCTGACGCAAAAAGCCAGCAGAACGGATCGTATCCTGCTCGACCCCCTGTCCTATCCAGAACAGCATGGCTACCGCATAAAAAGTCTCTGCCAGTTCCTGTGGATGAACGTCTGTAGCTGGGCTCTCGATTACGCGCTGCCATTCTTTCAATGCTTTTGGAAAATTACCTTGCTGGTAAGCCTGGACTCCGGTTTGATAATCAGCCCAGGCTGTCGTCTGGGCCACCATCTGGGCCGCCGTGACCACAAGCAGGCTTAATATCATCAAAACCTGTTTTTTTATGTACTCAATCAAGCTGGCTGCCCCTTGCCCGTCTGCAACAAACGTTGTGTCTGATTTTCCAGTACCAGCGCAGTCAACACACCGGTATGGAACGCGCCGGTATCAATGCCGATGCGGTTGGGCAACAACTCGGCTTCCATAGTAATGCTATGGCCATGCACAATAATGGCCTCATGCTGCAGTGAACTTCGAGTGAATTCTTCCCGTATCCACAACTGGTCACCCAGTTCCTGCTTGTGCAAAGGTACTCCCGGTCGGATGCCGGCATGCACAAAATAATAATCTCCGCTGGTGTAGCTGGGTGCCAACGTCTGATAAAACTGCAAGTGCCTGTCAGGCAGGTTTCCCCGTAGCTGGCGAGACAGCAGCTCCATGTGTTCCAGATACAAATTCGGTGGCAACAGCACCCCGTAACTGGCCAGGGTTTGCTTGCCACCCCAGTTCATCCAGTCAGCCATGGCGCGGGAATCCTGCAGAAAATCCAGCAAAGCCTGCTCATGATTGCCAAGCAAGTATATGGCTTCAAACCCGGGTAAGGGCTGGTTCAGCAAACGATTGATGACCTGGCAAGACGCTGGCCCTCGGTCGATGTAGTCACCGAGGTAAACAATAACTCGCTGACCATTAAAATCTGCTGCGTCTGCAACTATCTGTGCATGAAGCTGTGCCAACAGATCATCCCGGCCATGAATATCACCAATACTATAAATTCGTCGCCCGGCAGGAATTGCCGGTTCGACAGCGGTAGTATCACTACTCCGAATCCATTTAAAGAGTGGCGGGACCAAGAACGGCCTCCATTTCTCGCACCACATCGGGGTGTGAATCTCTCATCAATGCCTCGACCCGTGCGCGCTGCAACTTGTTGGATCGAATAGCGGAAATAAACTCGTGCTGTTTCAGATTCCAGGCCAGTAATGCCTGGTCGCGCAGCAATCCCAAACTG
>CAZRTG010000205.1:0-6022 GCA_964602895.1 uncultured Wenzhouxiangellaceae bacterium
GACGTTCTCCGCATCAATCTGATGGCACCCGTCAAGATGGCAGAGTCGTTTCTGAACCAGCTGTTAGCCAGCAAACAAAAGAAAATAGTGACCATTTCCTCTACCGAAGGATCGATTGCCAGCGCAAGGCCGGGTGCCTACGCTTATCGAACCAGCAAAACAGCACTGAACATGGCCATGGCATCGCTGGCCGCGGAACTGCGGGAGCAAGGCGTTGCCGTTGGCATGTATTGCCCTGGCTGGGTAAAGACCCGACTGGGCGGTAAAGACGCCCACCTCACTCCCGCGGAAAGCGTTGCCGGGCTTCGAGCGCTGATCAGTGACCTACGATTGGAAAACAGCGGCCGATTCCTGCGTTATAACGGAGAGCTTATTCCCTGGTAGATAAAGCAAAGACGCTGCCAGTTTTGACCAACTCTTAAAGAATTTAAAATCTGCTTCAACTTGAAAAGCATAAACATATATGATTATGCTGTTTCAAATACCTCAAGCAATCAACACCGAAAGCAGGAATCCATGAGCCCGTCTGAAGTCGATCTGCACCTGATTGGTCAGGAATTATGCCCCTATGTGCAACGGGCACGAGTGGTTTTGAACGAGAAAGCGGTTCCTTATCGCATCACTTTTATCGATCTGGCAGCCAAGCCCGCATGGTTTCTCGATATTTCTCCGTTGGCACGCGTGCCGGTATTGTTGGTTGATGACCGGCCGCTGTTTGAATCCATGGTCATTGCTGAATATGTCGATGAGTCAACACCCGGCTCCCTGTTGCCGGAGGATGCTTTTGAACGGGCCTCTGCACGCGCCTGGATAGAATACTCATCCGATCTGCTGAATCAGGTGGCTGCATTGCTTTTTGCACACGACGAATCAGCTCTCCAATCAGCCCTGGAACAAATCGATGACCGCCTGTCACACCTGGAACGTGAACTCGGTGACGGCCCCTACTTTCTGGGTCGGAACTTCTCGCTGGTGGACGCAGCTTTCGGCCCCATCATGCGTTATTTCGATATATTCGATGCCTGGATCGATTTCGGACTGTTTCGCGACCGGCCTGCACTGCAACTGTGGCGAATTGCATTGGCGAACAGGGCATCCGTGCGTGATTCTGCTGTGCCCGGTTTCGAGCAACAATTCATCGATTACCTGATTAAAAAAGACAATCATTTTTCGTGCCTGCTGCAAGAGAGCAAGCAGGGAAGCCGACCCATGAACATTGGAGAATGACACCGTGACACTGAACAGCTACCTGGTTCTGGATTTCCTGCATATCCTGTTGTTCGCCTACTGGCTGGGTCCCGATTGGGGCGTGTTCGTCAATGGCCGCCGGGTTGCCGATGAATCACTGTCGCGGGAAGAGCGTTTGCGCTTTCTGAAAGCCTCTGTGGCCATAGACATTTTTCCACGATCCTCGATTGTACTGCTCATCGCAGTAGGTCTGACTTTGGCCAATAAGGGTGGCTTCCTTTTATTGGGGCCGTTGACGATGGCACTTATCTGGGTGATCGCTGTGGTCTGGCTGCTACTGGTCTGGATCACAGGTTATATCCTCAGTCCGGGTCCGCTAAAAGCCCGCTTTGACAAAGTTCACGTGGCCATACGCCACTTGGTCACTGCCGCTTTGCTGGGGGTCGGCGTGTATTCCCTGATCTTCAATACCCCCATCACCAGCAACTGGCTGGCAACCAAGTTCATCCTGGTAGCGGCTCTGGTCGCCGTGGGCAGCGTTCTGCGTTTGATTGTGGGTAGCTGGGTACGTGATCTTACTGAAGTACCCGGTTCGGAAGGCGCTATTGCACGCAGCTATCCTTATACGCGCAAACTGGTGGTCACATTCTGGATGGTATCCATTACGATCGCATTCTTAGGGGTGACCAAGCCTTTTTAGGTTTACCGGCACGCAATAGGTATGGGTATAATAAAAAACACCCCGAATCAGTACGAAATTATGCAAAGCCCTGTTTCAGACACTAACCTATTACAGCTTCTCGCCGCGGATCTGGAGCAGAGCCAAAAAGGCCCGCTGGGGCACACACCCCTTTATCACCAGCTCTATCTCATCATTAAATCCGCAATCCTCAATGGCACCATCCCGGCAAATACCCTGCTTCCCGGAGAGCACATTCTGGCGTCAAATTTTGATGTCTCGCGCATTACCGTAAAGCGTGCACTGGATGAACTGGCTTCTGAAAAGCTGGTTATCCGTTCACGCGGCAAAGGCACGCGGACCTCCAGACACCACAAGCCCAAACCCGTGCATGCACCTTTGGTCGACATGCTCGAAAACCTTATTGAAATGGGCGAGAACAGCATTGTTCATGTTGAAAGCATACACAAAATTGTGCCGCCACCCGAAATCCGTGAACTGCTGGAGTTGGAAAAAAATCATAAAGTACACAGAGTGGTGCGGGTACGTAGCAACGAAAATGGTGAGCCATTTGCGTACTATGTCAGTTACACCAAAGGAATTACCAAGGGATTTACCAAAAAGATCCTGGAGTCCACGCCACGTCTGAATGTGCTCAAACAAAACGGCATCCAGCTGACCGAGGTAGAACAGGTATTGAGTGCGGAAAATGCTACTGTGCAGATTGCCGGGCACCTGGAAGCCAGGGAAGGAGATGCGCTGTTATCCATCCGGCGCAAGTCGCGTGACCAGCATGGCCAGATCGTCGATGTACTTGACTGTTGGTACAACCCCAAACGCTATCAATATGCAATGACCCTGACCCTGGATTGAACCGCTTTTACATGAGCAGTCAAATTCAACGTCACTTCGTCACCCTCAATGGCAAATGGGGGCAACGACAGGTGCATTATCGGTTTGCGGGTGAAGGGCCGCCGGTCATCCTGTTGCACCAGTCACCCAAATCCTCCAGGGAATACGAACCCTTGATGATCCAATGGGCGAAGTTTTTTACGGTGATCGCGCCGGATACGCCAGGTTTCGGCCAATCGGACCCGCTGCCGGTCATGCGCACGACGGTAGAAGAACTGGCCGAATGTGTGATCGAATTCGCCGATGCGCTTTCGCTGGACCGGTTTTCAGTCTACGGATTCCATACCGGTGGCGGCGTTGCCATCGCTCTGGCGGATGCCTGCCCCGAACGCATCTGCGCTGTAGCGGTGAACGGTCTGGTCATGCCCACTGCCGTAGAACGGGATGACATCCTGGAGCATTATCTGCCCGCTTTCGAGCCGAAATGGGATGGTAGCCATCTGGCCTGGGCCTGGGCCCGTATGCGTGAGCAGACGGTATTTTTTCCCTGGTTTGCCCGCACCCTTTCAAACCGGATGAATTACACGATGCCGGCCAAGGAAGCCCTGCAGGAAAACGTACGGGAATTTCTCCAGTCCTGTGATCACTATCGCGTGGGTTATCGCGCTGCATTTGAATACGATGCGGAACCTGCACTGACCAGGCTGCAGGTGCCGACGCGGGTAACTGCCGCACAACTGGACCCTTTGTCAGCACACATCGATCGCATTGGAGAGCATTCGGACTGTTTGACTGCCCGCATATCTGCCGATGCCAATGAAGCGGTGGCATGGTGTCTGGAGCTGTTGCTTGAGCATGGCAGTGGTGAAGTGAGCGATTTACCTGCACCGCAAGCTCTGGCTTATCGACCTTGGCAGGATACGGTGCAGCTCGATACCGGCCCCGTCAGACTGTTACGTTTTGGCAAAAGATGCACAGCTTTGGTATTACATGCAGCGGCAGGGTCCGCTTTAACCACTGTCCGCCTGACCCGTGCTCTGAATGAGTCAGCCGCCATGGACCTGCCGGGGCACGGTGAGCATGCACTCAGTTCTGATCATCATCTCAGCGTGACAGAATGCGCCCAACGCGTTGTGGACGTATTGTGTGCGCGAAATGACGACCCCATCCTGTTGGCGGGCCAGGGCGAAGGTGCTTTGGTCGCCCTTGAAGCAGCACACCTCGCACCTGAACATTGCACCGGCGTGCTGCTGCTGGATCCTCCCTGTTTGTCTGCTGATTTGAGCAAGGCCATCAAAGAAGAAGGCCTGCCCTCCATGGCGCCAGATTGGCATGGTGGCCACCTCAGCCGTGCCTGGCATACCGTTCGCGATGGCCGGCTGTTCCACCCCTGGTTTCGACGCACACCGGCAGGCATTCGCTGGATCGAACCGGATCTCGATCTGAATCGATTGACCCTTGAAGTGCGCGAAATGTTGACCGCCGAGGGGCATTGGCAAGCGCTGGCTCGGGATGCGCTGGACTATCCGGCTGCTGAGCGGATCAACGAACTGGCAGTTCCGGTTTATGTACTGATTACGGCTGACAACCCTACCGGCAAGCAACTGGCCGCCTGGGCTCAGGCCTTACCGGTTGCCGGGCATGCAGTGCTGCCTGACCGGCCGGCTGACTGGCCTGAAACCATCAAGCAGTTGATACCCACATAGTCGCTAATAGTGGTTGGCATTGCGCCTGACCAATAGCCAGCTCAGGGCGGTGATGGTGGTTGAAATCACAATCAGAATGGCGACTGTTTCGAACTTTCCCTGGTAAAACACACCCGACAGAACGGTGAACACACCACCAAACAGCATGGCCAGCGCGCTGGACAACCCCGATGCAGTACCGGACATTTCCGGATGGGCATTGACGATACCAGCCATTGCAGCAGGGAGCACACCACCAGCCGCAATCATGATCAGTGTCATGGGTGCCAGTACCGAGAGCATCGTAACGCCGGACAGGGTGGTCCACGCAAACATCAGCCAACCGGCGAGCAGGGTCAAAATGGTGGTGGCACCCAACACCCAGCCACTGCCCAACATACGGGTGAGGCGTGACGAAATTATGGCACTTGAAACATAACTCATGGCCATCAGAGCCCAGGCCGTACCAAAATCCGCAGCGTCCAGCCCGAAGTTGGTTTCAAAAACGGGCGCACCTACCGCCATGAATGCAAAAAAGCTGCCTTGAACAAAGCCAAAAACCAGCGTAAAACCCAAAAAAAGACGGGACCGCATCAGGATTGAATAGTTTTTCAGCAAGTCCGCAAAACGGGATGTTATCCGGGTTCGGTCCAGGGTTTCTGGCAAGGTACGATACATCAGGACCAACACCAACAGGCCAAGAGCAGCCGTGGCGATAAAAGTGGAGCGGTAGCCAAAGGCCGTACCCAGCCAACCACCCATTACCGGGGCCAAAATGGGTGCAAAGCCCATAATCGCAGCGATTTGACCCATGGCCACGGTAGTTTCCAAAGGACCACGGGTATCACGCACAACGGCTCTGGCCGCCACCGTGCCAACACTGGCCCCGACGGCTTGTAAAAACCGCAGCACGATCAAGCCGGACAATGAGTCCGTCCAGGACGCCCCTATGCTGGCCACCACGAACATGGCAAAACCCACCAGCATCACCGGGCGACGGCCTATCTGGTCGCACAGCACCCCGATAAATGGCTGGGCCAGAGAAATGCCGAGTATATAAGCCGAGATCACAAACTGTACCGAAGCGTAATCCGCATTAAACTCCAGCGATATGGCCACCATAACCGGAATGACAATGGTCACTCCAAAAGATGACAGGCCGCTGGCCAAACCGAGCAACCAGATCGATGGAACACGCACTTCTACGGATCCCTCTGCGCCAGGTCGCATCGCTGTAGGCTCCGCGTCTGGTTGGTCTGATGTCATTTCATCCGAAGATATGGCACCAGGCCCGGATGAATTGCTTTCTGTTTTCATAGGATGGGGGGGCGAACCTGAATGTTGACATATAGATATATCAATCAGTGTACGCTGGCGGCTGACTATTTGTCGACACTTCATCTGATGCGGAGTTGCACCACAACATCAGGTTGAACGGAAGACATGGAACCCGGCCCCAATCGCTTCATACCGGACAAAGTGTTGACCAAGTGTCCGGAATAAGGCGTAAACCATGTGATCGGAATGCACCGAGGTTAAAATGGTGGGCCCAGTAGGACTTGAACCTACGACCAATCGATTATGAGTCGACTGCTCTAACCAGCTGAGCTATGGGCCC
>CAZRTG010000206.1:0-5954 GCA_964602895.1 uncultured Wenzhouxiangellaceae bacterium
TAAAAAGGGGCCGGATACAATTTCCTACAACAAATCGTAGAAAAGGGGTCCAGGAAATTGTATCCGGCCCCTTTTTACCCGGCCCCTTTTTACAACCAGGCTGGCACCGGTAAACCTTTGCCACGCAAAAAGTCCGGGTTGAACAGTTTGGATTGGTAGCGGGTACCGGAATCACACAGCACGGTAACAATGGTATGGCCCGGTCCCATTATCTTTGCCAGTTTGATCGCGCCGGCAACATTGATGGCACTCGATCCACCCAGACACAGCCCTTCCTCCGACAGCAGATCAAACAGAACGGGCAAAGCCTCTGTGTCGCTGACCTGTATTGCCTCATTCACCGGCGCACTGGCGATATTGGCCGTGATGCGACCCTGACCGATACCTTCAGAGATGGAATTACCTTCGGCCCGCAGTTCACCGTGCTTGTAATAGTTATACATGCACGAACCCAAAGGATCTGTTACCGCCACCACGATTGAGGAATTTTGCTCTCGCAAGTACCGCCCCACTCCGGAAATGGTACCGCCGGTGCCGATAGCACAACAGAATGCATCGACCTGTCCTTCGGTCTGCTGCCAGATTTCAGGGCCGGTTGAGCGATAATGGCCATCACCGTTGTCGGTATTTTCCCATTGATTGGCGTAGAGCACGCCATGCGGTTCCGTTTTGGCCAGTTCGCCTGCCAGGCGCGCTGCGACATGCACATAATTTTCCGGGTTTTTAAACGGTACTGCCGGTACCTGGTGAAGCTCGGCACCCAACAGCCTGAGTGCATCTTTCTTCTCTTCCGCCTGGGATTCCGGAATGGTGATCACCGTTCGATAGCCGCGTGCATTGGCCACCATGGCCAGCCCGATGCCGGTATTGCCTGCCGTCCCTTCGACGATCACCCCGCCAGGCCGTAGCTCGCCACGGGATTCGGCGTCCAGAATGATGTATTTGGCCGCGCGATCCTTGATCGAACCTCCCGGGTTCATGAATTCTGCTTTGCCCAAAATGGTACAGCCGGTCAGTTCGGAGGCTTTGCGTAATTTGATCAGCGGGGTGTTGCCAATGGCATCAATAACCGTATTGCTTGTTTGGTTCATGGCGTTGAAGAAAAACTCAGGGACGACACTTATACACTCCAAACAACTGTCGGCCATCTTTGACGTTCGACTCTGCAACAACCGTATCGCCGCCCATCAGGGCCGCTTCATTGCGGGCCAGTGTTTCCAACTCACCGGCTACTTTGGTGGCATTGCGTTCGTAGGCACCAACACGGCTTTTCAGTATGGATGCCACTTCACCTTTGCGCTCACAATGGTTGACACCTGCACCATCAGAAACCACAACTTTTGCGCCCTCCGGCGTGGGCTTCACCCAGGTACAGGCATGCAAAGCCGGCAACAAAGCCAGCACCATTATGACCTTGGATATTTTGTACAAGAATTAGACTCCATTGGTTTCAAGATTTTTAAGGAAACTCTGATTTATTCAGAGCTTCCTTAAATCCGGGTCGATGATATCAAGTCTGCACCGAAAGCCAAAACCGATTACGGGTTCGCCCTTGACTGCAGAATACGTTAGATATTGTCACCGAGTGACGTTTGTCGTCAGTAACAGGGTGTCACACAAGGCCGCTGAATCAATAATATGGCCAGTTCGCGCCGTATTTGCTGGTGGCACACTACTTGCATTTATTAAACCGGATACCAACGGATGGTGTCGGGCGCGCAGCGCTTGATTTTACAAAAGGGGAATTTGCAGACAATGGATATTAAAGCACTGCTCAGTGAAATGATCCAACGCGGTGGTTCGGATCTCTACATAACCCGTAACAGCCCTCCCCTGATTCGCGCCGAAGGCGTCAACCATCCCGTCGGCAACACCGACTTCAATAACAGTGATACACAAGCTCTGGCCGATGCTCTGATGACCGACGCCGAGAAAGCGCATTTTGCCGAAAGCATGGAAATGAATTTGGCCATAGAGCTCAGTGGCATTGGCCGTTTCCGGGTCAACATACACCGTCAACGCGACAGTGTGGGTATCGTGATCCGCCACATCAAAACGGAAATCCCAACGCTTGAAGAATTGCGTTTGCCAGCGGATTTAAAAGAAATCATCATGCGTAAACGTGGCCTGGTGCTGGTCACGGGTGCGACCGGCTCAGGCAAATCCACTTCCCTGGCCTCCATGCTGGACTACCGGAACGATCATTCTTCCGGGCATGTAGTTACCGTTGAAGACCCTATCGAATTCATCCACCCCAACAAGAAAAGCATTTTCACACAACGTGAAGTGGGCATGGATACCCTGTCTTTTAGCCATGCGCTCAAGAATGCCTTGCGGCAGGCTCCGGATGTCATCCTGATTGGTGAAATCCGCGATCGTGAAACCATGGAAGCCGCCATTACATTTGCCGATACCGGCCATCTGTGCCTGGGCACCCTGCATTCGAGCAATACCTATCAAACCCTGCACCGGGTACTGAACTTTTTCCCGGGTGAGCGCCATGCCGATATCAGCCTGCAGCTTTCCATGAACCTGCGCGCCATCATTGCCCAACGTCTGATACCCTCGCTGGATGGCAAGCGTGTGGCCGCGATGGAAATCATGCGGGACACGGCTTACGTGAAGGAATTGATCCGTAACGGTGAAGTGGACAACATTCGCGAAGGCATGGTACGCGGCGTCTCGGGCGGTTGTAAGACTTTTGATCAGTCCTTATTGGAACTTTATGCTTCCGGTCTTATCAGCAAGGAAGAAGCCATGGCCAACGCCGATTATCCCAACGACTTACGTCTGCAACTGCAGCAGGTCACGCCTGAAGCTACCGATGAACTACTGGAAGAGACAGTAACACCGATCAACATTTCAGACAGAAAAGAAGCGAATTCGCCAGCAACCAGCAAGCTTTCGCTTGCACCCTCCTGGTCTGATGGTGAGGAAACCTATTCGACAAAAACCGGATAGGTATCGGAACGCCCATAATGAAACATCATTGTGGGCGTTCATTTTTTGAGCAACACTCTGATCAAACTTCAGACCACAAGTCGCGCAGCATCAACCTTTTTTCACCAGCATCAATAATCCTGCAGCAGCCGCTACGCCTCCACCAATAAAATACCACATGGTTTGGTCTGAATATCTGCCGGTCAGCGCTTCGCCGATCTCTTCAACAGGAGACTGAGAAGCATTGAAACCGAAATACAGCAATATGGCGCCAAGCGCCAACAACACGATCGCAATAACCTTAGTGTTTCCCATCCAGCATGTTCCTTTCTTGGTTTGAGGCTAAACCCGGATTCCCGACAAGCTACCTATCGGGTCTCATCTTAACCTGACTTGGGTAAAAATAGTCAGAAAGTGGCCCAACCACGATATTTTTAACCGGTACTTAGTCCAGATCGCTGGCGCTGTGGCGCTCAGCCAATTGCGTTTCTTCATCGCCCCAGGTGCGATTGACGCGGCGACCTCGTTGCACTGCGGGTCGTGCGCTGATTTCCCGGGCCCAGCGTTGCACATGGGTGTATGACGCCACATCCAGAAATTCCCCTGCATCGTAGAGCTTGCCCTCAGCCAGGACACCGTACCAGGCATAGTTGGCCATGTCGGCGATAGTGTATTCATCGCCACACAGATACCGGCGTGAAGCCAGATTTCGATCCAGCACATCAAGCTGACGCTTTACCTCCATGGCATAGCGGTTGATGGAGTACTCAAGTTTTTCTGGTGCGTAGGCATAAAAGTGGCCAAAGCCGCCGCCGAGAAAGGGCGCGCTGCCAATCTGCCAGAACAGCCAGGACATGCATTCTGCTCTCGCGGCGGGTTCAGTCGGCAGGAAGACACCGAATTTTTCTGCCAGATAGACCAGAATCGCACCGGATTCAAATATCCGGATGGGTGGGGTCGTACTGTTGTCCAGCAGTGCAGGTATTTTGGAGTTGGGATTCAGCTCGGTAAATCCGCTGCCAAATTGATCGCCCTCCAATATATCGATCAGCCAGGCATCGTACTCCGCCTCTGTTTTACCCAGGGCCAGCAGTTCCTCAAGCAATATGGTGACTTTTACACCGTTTGGTGTCGCTATTGAGTACAGTTGTAACGGGTGCTTGCCCACAGGAAGTTCTTTCTCATGGGTCGCCCCAGCCACCGGCCGGTTGATGTGGGCGAATTTCCCGCCGCTATCCCTGTCCCAGGCCCATACTTCGGGGGGAGTGTAACTGTCTGCTTTGCTCATTGGGCTTTGGCCTCAGCTTTGAGAGAATCGATGAGGCTATCACAGTCTTCAGTTTTTGGGGCCACTTATAAGAAGAGTCCCATCAATGCATGAAACGGTCCAAATTGGGTACACGGACTAATGTAAAAACTGAAAGCCTTTGAAGCTTTGATTTTTGCCATAAAATGTGAGATCTAAGGACGGACAGGTGCGACTTGGTGACTGCTTTTGGTTGAAACTCAAGGCCTTATGTTGGTCCGACCCCTGCCTCCGGGGGCAATGAACCCGGTCCCGAACGAAAAAAAGTGGTGGCTGACGGTGATATTGAGGCACTCCGCAAGCTGGATGATGAAGAACGAGAATTAGGCCCTGAACTCGAAGTGCTGCGTGACTTATATGGCAGACTTCGCCTTCGTCTCGATGAGCAGCGAGCAAAGGCATATGTGGATAACATGCCGCAGACGTTCGCCGGATTGCGCGATTCGCTAGCGGCCCAAGCCGCCGCCCAAGCCGCCGCACGCAAGGCTGCACAGACTGTGGCCGAGCAGATGAAAGAACTCCAACAGCAACGCCACCATATAACCCGGCAAGTTGCTATTAATGGTCAAAAGTTGGTGCCACCCCCTGCCGAGCTGCTGGCACAGTATATGAAGGTTCAGGGCTATACCTATCATCGTGGCCCAGATCGCGTCGGCTGGTTCAGCCCGACCAGCGGATCACATGAATTAAATCGTGTTGCTGAGGTGCTGGGTGTGGATGTGCCGCGCCCGGAGCAGCAAGCAGCTTGAGCAAGGCCCCTTGCGGCCTGCCACCCTTGTACGTCGATTCTGTCTCCGGAGTGGTCGACCACCACTACCCGCCCTGTCGCTGATGGGGTGGGTTTTATCCTGCGTCCACAGGGCGTGAACACATCCGGTCCCGGCCAACGTCTTAATCCTGCTTGACGTCGCGATAGATAGGCGCGACTATCATGTGACACGTTCCCGGATCAAGGGAATATTTGTAGCCAGCCCAACATGGAAAGGATCACTTGCATGTCGCTCCTTAGAGAGATCCAAAGCGCAGCTATTGACTCATCCGTCCCGCTCGCCATGCTTCTCAGGAAGTGCAAAGTGCTTGCCGCACGGCTAGGGAATGAAGAGTTCAAAGCGTGGATCGACAACGAGCTAAACGGATATTCATCTAAGGACGAGCTTCCCGAATATCGGGTAGTTCGCGTCCACTCGAAGGGAGACTTCTCCGGCCCACTCCAGTCCGGTCTTCGCAACGCCGACATTCCCATGATGTGCATGCCGGAAAATCTAAGGGAAAGTCTATCGCATGCTTATTTCATGACGCCTGTAGCAACCCTTGAGGACCTTACAGTCCGAACTGATGGCGACAGACTTTCCGAGGCGTGGAACCCAGACATCGTGGCGCGCTTCGCCGACGCCATCTATGAGAACATGAACTGCATGCGGGCGTGGAAAGTGATCCCCGTCGGCGCTGTTATTGCCGCTATCGATACAATTCGAACGCGCGTCCTGAACTTTGCGTTGGAAATTGAGGCAGAGGCACCTGAAGCTGGTGAGGCCCCGCCAAATTCCAACCCGGTTCCTCAGGAGCGAGTGCAACATATATTCAACACCAATATCTACGGAAACGTTCAGAACCTCGCAAATGCAAGTCCGGGCACACAGCAGCATGCCACATATAACGAACTGAACCCTGAGGTCTTCCGCGATCTACTACTGGCGGTCGAGAACTC
>CAZRTG010000207.1:0-5937 GCA_964602895.1 uncultured Wenzhouxiangellaceae bacterium
GTGCGGAAAAATCTCGACATGGGAAATCTCTCTCTATTCGGGGGTAAACAGGGTCAAGCCCCACATGTTATCAGTTTGAGGTGAATTGCAGGCGTAGAAAACGCCGAAATCGACCCCATTTAAGCAGGCATCACCTATAATTTCCGGTTCCGCCATCTCAGTCAGCGGCGGAATAATTTTTCAGGAGTTGAGAAATGCCAATTTATGAATATCGTTGCCAGTCTTGTGGTCATGAGCTGGAAAAGTTGCAACGCATGAGCGATGCGTCACTGACCGATTGTCCCGAATGCGGCAAAAGCGCTCTGAAAAGACTGATTTCTGCTGCTGGCTTCCGCCTCAAAGGTGCCGGTTGGTATGAGACAGATTTCAAAACCAGCAATCAGCGCAATTTGGCAGATTCCGGGTCGGATTCCGGCGCAGAGAAAACAGCCAGCAAGGAATCAAGCAAAGAATCTGCCAAAGAAAGCAAAAGCGGCGATTCCGCCAAGCCGGCCGCGGTCGACAAGTCAGCAAAAGCCAACAGCAGCGCCCCGCCTACCTAAGCAGCAGACATGATTCTATTGAATTTCAGGAGTTTTTAGCATGCGTACGCACTTGTGTGGCGAAATTACCGATAGCCTGGTTGAACAGCCGGTCACATTGTGCGGCTGGGTGGACCGGCGCCGGGATCTCGGTGGCTTGATTTTCCTGGGTTTGCGGGATATAGCGGGTATTGTGCAGGTAGTGGTTGAACCTGACAGTGCCGCTTTTGCGGCTGCCGAGAGTTTGCGGAATGAATACTGCGTGCGTATTTCGGGAACCGTGCGCCTGCGCCCGGAAAGCCAGTGGAACGAAGCCATGGCCACCGGTCGTATTGAAGTTTTGGCGCAAAAAGTCGAACTGCTCAATAGCTCGGCACCCATGCCTTTGATGATGACGGATGAGGATGGCGAAGAGGTACGGTTGAAATATCGCTACCTGGACCTGCGTCGCCCGCGCATGCAACGCAATCTGAAATTGCGTGCCCGTTTGTACCAGGCGATTCGCAAAAGCCTGGATCAGCACGCCTTCATTGAGATGGAAACACCGATACTCACCAAAGCCACTCCGGAAGGCGCACGTGACTATCTGGTACCCAGCCGCGTCCATGCTGGCCAGTTTTTTGCCCTGCCGCAGTCGCCGCAGCTTTTCAAGCAGTTGCTGATGATGGCCGGCATGGACCGCTACTACCAGATTGCCCGCTGTTTTCGCGATGAAGACCTGCGTGCCGATCGCCAACCCGAATTCACCCAGCTCGATATCGAGATGGCTTTTGTGGAAGAGGCGGATGTCCAGAATCTGGCCGAACACCTGATACGTGACGTGTTTCAGGACACGCTGGACGTCGCTTTGCCCAGCCCGTTTCCACGTCTGAGCTGGCACGAAGCCATGCAGCGTTATGGTTCCGACAAGCCGGATTTACGCATTCCGGGTGAACTGATCGATGTGGATGAGCATGTTCAACAGCTTGAGTTCAAGGTGTTTTCCGGCCCGGCCAATGATCCCGGATCGCGTGTAGCGGCGTTGCGCATTCCCGGTGGAGCGGAACTGTCGCGCAAACAGATCGACGATTACACCCAGTACGTGTCGCGTTACGGTGCCAAAGGTTTGGCCTGGATCAAAGTCAATGACGCCAGCGCGAGTCTGGAAGGTTTGCAGTCACCCATTGCCAAATTCCTGGATGACCGGGCCTGGCAGGGCATTGCATCAGCGACTGCGGTTGAGTCCGGTGATTTATTGTTTTTCGGTGCCGCTGATTGGGCCGTGGCAAGCAATTTCATGGGCCAGTTGCGGGTACGCGTGGCGCTGGATCGGGGCCTGGTCGAGCCAGGCTGGCAGCCTGTGTGGGTAACCGAATTCCCCATGTTCGAGTGGGACGAAGAGTCCGGCCGCCATATGGCCATGCACCATCCTTTTACTGCGCCGATTGAAGCCAGCCCGGAAGCGCTCAAAGCCGACCCGTCAGGCTCATTATCAAGGGGTTATGACATGGTGCTCAATGGGGCCGAGATCGGTGGTGGTTCCATCCGTATTCACAACCCGGCCATGCAGCAGGCCGTGTTTGATCTGCTGGGCATTGCGCCCGAGGAAGCCAGGCTCAAGTTCGGCTTTTTGCTCGACGCTCTGCGCTACGGCGCGCCACCCCATGGCGGTATTGCCTTCGGGCTGGACCGGATTGCTGCGTTGATGTCGGGTGAAGATTCCATTCGTGACGTTATCGCTTTCCCCAAGACCACCACGGCGCAATGCCTGCTGACCGGCGCTCCGTCAGCAGTGCCGGTTGCCCAGGTCAAAGAGCTGCACATCCAGACTCTGATTAAAGGTTGATGCAATAGATGTCCGGGAATCCTCATTCCCGGGTCGGTGTGCTTGCAGCTTTAGGTGCGTTTGTTTCCTGGGGCACTTTCCCGATCTATTTCAAGTGGATTGCTGCTGCACCACCATTGGAAATCATTGCACATCGCGTGGTCTGGTCTGTGCCCATTCTGGTGGGTTTTTTGTTGTTCCGGGATGGTCGGGCTTTTTTTGGCCGCATGCGCCTGCCGGCCAGACAACTCGCTGGCTTGTTGATTTCAGGCTCGGTACTGGCCACAAACTGGTTGTTGTTTGTATGGGCGGTCAACAACGGCCAGGTATTGGCCACCAGCCTGGGCTACTTCATCAATCCGCTGGTCAACATTTTGCTGGGTTTTCTGTTTCTCGGTGAACGGCTCAGCCGGCTGGAAACCGGCGCCGTGGTATTGGCTGCGGTGGGTACGACATATCTCACCTGGTATCTGGGCGTCGCCCCCTGGATATCACTGGGGCTGGCTTTCAGTTTTGGCAGCTACGGTCTGGTCCGCAAGAAACTGAGTGTGGGGCCCATGACCGGCCTGCTTTGGGAAAGCCTGCTGTTGAGCGCACCCGCCATCGGCTATTTCCTGTGGTTGTCACAACACGATGGGTCCGCATTTGGCAATGTATCCGTAAAACTGGATGTATTGCTGATTCTGTTGGGCCTGGTATCGACCTTGCCGCTGATCTGGTTTAACGTGGCTGCGCGTAAGATGAACCTCAGCACGCTGGGGTTGTTTATGTATATTTCACCTTCATTGACGTTTCTGCTGGCGGTGTTCATGTACGGCGAAACCTTTACACAGGGCCACGCCGTGGCCTTTGTCTGTATTTGGGCCGCCTTGTTGATGATATCCACGCAACGCATGCTGCGGGCCCGGTGGCAGCGCAGGAATCTGCTGTAAAATCTGCCCGAATTCGGATTTTCCACAATAGATCAGGTTAAATCTGACAGGCTCATAGAGCGCGGCTCTCCGGGTTCATGATAAAATCGCCGGTTTGTTCAAGCCCGTCAATTCAATAAACAGGAAGGTTTCTCATGGCCGGACACAGTAAATGGGCCAATATCCAACATCGCAAGAGCAAGGTTGACGCCAAGCGCGGCAAGGTTTTTACCCGTATCAACCGTGAATTAACCGTGGCTTCGAGAGAGGGCGGCAGCGATCCCGACGCCAACCCGCGACTGCGTCTGGCCATACTCAAAGCCAATGCAGCCAATATGCCCAAGGACACCATTGAGCGCACCATCAAAAAGGCAGCCGGTGAGCTGGAAGGCGTTTCCTACGAGGAAATCCGTTATGAAGGTTATGCCCAGGGTGGTGTGGCGGTGATGGTCGAATGCCTGACCGATAACCGCAACCGTACCGTGGCCGAAGTGCGGCATGCTTTCTCCAAGCACGGTGGTAACCTTGGCACCGATGGTTCAGTCGGCTATCTGTTTTCCAAGCTGGGGGTGCTGTCTTATGCCCCGGGTGTCAGTGAAGACAAGGTTATGGAAGCAGCGTTGGAAGCGGGTGCTGACGACATCGTAACCGCCGATGACGGTTCCATCGAGGTACTGACTTCCCCCGAAGCCTATACCGAAGTGCTGGAGCGCATGACCGCAGCCGGTGTTGCGCCGGAAGAGTCCGAAATCACCATGCGCGCCAGCCTGGAAGTGGAACTGGACGTAGAAACCGGCCGGAAAGTCATCGCCTTTTTGGACATACTGGAGGACCTGGACGATACTCAGGCGGTGTACAACAACGCCGATATCCCTGACGAGGCATATGATTAACCGACGTCACTCTGATGCGTTATTGCCGGTAGTTGGCTAGGCCGTGCTCATTCTCGGCATTGATCCCGGATCGCGCGCCACCGGTTATGGCTTTATCGAGGTCAGCAAGGGCAAATCGGTTTATGTGACGCATGGTGTGATACGCACCGCTGCTGGCGATTTTCCAGACCGCCTGGGCGTTATTTTCACGGGTATCCGTGACCTGCTGCAGCAGCACAAACCCGACCAGGTTGCCGTTGAATCCGTCTTTTTGAGTCGTAACCCTTCATCGGCGCTGAAACTGGGCCAGGCCAGGGGTGCCGCTATCAGTGCGGTGATTTCTGAAGGGCTGAAAGTGGCTGAATATTCGCCTCGGTCGGTGAAACAGGCCCTGGTAGGTCGGGGTGCTGCGGACAAGAATCAGGTGCAGCACATGGTGTGTGTTTTGCTGCAGTTAAAACAGGCGCTTGAAGAGGACGCAGCAGACGCCCTGGCTGTGGCATTATGTCACCAGCACACCAGCGAGACGCTGGCGAGAATGGCAAAATTTTCAAGATAATCTTTCCAGGGAAGAACACATGATAGCCCGTCTGTCCGGAACCCTCATTGCCAAGCAACCACCGCTGTTGGTCATCGAAGTCGCCGGTGTCGGTTATGAGGTTGAAGCACCTTTGAGCGTTTTCTATGACTTGCCGGAATTGGGCAAGCCATTGATTTTGCTGACCCATTTACAAGTCAAAGACGATGCCCACAGCCTCTTTGGTTTTGCCAACGAAAGCCAGCGCACCCTGTTCCGGCAATTGCTCAGAATCAGCGGTATCGGCGCCAAACTGGCTCTGACCATCCTGTCGGGTGCCAGTCCGGATGAGTTGGCGCGGTATGTCGCCGAAGCAGATACCGCATCGTTGACCCGTTTGCCCGGCATTGGCAAAAAAACCGCCGAACGCATCATCATCGAGTTGCGCGACAAGCTGGGTTATTTGGCCGGTACCGCTTCGACTTCCGGTGACGGAACCAATCCAGTAACCGCCAGTGCCACCAGCGAAGCCACGCATGCCCTGGCTTCGTTGGGCTTCAAGCCCCAGGAGGCCAGTCGTCTGGTGCGTTTGGTATGCCAACCGGATATGAGCGCAGAAGAAATCATCCGCCTGGCTTTACAGGCCACCATCAGCAAATGAGAGCGGCCGTATAAACCATGACCCAGCCTTCAGCAGAAGACCGCATCATAGCCCCCGACCTGGGTGCCGAAGATCAGGTATTGGAAACCACCCTGCGGCCACGTACGCTGGCTGAATACGTGGGTCAGCCGGCCATGCGCGAGAAACTGGGCATTTTTCTGGAAGCCGCCAAACGCCGCTCGGATGCTTTGGATCACGTGTTGATTTTCGGCCCACCCGGTCTGGGCAAAACCACACTTGCCCATGTTATTGCACACGAGATGGGTGTTAATCTGCGGCAGACTTCCGGCCCGGTGCTGGAACGCGCCGGCGACCTCGCGGCCTTGCTGACCAATCTGCAGCCGGGTGATGTGTTATTTGTTGATGAAATACACCGCCTGTCGCCGGTGGTCGAGGAAGTGTTGTACCCGGCACTGGAAGATTTCCAACTGGACATCATGATTGGTGAAGGTCCGGCCGCACGTTCCATCAAGCTGGAATTGCCCCGGTTTACCCTGGTGGGCGCAACCACTCGCGCCGGGCTTTTGACTTCGCCTTTGCGCGACCGTTTTGGCATTGTCGAGCGTCTGGAGTTCTATAGCCCGGAAGAATTGACCCGCATCGTCACCCGTTCCGCTGGAATCCTGGATATCGCAGTTGATGCCAAAGGCT
>CAZRTG010000208.1:0-5874 GCA_964602895.1 uncultured Wenzhouxiangellaceae bacterium
CGATGTGTTCAACGATAGGCCCTTACAGGGTCTCTAATGATGCAAAGGGCACGAATAGCTTCATTGGGTTGTCTGTTCACGGTAAGAAAAAGTCGAAGGATCGGTAGAAGGCCAACGCTTCCTGATCGAGCACGTCGAGAACGATGCCCAGAGCAGGTATGCCATTAGGGTTGCTGGCAATCTGATAGGCATGTCTAAGCGCGTGAGCCAAGGTTTTTGCTCCCAGGCCGTGCCGGTGGAACCGACGGTCGATTCCAAGTTGAGCAAGCAGGATCACGGGAACAGGGTATCGCGGCAGGGGGGATGGATCAGGCAGCTCTTCACGAACCAGGGTCTGATGGGCCAAGGTGTAATAAGCAGCCACATGAGATTTCTCTGAACTTTCTTCGGATGTATAGGGCAGAACAAAGGTGCGGTTGAGGTTTAATGCCATATTCTTTGCTGCGTAGCGGCGCAGATAGGTGTTAATGGCGTCCTTGCCGCAATCAAATGATTTAACATTGATCGCACTGGGGTCCAGTGGCAAAAACTCAGTGGTTGGCATTCAGCACGAAGCCTTCTTGGTCAAGTGCTTGTGCCGCTTTGCGAAGTTTAGCCGTTGGTGCTGGCGGGTTGTCACAAGCCTCGCAAAAGGCATCGAACTGCGCGTTGCTCAGTTGAATACTGCTGTAGGCTTCCAATGCCTCGGGCGCATGTTGCTTCACCAATTGAGTGACATACGCCTTGATGCTGGTTAAGCCAGATGCGCGTGCAGCTCGCTCTGCCAGCGCATAGGTTTCTTCATCCCACTGCATTTCATAGCGTAAAACTTTAGGCATGTTAATCTCCAGATGCTATATACGGAAAATCTCCGTAATCAATGGAATTATTACGTAATTTATCC
The DNA here is from genome assembly GCA_964602895.1 of uncultured Wenzhouxiangellaceae bacterium. Taxonomy (GTDB): domain Bacteria; phylum Pseudomonadota; class Gammaproteobacteria; order Xanthomonadales; family SZUA-36; genus JAWXBM01. Next base: position 884 of record CAZRTG010000208.1, read on the forward strand.
GTAAAGGCAAATGGTTTGCTGTCGAAGGCTAGTCATAGCCATAATTGACTGTAACAATACAGTATGGGGTCTGAGCAACAAAAAGACGCTCTACAATTGGAAAAATCGGCCGGAGAAAGCAAAATTGCCCCGGGACTTTCTGGAAAGGGCCAGTTTCGTCGTTGATTTGGCAACCGTAAGGCAATTTCTCGATAGCCAGCTTTCGGAATAATTGAGGCTATAGTTACTGGAGTAAGCGACGGTGAAACATGCCACTGCAGCGCGGTGGCTGCTTTATGTCTACGGTGCTGCATGACGAGTCATACCTCATCTGCTAGCGATTAGCGACCACGATAAATGTTTTTTTTTACAACAAATTTTTGAGCATAGTTTTAGGCATATTGTTTTTTGTAAGCACATGAAAATAATAGAAATTAATTGCTCGTTTATAATCGAGTGGGAGTGACAGGAATTAGTAACCCATTGAAATATAAAAATAAAAACAGCTCAATTGATAATCTAATCCGCATCATCAAAGGTGTTTTTAATGGTATAACTTGGGGGTTGCAAAGCAAAAACTAACGATACCATGAGTGGCAGAATGGCGCTGTCATGGTATCGAGGGTGCCCAACTGGGCTGATAGTTCGATGACCGACCTAAGAGCCATAGAGGGCAACACCGCGGATCCTAACCTGAGTCAGGGTATCATGTGTTTTTTAGAAGCTTCTCGCCAGAAGGGGAGTTGAATCCGACCGCAGGTCGCAGTGGGTGAGGGCATGACGAAATCCTCGAAACAGAAATGGCTCTTCCCCGCACGCTTCCGTGCTGGAGCCTATAGCTGGAAATCCTCCAGGTTAGCTTGCCAACGACTTCGCGAAGCTGTTTCCGAAATCAAAAAGGTGGCGAAGAAAGAACCTGACATAGCTGCAGAAGGTGCTGTTCGCCTGATCGAAAAGCTTTGGCCTGCCTTGGAGCATGTGGACAGTTCCAGCGGTGCCTTGGGTTCCGCGGTGAACAAAACACTTTATGACCTGATTCCCCTAATCATCAATGCGCCGGCTGAGTCCAAAACGCGCGACAAATGGCTCGAATGGGTATGGCAGGCCATGGAATATGATGGCGTCGATTACCTTGGCCCGGTGGGTGACCGCTGGGGATATTTATGCGGTTCGGTGGAAACAGCCAATCAGTGGGCAGAGGAATTGATGCCAACAGTGAAGTCGTGCTAGACCGACCCGAATCCGGGTAACTATTTTCATGGCGCAACGGCCTGTCTGTCCTGTCTGTTGGTGGCTGGACGCTACCAGGATCTGCTTGACCTGCTGGCTCTGGACCGCAAACCCTTCTGGCATTATCGCCGCTTCGGTGTTGAAGCAATGCTGGCGATGGGCAAGAAGTCGGAAGCCCTGAAATACGCCGAGGCTTCGAGAGGGCTCAACCAACCTGATTCGGCGATTGACCAAGTCTGCGAAGAAATCCTGATTTCCTCCGGCCTGCAGGACGCGGCTTATCGGCGTTATGGGTTAAGCGCGGTCCAGGGCAATTCATATCTCGCGCGGTATCGTGCTGTGGCGAATCGGTATCCGATGATGGAGCCGGCAGAAATGCTTGATGATCTAATCAAGACCACGCCGGGGGAAGAGGGGAAGTGGTTTGCGACTGCAAAAGAGCTCAAACAATTTGACCTGGCACTGGAACTAGTGGCCTGTAACAATTGATTCGGGAGTAATTCTACGAGATGGGTCAAAGTACTTCCATTTCACCGGTTTGGGTTGTTTGTTGTACTGACGGATGTAGCGCATGAGTTTTCTCTTCAGGTCGGGCACCGAAGTAAACACGCCACGAGTGATGACGTCGCGCTCGATTTTGGCAAACCACAACTCAACTTGATTGAGCCAGGACGAATAGGTGGGCGTGAAGTGCATATGCACCGTAGGATGATCTGCCAAGAAAGCATCCACTCGCTGGGTCTTGTGCGCCGAGAGGTTATCCACGATAACGTGAATCTCTTTGCCCTTGGGTTGGTTCGTTACGATGTCGGTCAGAAATGCAACAAACTCCGCCGAGGTGTGACGTTGAGCGGTCTTGCCGATCACCTCACCGGTCTGGGTATTGAAGGCTGCGTACAACGACAACGTACCGTGGCGGAAGTACTCAAACCCATGCCGCTCGGCGCGGCCCGGCGAGAGCGGCAGTACCGGGTCCTTGCGATTGAGCGCCTGAATCGCGGTCTTCTCATCAACGCTGAATACCGCTGCATGCTGCGGCGGGTTCAGATACAGCCCGATGACATCGGCCGCTTTGGCTTCAAAGTCCGGATCGTTCGAGGCCATGTAACCCTCCAGTCGATGCGGTTTGAGACCGTGTTTGGCCCAAATGCGGGTAATCGTCATATGCGAAATGCCACCCAGTTCGGCGGCCAACTTGCGCGACGACCAATGCGTGGAACCATCAGCAGGTCGGTGTTTGGTAGTCTTGGCCAAGACCCGCGCCTCAATCCGATCCGTCACCTTGTAGCGCTCTCGCCCGGGATGACGCGCAAACAATCCTGCCAGACGATCTTCGCTGAAGCGCTTGCTCCAACGGGCAATATAGCTGTCACTGCAATCCAGTTTGGCGCGAATATCAGCCCAGGTAACCCCATCGGCTAACAGCAGAATCAAACGGGCGTGGCGCGCAACATCCGCACGACCGTTCTGAGTACCGGCCTGACGTTGAAGTTCCGTACGTTCGTTCTTGGTAAGTTTCATCATGCTCTCCGTAGACAACATGATTATACTACCGATTTCAATGTTACAGTACACTAGCCAATCAGAGTCCCTGTGATCCGAAAACGCTGACCAGGGCGGCCAGGGACTATCTTGACTTGGCACCGGCATTTGCTCTCGGTACCGCCATCGCGGCGCTGCGTTGGTTGAGTGAAGGGTGGGGTTACGAGGTGACCAGCATCGATGTGGTGGAGGCGTATGACCGGGCGATGGACGCTGCCACCCGATTGAATAAGGCTGACGAAGTCAGCGAGCAGATTCGGCTACTCGTCGAGGTGAACAACAATGCCGGCAAACAGAACGCGACCAGACAGTTTGTTCGCCAGGTTTTGCAGGAGCGAATGCGAGACCGTGGGGACGACAATTCGCCCGGGGGCGAAAATGGATGACTATTTGGGTGTTTATAAAGGTAACATATATGGTACCATATGGATCACATGATCGAGGTTAGGGAATACCTTGATGCCGAGGGAAGCAGTCCATACGCCAAATGGTTCGATCGCCTGAACGTTGCCGCGGCGGTCAAGGTGGCGACAGCAATCCATCGGATGGAGCAGGGTAGCCTCTCTAATGTTAAAGGAGTCGGTGCTGGCGTCTATGAATACCGGATTGATTTTGGTCCAGGGTATCGGATTTACTTCGGCAAGGAGGGCGACTGGTTGGTGTTATTGCTCGCTGGCGGCACTAAGAAGCGCCAGGACGCGGATATTTTGGCTGCAAAAGGGCATTGGCGAGACTACAAACGTCGAAAACGGCAAGAGGTGTAACGATGGCTCTTACAAAAGATTTTAAGGACACCATTCAGGTACGCGCCCAACGGGATCCTGCTTTCCGTAAGGCTCTGCTGCAGGAAGGAGCCGAATGCCTGCTCACCGGTGACGTCGATACCGGCAAGGCAGTGCTGCGCGACTATATCAACGCGACGATGGGGTTCGAGGAACTCTCCCGGGTCTTCGACAAATCAAGCAAGAGCCTCATGCGCATGTTCGGGCCGAAAGGAAATCCCCAAGCGAGTAACCTGTTTGCTGTGATCCACTACCTGCAGGATCAGGAGGGTATACACCTCGAAGTCAAAGCACGGAAGGTGGCATAGGGAGCTGTGAGGCAGCGGCCAATTAGCCAATATTCAAAGTATCTTTAAGCATTTTTTGAGCATGGTATTTTTCATGGTATTACGAATTAGAGGAAAAATAAGCCATTGAGCATATAAGATAAAAATGTCTTATTGATAATAGAGTGGGAGTGACTGGAATTGATTGGCTAACGCCTGGCACGGGCAGGTGGCCTTGGTTCTCCTAATCTTAAACCAAATCATCTATAGTGACCTCCAGGGCGCTGGCAATAGCTTTGTAGGCATCAACCCGACCTTCACGCTTGCCGGTTTCAATCTGCGCGATGTATGCCTGTGACAGCCCTGCAGCATCGGCCAGAGCAGTCTGTGACATGCCACGGTACTCACGCCAAACTTTCACCGCGTTCACATTGGCGAGCAATGAATCAACGATATCAGACGGCACAAGTTCGTCCTCGCCTGCCGCCAGCATGGCTTCGGCCTGATCAAAAGCCGCTACATCATCCAGCATTTCAGCCTTTTCGATTAACACCCGGTAGTCGGCAATTGGCACCACCGCATACTCGGGCACGCCATTTTTCTCAATGATCTGTGTACTCATTTGTAGACACCTCCACGTGGGCCAACATCCAACACAAGAACCGTTACCTGTTCGCCTTCAATCTTGTAAATACCACGATACCCGCCAATCCGCAGACGGTAGCCTTCCCGACCTGCCAGTTTTTTAATATTCCAATGGCCTGGGTTATCACCTATTTCCTGAAATGCAGTACGAAACTGGTCAGCAAGGTTTGTGGGCAGTTTCCGCATGCCCTTAATTGCATTCCTGCTGTAATGCACTGTATTCATCTGTGTAATAATAGCATTATGCTATATGGTTTCAAGTAAAGAATATTGCTACTGAGGAGCTATTGTATTGCGCAGCGCAGTCGAGCCTCGCCGTGATCGGCGTTGACAACAAGTTACCCGGACCTCCACAATCCGCGCAGGTGCAGGCAAGTCCCAGTCGCAGTTGCAATAATCAAGGCTGTCTCCGGCTACCGTGAGGCTTTTCATGGCGGCTGTTAGGGAATACTTCATGGGTTTTTTCAGATACTACTTCGGCCGGTTCTGGGTCTCACGCCGCGGCCGCAGCTTGTTCCGCCGCCAGCCCATCCTTGAATCCGTCGCA
>CAZRTG010000209.1:0-1620 GCA_964602895.1 uncultured Wenzhouxiangellaceae bacterium
TTGGTACTGCTGGCAGAAGGCAACCGGCTGACTGAAATAGCGGATGCCATGCACCTCAGCCCGAAAACGGTTGCTACCTACAAGTATCGGATTTTCGAAAAGCTGGACACGCGCAACGACGTTGAAGTGACCCGACTGGCCATGCGTTACGGAATAGGGGCTCCGGCCTGAAAATCAGCTGTTGGTAGCATGAATAAAAAAGGCGTTTCCGGATTGACCGGAAACGCCTTTTCCAGTGGCCTGTGCCAGACTGAAACTAATCTGCGCTGGCAGCTTCGTTGACCGATGATTTCGGCGCTGGCTTGGCTGCAGCCGAATCCGCTGGCTTCAAGGTGTATATGCCCTTGCTGTCACGCTCTACCACTGCCGTTGGAGCAGTCTCTGGTTTGGCGGGTGCGGCTGCCGGTCTGGCGGGCTCTGCTGCAGCCACTGCAGGTTTGCCGGGCTGACCGGACGGTTGGCCAGTCACTTGATGATTGTCCGTCTGGACGGAATCCTTGGGCTGACTGGAACTCTGCACCGAATCAGGCCGTGCAGATGGGCTGGCAGGCGGCTTTGGAACCGGCACAGGAGATGGCTCTGACGCAGGGCTCTGCTGTGGTTTGCTGGCTTGATCCAGCGGGTGGCTTTGCCCGTTACTGCGGCTTGAAGGTTTGTCAGCCACAGCTACCATTGCCTCTTCCGAACGCGGCTCTTTGACATTGCCATCCCTATCGGAATCCTGTGAACTCTTTACCGCATTACGGGTTGAGTCATTCTGTTTGCTGTCTTGCTGATTATTGTCCTGATTGCTGGCATTGTTGTCGTGACTTTTTTCACTGCCGGTCTTGTAACGTGAACGACGGCGTCGACTGCGGCGCTTGGGTTGGTCTTCAGTTGATGCAGATTTGCTGGCGTCATCCGTTTGCTGCGTGATGGGCTGATCTGCCGTATCCTGATTCTGCTGTTCCCGGGCTTTTTGCGCCGACACTTTGCTGACGCGCTTCTTCTTGGCCGATTTTTTGCGAGGCGCCCGTTTGCGTGTGGCTTTCTTGCGCTGCGGCGTACCGTCGTCAGAACCCGCACTGCGGTTATTCTGGCTGCGCGATGCGGGTGCAGCCTGCGCGCTGCTTTCAGTGGCTGTCACCTGGCTGGGTGCAGCTTCTGCTTTACCGGTTGGTTTGGGCTTCTGTAAAACTGCCTTGGGCTTTACTGTTGCAGTTTCCGGGCTGGCAAACAGGCTGCCAAAAATCCTGCCCAGAAAACCGGGCTGTTTCTTTTCGACTTCAACCACAGGCTCTTTCACCGGTGGGGCGGGTCTCGCCTGGCTGACGGCCGTCACAGCCGGCACGTCCTTGCGCACCGCAGGTCGAGTGGCGGGAACGCCCAGGTCCACTTCTTCGGGTTTTTTCACATGGGTGTAACTGGCTTCGTCGCTGACCTCTGACTTGCGCACGCGCTCAATCTCAAACTTGGGACGCTGCATGTGCTCATTGGCCAACACCAACACCGGCACATCATGGCGCGTTTCGATGTCGTTCAGTGCCTTGCGTTTCTCATTGAGGAGAAAATTGGCGACACGGGTAGGGACCTGAATTTGTACCTGGCCGGTATAATCCTTCATGGCTTCTTCTTCAGCCA
>CAZRTG010000209.1:1720-5866 GCA_964602895.1 uncultured Wenzhouxiangellaceae bacterium
CGCAAGCGCAACTGCCGCGCCACTTCTTCAGCGGCTTCGAGGTTGGTGTGGTAGGCGGTTTCTTCGATATCGGAGCCCTTGGTGGCACGCGCCGAGTTGACGTCAAGACAAACCATGGCTTCCGTGTGATCGATCACCAATGAACCACCAGACGGCAAGTGCACCGTGCGGTTGAATGCCGATTCGATCTGGCTTTCAATCTGGTAACGGCTGAACAGCGGCACATCGTCTTTGTACAACTTCAACTTGCGCACATTGTGCGGCATGACATCTTCGATGAACTTGCGTGCTTCCTCGTAAATTTTCGGATCATCAACCAGAATTTCACCAATGTCGTTACGCATGTGGTCGCGCAGGGCACGGATAAACAGATTGCTTTCCTGGTACACCAGGAACGGGGCCGGACGTTCTGCAGCGGCTTTTTCTATCGAAGTCCAAAGCTGCAACAAATAATCCAGATCCCACTGCAGTTCTTCCGCTTCGCGGCCTACGCCTGCGGTGCGGATGATGATGCCGACGTTGTCCGGAGAGATGACATTCTGCAACTGTTCGCGTAATTCCTGCCGGTCTTCATTGCTGATACGCCGCGAAACACCACCCGCTTTGGGGTTGGTTGGCATCAATACCAAGTAACGGCCGGCCAGTGAAATGTAGGTAGTGAGTGCAGCACCCTTGTTGCCGCGCTCTTCTTTTTCTACCTGTATGAGAATTTCCTGGCCTTCCTTGACGGCTTCCTGGATGGAAACCTTACCATCCCGATTCTTTACGGAAGGATGATAAAACTGGGGGCAAATTTCTTTCAGCGGCAAAAAACCGTGGCGGGTGGAACCAAAATCAACAAAACAGGCTTCAAGTGAGGGTTCGACGCGGGTAACTTTTCCTTTGTAAACGTTGGCTTTTTTCTGTTCCAGTGAAGGGGTTTCAATATCCAGATCGACGAGCTTTTGACCGTCTGCAACGGCGACACGCAACTCTTCTGCCTGAGTTGCGTTGATCAGCATTCTTAACATGTTGTTTTTCCTCAGGCATCCTGGCCTGAACGCGTCTGTTCCGCCACCGGGGTGACAGTTGCGCGATTCACGTACCCGGTCGAACGACCTGTCCGGACCAGGGTTGCCTATATTTTTCAATTCGTTTAATTGTCTACCGGCTGCCAAAACGGGAGGCCGGAACATCGCAACCGCCTCTTGGGCATTTGCGGAAATCTGATTCATTCTTTACCACTCTTGAGGCATATTTTTGCCATCAGGAGGATTGCCTGCGTATATCGGAGTGTCCAGATCCGCTGGCGTAGCCAATTTCAAGCTCGCCCGCAAGGCAAATTTCGGATACTTTCACAGGTGGGGACCAAACCCTGAGACCACGCTGGTTGGATTACAACGCCTGAATCGAAGGAATCTGGCCGAAGAAATCTGACCGAAGAATTCGGCGCTGAAGACCGGAGCCATTGGATGATAGAGATCACCATCCTACGCGGTTTTCCGAAGGTCTGTAATATAGCAGCCTTTTTTCGACCTATCAATGACTTGTAAAAGGGATAAATAATCAATCTCATGAATTCCAAAGCACAAAAAACAACGTCTGTTCGGCAAGTTGAGGTAAGCGCCGACCGCGAAGGACAAAGATTGGACAACTTTCTCAGCACCCATTTGAAAGGTTTGCCCAAGTCCGCGATTTACCGTTTGATTCGTACAGGCCAGGTCAGAATCAATGGCGGCCGCGCCAAACCGGACCGCAAACTGCAGGCCGGCGACGTGGTACGCATACCCCCGGCGCGAGTCAATGAGCCGGGTAATTTTACCGTTTCACCCGAGGTCGTAGCCCAGTTACACCAGGCAATTCTGTATCGGGATAAAGACTTTTTGGTACTGGACAAACCCGTGGGCATGGCGGTTCATTCGGGCAGCGGCTTGCCCTGGGGCGTGATTGAGGCCTTGCGCCAGGCCTGGCCCGATCAATATATTGAACTGGCTCACCGCATTGACCGCGAAACCAGCGGCTGTCTGGTATTGGCATTGAATGGCCAGTCATTGCGCCATTTGTCCAGCCAGTTTCGTGAGGGCACCGTCAAAAAGCGCTATTTGTGCCTGATGGACGGACGCTTGCCGGAAGATCTGGTCACGGTGAATGTACCGGCTGGCAAGGACGCATTTGACGATGAAGGTGAAAGCCTGTCGGACGGCAGTGGCAAGGCGGCTCTGACCCAATTCCGCCGCCTGCAGGATTATCCGGACTACAGTTATGTAGAAGCTGAAATATTCACCGGACGCACCCATCAGATCCGCCAGCACGCCAAGCATTTGGGCTTGCCCCTGGCCGGCGACCCGAAATACGCCAGCAAGGCTGATCTGAAGTGGTGGAAAGCAAGAGGCTTGAAACGCATGTTCCTGCATGCCCATCATGTCGAGTTTCTCGACATGAACAACGAACCCCTGGTGGTCAATTCAAACTTGCCGGAAAACCTGCGGGCGGTGTTGATCTCGCTGGAAACGGAATAATAAATGTCTTGCCGAGCAATTTTCCTACACACAAAGTGACAATACCGACTGGTGATGCCCCGGTCGCTGTGATCTAATTCACGCCATGTACCGACCTCTGGCTGTCTTCATTGGATTGCGCTATTTGCGCGCCAAGCGAAGTAATAATTTTATTTCATTCATCTCGCTGATCTCCATGCTGGGAATCGCGCTGGGTGTCACCACGCTGATCACCGTAATTTCGGTGATGAATGGATTCGAAAAAGAGTTGCGCACCCGCATACTGGGAGCCATCGCCCATGCCACCATTCAACCGGTGGATGGCTCCATTGCCGACTGGCACGCCCTGATCAAACAGGTAGAAACCAACCCGGCCGTTCTGGGTGCCGCGCCCTACATCGAAGAGGGCGTATGGCTGCAAGGCAATGAGTCATCTGGCGCCATCTTGCGCGGGATTGACCCGGAATTTGAACAGCGCGTGTCGGAAGTCAAGGAAAAGATGGTGGTGGGCCGACTCGAGGACCTGAAGTCTGGCGAGTACGGCATCATCCTCGGCATCAGCCTGGCCTCCCGTTTGCGCGTAGGGCCGGGCGACAGGGTCACCATGATTGCACCCAGGCTGAAAGCCACACCAGTGGGCGCCAGCCCGTTAATGCGACGGTTTACCGTAATCGGTGCTTTTGAATTCGGTGAATATGAAAATGATTCTGCGCTGGCCCTGGTGCATATTGCCGATGCCGCACGCCTGTTGCGTTTGCCTGAGGGTACGGTGGGCGGTATCCGGTTGAAACTGGACGATATGGATACCTCATGGCGGGTGGCGCGTGAGATCTCCACCGATTTGCCTGGTGACTATTTTGTACGTGACTGGACCGCCGAGCGCGGCAACCTGTTCCAGGCCGTGCGTACCGAAAAGACCGTGATGTGGGTGATCCTGTCACTGATTATTGCGGTGGCGGCTTTCAATATCATCTCCATGCTGGTGATGGTGGTGACCGACAAGCAATCCGATATTGCCATTCTCAAAACCATGGGCGCACGTCCCGGTACGATTCTGCGCATTTTCGTCATTCAGGGCAGCCTGATTGGTGTGATCGGAACCGCTTTGGGGGTGGTCGGCGGAATTTTGCTGGCCATGAACATTCATTTGGTGGTGCCGTTTCTTGAGTCATTGTTTGGCTTCAGCCTGTTTCCTTCGGATATTTACTACATCACCGAATTACCGTCCGAATTGCGCAGCGCAGATGTGATCAAGTTTGCGTTGATGACTCTGGCTATGTCTTTGCTGTCCACCCTGTACCCTGCCTGGCGGGCATCCAAAACCCATCCGGCGGAGGCTTTGCGTTATGAATAAGGCAAGCCCAATCAGCGCGAAAACATTGCCGGTATTGGAAGCGCGTGGTATCAGCAAGACCTTCCACCAGGGCAGCCGGCGCATCGAAGTTCTGATCGATATCAACCTGGTCATTCACCCAGGGCAATCGGTGTCCATAGTCGGTGCCTCGGGTGCGGGCAAAAGCACGCTGTTGCATATTCTCGGCGGGCTAGACAAGCCGGATCAGGGAGAGGTCCTGGTTGAAGGCAAATCCCTGTGGCAACAGCCGGAAGTCAAACGCGGGCAAATCCGTAATCTTACGATGGGTTTTGTGTACCAGTTTCATCACCTGTT
>CAZRTG010000210.1:0-5821 GCA_964602895.1 uncultured Wenzhouxiangellaceae bacterium
GGGTCGCTCCCACAGCATGGCTCGCTCATTGTAGGAGGCAGCCATGCTGCCGACCGACCTGAATCGCGACCATGGGTCGCTCCCACAGCGTGGCTCGCTCCCACTGTAGGAGGCAGCCATGCTGCCGACCGACCTGAATCGCGACCATGGGTCGCTCCCACAGCATGGGTCGCTCCCACAGCGTGGCTCGTTCCTACAACAGGGCGGATAGAGCGGCGCCCAGATCGGCTGGTGATTTTACGGTGGTGACACCCGCAGCTTCCAGCGCTTCAAACTTGGCCTCTGCCGTGCCTTTACCTCCAGCAATAATGGCACCTGCATGGCCCATGCGTTTGCCTGCAGGTGCGGTAACACCGGCGATATAGGCAACCACGGGTTTGGTTACATAAGCCTTGATGAATTCGGCTGCATCTTCCTCAGCTGAACCACCGATTTCACCCACCATGATGATACCGTCGGTGTCATCATCGTCCTGGAACATGCGCAACACATCGACAAAATTCATGCCCTGTATGGGATCACCGCCAATTCCGATACAGGTGGATTGCCCCAGGCCTGCCTGCGTGGTCTGGTAAACCGCTTCATAGGTCAGTGTGCCGGAACGCGACACCACACCCACGCGGCCCGGGCTGTGTATCTGCCCGGGCATGATGCCGATTTTGCATTCTCCCGGGGTGATGATACCGGGGCAGTTCGGGCCGATCAGCCAGGTATTGGGCAGATTGCTCAATACCGCTTTCACCGTCATCATGTCTTTGACCGGAATACCCTCGGTGATGGCGACAATCACCCGCACACCTGCATCGGCCGCTTCCAAAATGGCATCGGCAGCAAATGGCGGTGGCACATAGATGACGCTGGCATCGGCTCCGGTTTCACGCACGGCTTCAACCACCGTATTGAATACCGGCAATCCCAGATGCTCGCTGCCGCCTTTGCCTGGCGTGACACCACCGACCAGTTTTGTCCCGTAGTCCAATGCCTGTTTGGAATGGAAGGTGCCCTGATTGCCGGTGAAACCCTGGCAAATCACCTTTGTGTTTTTATCGACCAAAACGCTCATTCAAAAATCTCCTTAACCTAATTCTTTTTGCAGGAAGCCGCCGTGCTGTGGGAGGCAGCCATGCTGCCGACCTTTACCCATTTCGCGACCATGGGTCGCTCCTGCAATGTAGAGGCGAGTGGTGCTGTGGGAGCGAGCCATGCTCGCGATTCGGATTGATCGGCAGCATGGCTGCCTCCTACAATTAGAAACTCGCTCCTACAGGGTTGTTAGCCTTTGGCCGCTGCAACGACCTTGGTCGCTGCATCATTCAAATCGCTGGCTGAAATTATTGCCAGGCCGCTTTGGCCCAACATCTCACGCCCTTTCTCCACATTGGTGCCTTCCAGGCGCACTACGACCGGCACTTCAACGCCGACCTCTTTCACCGCCTCAATGATGCCTTCGGCGATTTCATCGCAGCGTACGATGCCACCGAAAATGTTCACCAGAATGGCTTCGACCTTGTCACTGGAAAGAATCAATTTGAAAGCCTCTTTCACCCGCTCGGCATTCGAACCGCCACCTACGTCAAGAAAGTTGGCCGGCTCACCACCGTTCAGCTTGATCACGTCCATGGTGGCCATGGCCAAACCGGCACCATTGACCATGCAGGCGATGTTGCCATCCAGCGTCACATAATTCAGGTCGTGACGACTGGCTGCCACTTCGGTGGGATCTTCCTGTGCTTCATCACGCATCGCAGCCAGGTCTTTGTGACGGAACAGGGCGTTGTCATCGATATTGATCTTGGCATCCAGTGCCAGCAGGTCGCCTTTGCCGTCAATCACCAGCGGGTTTACTTCGATCAGGCTCAGATCTTTATCTTTGTATAAGCGATAAAGGCCATCCATGATCGAAGTTAATTGTTTGACTTGCCTGGCATTCAAACCCATACCGAAGCCCATCTGTCGCGCCTGAAAAGGCTGCAAACCCGCGGTATTGTCCACATGAACCGTCACCAGTTTTTCCGGTTCAGTCGCTGCAACCTGTTCGATATCCATGCCGCCTGCTGCAGAACCCATGAACGTAACGCAACGATTGACCCGATCGGTCAATGCGGAAAGATACAGCTCAGTCTCAATATCAGAAGCTTCAGCAATCAAAACCTTATCCACCGGCAAGGCCAGACCACCCGTTTGATAAGTCTCAATTTTCATGTTGAGCATGCGTTCGGCTTCGCTGCGAACCTCATCCAGCGACCTGACCAGTTTCACGCCACCCGCTTTGCCGCGACCACCTGCGTGGACCTGAGCCTTGACAACCCAGCTATCGCCACCCATGGTTTTGGCAGCAGTCACTGCCTCTTCAGGCGTGGCAGCGACCTGGCCCACTGGCACCGGGATGCCGTATGCGGCGAACAAATCCTTCGCCTGGTATTCATGAAAATTCATTGCAACTCCTGCTTGAGGCCACCGACGGAAAGCCGGCAAAGTCGGCTATTTTCCCCTGTATCGCTGTGCAAATCAAAGCCGATAAGCGAATTGTTTCAAATGTTATACTCTGAGCGCCTCTGCCAAGTCCATGGCAGCGCTGTTTAAGAGAAGCACAACATGCAAACGGCGGATGCCGATAACCTGATTGATACACAGTCCAACCATTACCCTCTTCCGGAGTCGTTAACACGGCGTATTCTGGGTTATCTGGGTGTATACCGGTTGGTGATCGCGCTGCTGCTTCTGGCTGGCCAGTTCAGCCTGTTTAACGGTAATTTGTTCAGCAACCTGGAAGTCGCGCTGTTGCCCGCCCTGTTATTGGCCTATCTGCTATTCGCTGCATCCCAGCTGTTCATGGCCCAGAGCCGTGAAGCAAGAGTCCACCAGATGGCACGCAATGTTTTGCTGCTGGATGTGGTTTTTCTCGGCAGCCTGCAATTTTTATTGGCAAACCTCAGCAGTGGCATACCCACTTTGCTGGTCTTTACTGCCGCCATGGCCGGCATGCTGCTGCCCTTGCGTCTGGCCCTGTTTATTGCTTCTGTGGCCAGCCTGTCCCTGATCGGGGAAGCAGTTTACAGCGGTATGCAAGGCAGTAGAGTACAGGACCACCTGCTGAGTTCTGCCGTCTACGGCGCCACCGCCATGGTTATTTGCCTGTTGTCACAAAAGCTGGCGAATTGGGCACGCAACTACCGCCTTATCGCCGAGCGGCAGGAAGTGCAGATTTCCGACCTGGAAGAAGTCAACGAAACCATTATCCGTAATATGTCTACCGGCATTCTGGCTGTGGATGCCAATCGCCGCATTCGCATCATGAATGAATATGCGTGGTTTCTGCTGGGCAGCCCCAAGGTACGTGAATTGCTGCTACACGACTTGTCACCGCGCCTGGATCGTCTGGTGGAGAAATGGATGGACAGCCCGAGCACTCAGGTGGGCCCCGTCGTGTTGGAAACCAGCCAGGCCAATATTTTGCCCACACTGGCCTTCTTGCCAGGTGATGAAAAACCGGGTGCGCTGGTAGTACTCAATGATGAAACCGTCATTTCACGCCGGGCGCTGGAGTTGTCTGCCAACTCCCTGGCCAAACTGTCCGGCAGCATTGCACATGAAATCCGCAATCCACTGGCAGCGTTGACGCATGCCGCGCAGTTGCTCGATGAATCACCCTCCATCACGCTCAACGACATGCGCCTGACCAATATCATTATTGACCAATCCAAGCGCATGAATGGCATTGTTGAAAACATCCTGCAGCTTTCCAGACAGGAGCAGTCCCGGCCCGAACCGGTAGAACTGAACAGTTTTCTCAAATCGCTTGCAGATGAATTTCGATCTTCACAAAGCGCCAGCAGCCTCGGTTTTGACCTGTTGATGGAAACCGGCAAAACCCTGGTCGTGTTCGATAAAAGCCAACTGCATCAATGCCTGTGGAAATTACTGGACAACACCATCCACCACGCCAGCGTGAAACGTCCACCTCATGCGCTATTGAAAATGCGCAAGGACGAGAGCGCCGGGTATTGTGTAATAACCGTAGAAGACAATGGCCCGGGCATTCCGAATTCCCGCATTGCTGACATATTTGAACCGTTTTATACCACCCGTAAAGAAGGTTCGGGGTTGGGTCTGTATGTCGCCAGGCAATTGTGTGAAGCAAATCAGGCCGAACTTACGGTAGACTCTCAGCCTGGCATTGGTACGTCCTTTCACATCAGAATGGGCCTGGCCCCACAACAGAGCCATATCATGAAGAGTTCCGCCAACGCGTGAACCCTGTGTGCAGGCTCACAACCAATTAGTGCAGGGAAAGAATGAACTCAGGTTTGCAGCGTGTGTTGGTAATAGACGATGAGCCCGATATTCGTGAGTTGCTTGACCTGACCCTCAGCCGCATGGGTTTGAAAGTAACCACCGCGGAAGACCTGGGTGAGGCGCGTCGTCAATTATCGGCCAATTCGTTCAGCTTTTGCCTGACGGACATGCGATTGCCCGATGGCAACGGCCTGGATCTGGTCAGGGAGATTAACGAACAGTATCCCGAGTTGCCCTGTGCGGTGATTACTGCGCATGGCAAAGTTGAAGATGCCGTCAACGCGCTGAAAATGGGCGCTTTCGACTTTGTCTCCAAACCCGTCGATCTGGCCGTACTGCGCAAACTCGTCAATACCGCCCTGCGATTGCGCGGCAAAGACGCAGAAGAACAACCCAAAGGCGAAAGCCAGGAAAAAACCAGCCTTCCGGCCCAACTGGACCGCATGATTGGCAAATCGCCCGCCATCCGTCAGGTTCAGGCCATGATTGCCAAGCTGGCGCGTAGCCAGGCGCCGGTGCTGATCAGCGGTGACTCCGGTTCAGGTAAAGAATTGGCTGCCCGCCTGATCCATGATTTGGGGCCGCGCGGCGATGGTCCGTTCATCCCGGTCAACTGCGGCGCGATTCCTTCGGAACTGATGGAAAGCGAATTTTTTGGCCACAAAAAAGGCAGCTTCACCGGCGCCACAGGCGACAAAGATGGCCTGTTTAAAGCCGCCGATGGCGGCACCCTGATGCTGGACGAAGTTGCTGACCTGCCCTTACACATGCAGGTCAAACTGCTGCGCGTGATCCAGGAGAAAGCGGTGATGCCTATCGGCGGGCGTGAAGAGGTTAAAGTGGATGTGCGCGTCGTCAGTGCTTCTCACCAGATCCTCAAACCGCTGGTGGAAAGCGGCAAATTCCGCAGCGACCTGTACTTCCGTCTGAACGTGATTGAATTGCATATGCCCAGCCTGCAGGAGCGGCGCGAAGACATACCGTTATTGGCCAAACATTTCCTGCAGGACATTTCCGAACAATGGCACGAAGGCGAGACACTGGAAATATCGCCCGCCGCCATGGATGCGTTGAAAGGTCATCACTACACCGGCAACGTGCGGGAACTGATCAATATTCTGCAGCGTGCCATGACCATGGCCGAGGGCAGCGTGATTTACCCCGATGATCTGATGCTGGAGCATGTGGGTGGGCCGGCAGAAGTGGCGCTGCCCGCAGCCGAGAATGTTGAACCCGGTGATGGCTCACTGGATACCGTGATCGAAGACATCGAAAAACAGATGCTGGAAGAAGCGTTGAAGAAAGCCCGCTACAACAAAACCAAAGCAGCCGAAATTCTCGGCATCAGTTTCCGCTCCTTCCGCTACAAATTGAAGAAATACGGTATCGATTAACCCCTCTGTAGGAGCGACCCATGATGTGGGAGCGAGCCATGATGTGGGAGCGAGCCATGCTCGCGATTCAGATGATGGTCGGCAGCATGGCTGCCTCCTACAATGAGCGAGCCATGCTGTGGGAGCGACCC
>CAZRTG010000211.1:0-5687 GCA_964602895.1 uncultured Wenzhouxiangellaceae bacterium
CTGGTCGAGGATTCGAAGGGAAAAAGTGAGTCAGTCGCCAAAGCAGGCAGCACCTGGTCGACCCGCCAGCGCACCGTGCACCAGGCCCTGAATATCGGCACGGCCACGGCCTCCTACCTGATCGTTGAGCCGAAAGAAGCGGTTCCAGATGTGGTCAGCCAGGCACCTTTTATTCCGGATCAGGGCAGTCTGATGGTTCGTTGCGGTCAGTTGATTGATGGTGTGGCAGACCAGGCCATCCCTCTGGTCAGCGTCATTATCGAGAACGGCCATACCACTCAGGTGGGTTCGGGGCTGGAAAATCCGATGAATCTGCCGGTTCTGGACTTAACGGCTTATACCTGCATGCCAGGCCTGATCGACATGCATACCCACATTCTTGAGTCCCCGGAAAATACGGCGGATCTCCGGGAGATGCTGGACGACACCCTGGAACAGACACTCGCCACCGGCGTGGCCATGTCGGACATTACCTTAAAGGCAGGCTTTACCACCGCTCGCAACCTCGGCACCTATTACGGCTGGTCGGCGCGAGAGTTGCGCGATCAGATCCGACGCGGTGAGGTTATCGGCCCACGGCTGGAGATTGCAGGATATTATCTGACCATCCCGGGTGGCGGTGGTGATTTACTGATCCCGGATGTGGATGAGTCGCTGATTCCGGCGCACATGCGCCTGGGCGTTTCCCGTGGCGCTGAAGACTTTGCAGCCAAGGCACAGGCTGCCGTGGACGGTGGCGCAGACGTATTGAAAATAATCGCATCCGGTGCAGTTCTGGCCTATGGCGGTGTACCGGGTGCGCCGGAAATGACGCCAGACGAAATCGCAGCAGTGGTGAAGGCAGGAAAAGCTGCCGGCATCCCGGTTACGGCTCACGCCCATGGCGCACAGTCCGTTATTGATGCAATCAAGGCCGGGGTGAATACGATTGAACATGCCTCCCTGATCGACGACACCGGCATCGCACTTGCCATCGAACACGGCGTGGGTTTGTCGATGGACATTTATAATGGCGACTGGATCGCTGTTGAGGGCAGAAAAAATAACTGGCCGGAAGAATTTCTACGCAAGAATGACGAAACGGCTTTGTTACAGCGGCAGAACTTCCGCAAAGCGCACGCAGCAGGTGCAACCATCGTGTTTGGCTCCGATTCAGCGGTCTATCCGCACGGTCTGAATGCGCGCCAGTTTGAGTACATGGTGCAATGGGGCATGACGCCGATGCAGGCTATTCAGGCGGCCACCAGCGTTGCTGCCCGGTATTTGCGTTATGGCGATGATGTCGGTGCCTTGACGGTTGGCAAATTGGGCGACCTGATCGCCGTTCGTGGAGACCCATTGAGTGATATCAGCTTGCTGCAGGATGTTCCGGTGGTCATCAAGGGTGGCCTGTTGTTCAAAAACAGCAATTCCGGAAACGCTGCTGCTACCACTCACTGAATTGAACGAGGTGTCTTCAAACAACTCTCTATTGATACAAAAATTTGGAGTATGATCGATCAGAGTATGATCAGGTGGGGCACGGGCTCACCATCTATGCCTTAGTGGTATTTTTGCCACATCAAAGGAGTTGATATGACGATTTGTCCAGTAGCCATTGCAGTTGGATGCAAAAAGTGCCCGGTTTTCACGATTTGTCCGGTCAAAACCCTGATCGGTGATCACACCCCCGGCAAATCAGTAAAAAGTAAAAAAGCGACTGAAAAAAAGCCTGATTAAGCCCTGTTGTGGCTCTTGGAATCGTTGAAAAAAGCCTTATATTCGTGTAAGATACTGAATTTATTTGAATAAAATTCGGTACTCGATACCCATACATTCCATACCTCTTGGAGAAGGCATATTACTATTAATCAAGGAGATAGCGTTTACCACCCTCGTCACGGTATCGGTAAAGTCGAGTCTATCAGTAAAAGAAGTTTCAGTGGCGAAGAAGAGACAACATTTGCCAACCTCTATTTCAAGCGCGACAAACTGACTTTGATGCTGCGTAAGCAGGATTTGGATGGGACAGTTCGTAATCCTATCAATGCCGCCGAGGCCAAGCGCCTGTTGGAGCATCTGGAAACCTGGAAAGGCCGCATGAGCAAGCAGTGGAAAGCGCGGGCCAATAAAAACCAGGCAGTAATCGATGGCGGTGACCCGTTTGGTTATGCAGAGGTTTACAAAGGTCTGAGCCAGTTGGAAGCGGAAGGCAACCTGCGGGCATCCGATCGTGCGCACCTGAATCGTTCGCTGGAATGCCTGGTGGATGAATTGGCCGCAGCACTGAAAAAGACGCCTGATCAGGCACGCAGCCTGATCAACAAGCGTTGCGCACGTGTGGGGCAGACCGACTAATCGCAGTACCATCGACTCCCGCCCAAATCCGGGCGGTCGATTGAAATACAAAAATTCCCGGGCCGTTCTGGACCGGGAGATTGCTAAACTCTGGCCCTGTGTGCCACCTGTTGATACGATGTGAATCCCTGTCCTCCACAGTAAAGGGAATTCAACATGTTCGATAAACTCAAAAGTACGGTCACCAAGGATCGAGCCATGGACACAAGAGCATCAGAACCTGCAATGGCGGCACCTGCCGCGCCGGTTCCTTCAGGATTGACACAGTCCGCAGGGAAAGCGGCTGTCATCGGTGCAGGAATCAAAATCAATGGTGAAATCAGCGGCAGCGAGAATTTGCTGATTGAAGGCCATGTTGACGGTCGTGTCAGCCTTTCGGGTAACGATGTTACGGTCGGTAAATCCGGTCGGGTTATAGCTGACGTCACTGCCAAAACCATCCGCGTTGCCGGTGAAGTTCACGGTGATCTTAAAGCCAAAGAACGCGTAGTTATCAGCGGTTCGGGCAATGTCCGTGGCAACGTGGTTGCACCGCGGGTTGTGCTTGAAGACGGTGCTGTTTTCAAAGGCAGCATTGATATGGATCCTGGCGATTCCGCTGTTGCAGACCTGGCTGCAGCCAAATCCGCCAGCAGGCCCGGCGGAGCAGCGGCAAGCACACCTGCTTCGCCCATCAAATCGGGGTCTGCAGCGGGTCAGGCCGCATCAGAGGCGGCAAGTAAATCACCTGATCTAGCCCTGAAGGGTGGCTGATATCGGATTTAGGCTTTGAGTGTGGCGATTGACAGTTCAGCCGGGGCAGTGTCCGCTGCCGCGGCACGATCAACTATTGCCAGTCGGCAAGTCAGTAAAGTATTGCCTCATTTATTTGATCAGTTGGGTAACGATTGCCTGACGGTTCTTGAAATAGGCCGGGCCTTGCCTGAAACCGTACGTTTTTTTTCCTCCATGCGGTGCCGGATTCATGTAGCCGACATGTTTGCTGAACTGCGTGATGGCAAGCTGAACGACAGCGTGCCTGGTAAGCCACTGGAGCGTCAGTTTCAGGAATTACTGGCATTGCCAGCAGGCACACAACTGGATGTCGTGTTGTTGTGGGACTTTCCCCATTATCTGGATGAGAAACAGTTACGTGCATTCAGTCGCGCTCTATGGCCCTGGTTGCACGCCGATACCCGTGCTTATGTCTTTGGCGTGCACAGTGCAGCCACCCCCGTATTGAATCGGGAATATGGCATTCTTGATTCTCAAACCATTTCGATACGGCCGCGCAGTGGTGATGCTTTGCCTTGCAGTCCCCACCCCCAATCTTTCCTGAATGAATGGCTGACTTGCCTCAGTGTCAGCAAAGGCATATTACTGCCGGATGGAAAAGTGGAAAGCCTGATGCGCACAAGAACCTGATTTATGGCTATGGAAACGCACATATTTGCTGATCAGTGCTCTGTATTCAATTTGTTTTTGACCGAAATCCGTGACCATGAAGTCCAGCAGGATTCCATGCGATTTCGCCGCAATCTGGAACGTATGGGTGAAGTATTTGCCTACGAATTGAGTAAAAAACTGGAATACGTTGCGCAAGAAGCCACCACACCTTTGGGCAAGGCGGCAGTGTGGGTACTGAAAGAACAGCCGGTGCTGGCAACGATTTTGCGGGCCGGTTTGCCGCTGCATCAAGGTCTGTTGAATTACTTTGACCGGGCCGACAATACGTTCATATCGGCGTATCGCAAGCATGAAGGCGATGCCGACAGTTTTGAAGTAGAAATCGAGTATCTGTCCAGCCCCTCGTTACAGGGCCGCGACGTCATTCTTTGTGATCCCATGCTGGCTACCGGGTCTTCCATGGTGTTGGCTTACCAGGCCATCCTGCAGCATGGTCAACCCCGGCACGTGCATGTGGTATCGGTGATTGCCAGTCGTGCCGGTGTGGATTTTGTACAGCAGAACCTACCAGCCAACACCACCCTTTGGTTGGGTGCTGTTGATCCTGACATGACGGCCCGGGGCTATATTGTGCCGGGCCTGGGCGATGCCGGTGACCTGGCATTTGGTCTTAAAGAATAACAGTGTGCAAAACGCTGGCGTAAAAACGGGCTTGTGGACGGGCGCGCGTTTTCTTCTCGACGGCAGCGCCTGCCTCATCTTGATTGTCAGTTTTTGCCTTGCCGCTTTCTGGCCAAACTCCAGCTGGGCGCAGTTGGACCTGCAAAAAGTGCAGCACGAAATACTGCCCAATGGCCTCACCTTGCTGCTGCTTGAAGAACATACTTTCCCCTCGGCCAGCGTGCAGATGTTGTATCGGGTGGGTGGTCGCAGTGAGCCTGCCGGGCAATCCGGCATTGCACATTTTCTGGAACACATGGCGTTTCGTGCCAGTGCGAATTTTCCCGACACCGACGTCGTCAGCCGGATTTATGCCGCAGGTGGTGAATGGCATGGCTACACCTGGATAGACCAAACCACTTATTTTTCCACGGTGCCCGGCGATCAGGTCGAATTATTGCTGCGCATCGAAGCGGACCGCATGCAGCGTTTGTTGATTGAGCCGCGTTGGATTGAGCCTGAAAAAGGGGCCGTGTTGGCCGAAATGCATGGTTATGAAAATGACCCTGCTTCAGTATTGCATGACGCCGTGGTGTTTGCCGCTTTTCAGGCACACCCTTACCGCAATAATGTGATTGGCTGGGAAACTGATATCCTGGCCTTGCAACAGCAGGACGTGCTGGCGTTTTACCGGCAACACTATGTGCCTGCTAACGCCGTATTGGCGGTGGTTGGCGACATCGATACAGAACAGGTGCGCCAAATGGTGGTACAGCTTTTTGGTGATTTTCCTGCCAAAACTGCAACTCCGTTGCCACATACTCTGGAGCCGCCACAGATGGGTGAGCGGCGCATCGAACTACTGGGTGCGGGTGATGCCGATTATGCTGTCGACTATTTCGAATTGGCTTACCCCACACCCGCTGCCAATGACCCTGACTTTGCCGCCATGCTGGTGTTACAGCAATGGCTGAGCGGCGGATCCGGGGTTAATTTCATGCAGGAATATGGCACTACCGCAGCGCAACCCGGTACGGCTTTGTACGGAAAGCTGGACGTTTTGAGTACCTGGTTTCCACCCGCTGCACAGCGTTATCTGTTCAGCATCCGGGGCACGATGGCCCCTGGCCAGTCAGAACAGACGGTTCAGGAACCGGTCAAAGATGCGTTTCGGCAGGTGCGTGAAGGGCAAATCAGCGAGGCAGCATTACAGCGCAGCAAACAACGTGTGCTGGAAGAACTGGTTTACGACCTGGGCACCCATGAAGAGGCGGCACATCAGCTGGCTTTTTTTGAGGGGTTGA
>CAZRTG010000212.1:0-5642 GCA_964602895.1 uncultured Wenzhouxiangellaceae bacterium
GCCAGGCTGATGATGAGCTGCTGCGCCGAACCGCCCGTCTGATCAAGCAAGACATTGAACGACTCCCGGGTGTGGATAAAGCCCTCGCCATTGGTCTGCATGACCCTGAAATGCAGGTTGAATTCCTGCCCTGGGAACTGGCAGCCAGGGGCTTGCAGGCCACCGATATAGCGGACAGTTTACGTCAGGCGTTCCGTGACACTTTTGCCGGCAAATCAGATGTTGCCGGCAGCGAGTGGCTGGTGCGCATTGCCGGCACGACCGCCGACCCGGAGCAACTTTCATCCTTCCAGTTGGCGCCCGTGGCGAAACCGGACGAGTTGATCGGGCTGGATCAGGTGGCCGAAATCCGCCGCGGCAGAGAGCGAGCGACTCAACTGGTTTCTTTCGCAGGCTTGCCCGCTGTGGCTTTGTCTGTCAGCAAAGTGGGTTACTCGAACACACTGGAACTGGTCGACCGGATCAACGCCTATATTGCCGAAAAGAACACACAGCTGGCCGGCAGCGGTATCACCCTGGTGCTGGCCGATGACCAAACCAGCACCACTCGTCATGCCATAGCCATCATGCAAAATAATGCCGGACTGGGACTGCTGCTGGTGCTGGGTGTGTGCTGGTTGTTTCTGGGCATACGTATCGCCACCATGGTCACTTTGGGCATTGTGTTCTCAGTGGCAGGCACGTTCCTGGCGTTGAATGTGACCGGCAACACGTTGAATGTTTCGGTACTGCTGGGTGTGGTCATTGTTCTGGGCATGCTGGTGGATGACGCGGTTGTGGTCGTTGAGGCCATGTACTACCGAATGCAGAGAGGCTCTGACAAGTTGGAAGCAGCATTGAACTCGCTGGCCGAAGTCGGCCGTCCGGTAACCGCTGCCGTTCTGACCACCATGGCCGCTTTCCTGCCACTGATGCTGTTGCCAGGCATTATCGGCAAATTCATGTTCGTAATTCCCTTTGTTGTCACCGTAGGGCTCGCGGTCAGTCTGGTGCAGGCGTTCTGGATTTTGCCCGTACACGTCATGGCCTTCCGTCAGGATCCGAAACAAACCGACACCCGTCGCCATTGGCGTGGCCGCTGGACCCACTGGCTGCGGATCAAATATACCCGCATGCTGTGTTATGTCATGCGCCGCCCGGTGCGCTTTCTGGGTGCCGGTCTGCTGAGCTTTCTGCTGGCCGCGGCCGCCATAGGCGCCGGCATGGTACGCATCGATTTCTTCACTGCCGATCCCATCCGGTTGTTTTACGTGAACCTGGATATGCCCACGGATGCGCCACTGCACGAAACCCTGCGGCAAACGGTTATGGTGGAACAGAAAGTCCGCGAACTGATGCCAGCCGGGGAATTTCGTGCCATTACCGCCAATGCGGGTATCAAGTTTACCGATGTCGAACCCATGTATGGCGACCAGTACGGTCAGTTACAGGTTTCTTTGAGTGAGTCATCGGTCAATGGCCGATCGGTTACGGAAATCATCAACTCGCTGCGCGAACCGCTGCAGCAATTGTTGGTGGATGGCAAAATTTCGTTCCTTGAAATTACCGGTGGCCCACCCGTCCAGCGTGATATCAATGTCAAGGTAAGAGCCGATGATTTTACCGAGCTGCGAGCTGCAACCGATGCCGTGCTGGCCATCACCGAACAGCTGCCGGGTGCCAGCAATGTGATCGACAACGACGTCGCCGGCCGTTCCGAACTGGCCTTGCAACTGGACTACAAAGCGATAAGACGGGCAGGGCTGAGCCCGGGCCACGTTGCCCGTTTGCTGCGGTTGCACCTCGATGGTGAGATCGTTGCGTTTATGCGCGATCAGGGTGAGAAGGTTGAGTTGCGGGTACGTGGCCTGCCACGCGAACAACAGGACATCAGCGCGGTTTTGAACGACCCCATCGCCCTGCCTGGCGGCGGCACCACCACTTTTGCCGCCCTGACCAGACAGGAGGTCGGTAAAAGCCGTGGCATGATCCGGCATTTCAATCTGCGCCGCGCCATCACGGTTGAAGGCGATCTGGACGAAGAAATACTTGAAGTCACGGCCGCTGCTGCCATGATCCAGGCCGAGTGGGATAAAATCAGCCAGCAATTCCCCGGTACGAATCTGGAGTTCAGCGGCGCACTGGATGACATCACGGAAAGCCTGGACGCCATGTCCGGTTTGTTCCTGATGGGTCTGGGCTTGATCTACCTGATCATCGCCACCCAGTTCCGCAGTTATTTCCAGCCCTTGCTGATATTGATCACCGTACCGATGGCGTTTACCGGCGTGGTGTTTGGCCTGGTAGTAACCAACAATCCGCTCAGCCTTTACACTCTGTACGGCATTATTGCGCTTACCGGAATTGCCGTGAACAGCGCCATCGTATTGATTGATGCGGCCAATGCGCGAATTGCCAACGGCATGCGGCCTTTGCACGCCACGGTCTACGCCGCACGGCGGCGGGTGATTCCCATCCTCATGACCACATCCACCACCATCGCCGGGCTGTTTTCTCTGGCTTTCGGCCTGGGCGGCAAATCACTGCTGTGGGGCCCGGTGGCCATGAGTATTGTGGCGGGTTTGAGCATTGCTACCGTGCTCACACTGTTCATGGTGCCCACCCTTTACCGCGCTTTTATGCGTGGCCATGGGCCGGAAGATTTCCGTCACAGCCACTATCTGGTTTAAAGCGCTTGTACTTCAGCCGGTGTTTTGTATGCCCAGCGAAATACCGTTTACCGTCGCCATCAATGCCTTGAGCAAACGCTCGTCTTCGCTGCCACCCTCGCGCCAGCGATGCAGCAAATCCACCTGCAACAGGTGCAGCGGATCAACGTAGGGGTTACGCAAGCGGATATTGCGCTGCAGCGTGGGCTGGTCATCCAGCAGGTTTTGCATTTGCTTTATTTCCAGAACCGCCGCATTGGCCAACAGCAACTCCGCTTCGATCCGGTCGAACAGGAAACGGTGTTCATTCGTTACCAGACTGGCGTAGCGTCGACCAATACGCAATTCGGTCTTGGCCAGAACCATTTCCACATCTTCAATCAGTGCACGGAAAAAAGGCCATTGTTGCAACAGGCGGCGCAAGTGCTGCTGGCCAAACTGTTTGGCGGCCAGTTGCAACGCGGTACCCATGCCATACACACCGGGCAGGCCTATGCGCGTCTGTCCCCAGGAAAACACCCAGGGAATGGCACGCAGATTACTGATTCCGGCACCGGACCGGCGCGATGGCGGTCTGGAACCTATGGTCAGCCGCTCAATCACATCGATGGGGGTAAACGTGCGGAAAAAATCGTTGAATTCAGCCTGCTCGTACACCATTGCGCGATAATGCTGACGGGCAGTTTGTGCCAGCAGGTCCATCAACTCCGAGCCACCGTCGGGTGTGGTCAGCGCAATATGTGCATCGGCCAGTTGCAACTCACTGTCCATGCTGTGCCGCAAAGTGGCACTGGTCATCAGTTCGAGGTTACGCAAGGCAATCGGACGCACGCCGTATTTGCGGTTGATGACCTCGCCCTGCTCGGTCAGACGCATGTAGCCATTAACCGTTCCGGCCGGCGCTCCCAAAATGCCATTGACCAGATTGCCGCCGCCACGACTGACCGTACCGCCCCGGCCGTGGAAGTAAACCACCGCAATGCCCTGCTGTTTGCCACATTCCAGCAATCGGGTCTGCGCTTCCTGCAAGGCCCACCGCGAGGCAGCAATGCCACTGTCCTTGTTGCTGTCGGAATAGCCCACCATGATCACTTGCCGTGAGTTCTGCTGACGCAGATGCGCCAGGTAAACGGGCTCTGCCAACAGCGCCTCAAGTATCCCGGGACCTGCCTGCAGGTCGTTAACGGTTTCCAGCAAGGGGGCAATTTCAAGCGCACCCGCACCGGCTGCCTGAGCCAGTGCCATCACGGTCAACACATCGTCTGCACCCTGGGTCATGCTGATGATGAACAGGCCGGTTGCCGCCTCACCAAAGCGTTGCCTGGCCTCCCCAAGCACCTTGAATACGGCCAGTGTGCGCTGCATGTCTTTTGATTGCTGCTCTACAGCGGGCAAATCAGGCCAGTCTCCGGCGCTGAGATGTTCAGCCAGCAGGCGACCCCGGTCTTCAACGGTGGTGTCAGGCCAGTCCGGCCTGCCCAGCCATTCCGCCATCACCCGCCGGTGTAGCTCGGCATCCTGGCGCACATCCAGTGTGGCCATGTGGAAACCGAAACAACGTACTCTTTGCAGCAGGCGTCGCACTGCAAACAATCCGGCATGCTTCCCTTTGTTGTTCTGCAGGCTCTGCTCTATCAGACTGAGGTCATGAATCAGTTCCCCGACCGACGGATAGGCTTGCTCGCCATCTTCGATCGTAGCCTGCAAACGGGCCGCGACATAACGCAACAGGCAGCGATAAGGCATATCGCGGTAGCGATCAACAATGGCCAGAGCCACTTTAGGCATCAGCTTCTCATAAGCGGAGACACGCAGCACGACGGCTTCATCTACACCGATTTCGCTCAGCGATTGGCTGAGTGAACGACCCAGTGCATTCACTTCCGGCAGGTAGCGCCGGATGATGGCCTTGCGTTGCAGCACCAGGGTTTCCAGAATGGTGCCGGCATCCACATTGGGATTGCCGTCCATATCGCCACCCACCCAGGAACCAAATCGCAAAATAAGTTGTTCTGGCGCAACAATGCCGACCGCCTCCGGGCCATAATGGAGCTCAAGCGCCTGATCCAGGCTTTCGTAAAACACCGGCACCACGCGATACAGGATGTCGGTGATGTAGAACAGGATATTGTCCAGTTCATCCGCCACGGTGGGGCGGCTGTGTGAAACCAGGCGTGTTTGCCAGGCCGAACTGATTGCGGCAAGGATGCGCTGCCTGCTGATGGTTTCTTCTTCTGGCGTCAGCTCCGGATTGAGCCGGTCTACCAGGCGCAATACAATCTCGTACTCTTTTTCCTGCAGGGTGCGCCGCGTTGCCTCGGTCGGATGGGCGGTGAACACCGGTGATATGCTTAAACGATTCAATGCCTGCTGCAGTACGCCCAGCTTGACTCCAGCCGCTTTCAAGCCGCCGATCACCTCATCCAGGCTGCCACGCTGGGCTGCGCTGCGGGCGCGCTGGTAACTTCTGCGCCGCCGGATACGATGCACTTTTTCTGCCAGGTTGACCGTGCGCATATAAGACGAGAAGGCATGAATGATCTGGTGAATTTCATCGTTGCTTTCGTCGCCGGTTTCATCGGCCTGCAACTGCCCCAACACCTGTTCCAGACCCGCGCCGGATTTGTCATCACGTTCACGGTCTACGATGGCGGCGTGACGCACCTGCTCTACCCGGTCCAGCAAGTGCTGGCCACCCTGTTCCACCAGCATTTTTCCTACCAATGAACCCAAAAGGCTGACGTCTGCCCGCAGTGGCCGATCTTTTTCCGGTAGATCGACAACGCGAATTTCTTCCATCAAACCATCCGTACCCGGATAACCCCATCGGCCCGGGAGATGTCAGCGAGTATTCCGGCTGCCGGTTCGGTTTCCACATCAATGATGTTATAGGCCAGGTCACCGCGGCTTTTGTTCATCATATCCAGCACGTTGATGTCTTGGTCGGCCAGAATAGACAGGACAGCACCCAGCACCCGCGGTACGTTTTCATTG
>CAZRTG010000213.1:0-5630 GCA_964602895.1 uncultured Wenzhouxiangellaceae bacterium
TCCGTCAGATTTTGAACATAAATGCCCATTTCCAGATTGTCCGTTACCTGTAACCTGGAAAACAGGTTGATCAGGGTGTAGGAATCCAGTTCGATGTTGAACAGGCTGTCAGGACGGAATTCCGTATTGGTGTCGCCACGATAGGTGATATCTCCAATCAGGGTCAGCGGTCGCCCGAACAATTCTGCGGAGTAGGTGCCGGATGCATAAAGCTGCATTTCCGGTACGTTCGGAATGTCGTCACCTGCCTTTCCGGCAATAATGAAGGAGGACGCGCCGGGCAGGATCGGCTGATCGCTGGTCAACTGGCTGTCGAAAAAGTAAGTGCCGGTGAAATCCAGCCGGAGGGCGTCGGTGGCCAAAAAGTGCAAGCCCCATTCAATACCATTGACCTCTGCCGAGCCGCCATTGGTGGTGAACGGAATATTGCCGACCGGATCACGTGGCTCCACCTGAATGTCGTCCCAATCAATCAAAAACACCGTGGAATTGAACTGCAAGCGATGATCAAGCCACTCGGATTTGATGCCGAATTCAATGTTGGACAAATCGTCGGAATTATAGGTGCCGGGAATACCGTCGGCAAAAGGCTGGTTGGCGTTGTTGATACCGCCAACGCGGAAGCCCTCTGAATACAGGCCGTAGACCATAACGCTGTCATTTACATCGTAAGACAATGACACTTTAGGTTTGACAGCATCGTCACTGAACTTGATCAGACCGATCGCATTGCCCTGTTCATTGATGCCAATCTCTTCACCAGCCACCGGGCCCGACTGCCCGCCAAAATTGTGCAGGGTCTGCTGGATGGACTGCAGGTCTACTTCAAACGCACGGGCACCCAATAACAGCTGCCAGCGGTCAGCAAAATCAATGGTAACCTCACCAAAAATGGCCTTTTGCTTTACCTCGTCTTCCCGGGCGCGGCCAAAAAATGCCGTACCACCCGCAAAGAAGTCATTTGAATTGGCCGGGTTCCAGGCAACCGGATTGCCCTGACCATCCAGAGTAGGTACCAGGGACTGGAACTCATTTTCGTCTTTCTGATAATAGGCACCGGCAACAAAATTGACCGCATGGTCGAAATCCGATGAAAACCGTGCTTCCACCATCCGGGTATCGTATGACTGGGGCTGAACTGTGGCACCCGGTGCCGGCACTCCGAAGAACAGCAGGATGGGCGTACTGTCGATATTGAATCCGATGTCGTGCTCGAACTGGCTGGCGGACAGTGTGGCGGTACCTATGCCGGTATCGTAACTCAATGTTCCACCGATTAACTCTACGTCGTCGTCGCGAGGGCTGCGCACCACATCAACGTTGACAAAGTCTTTAGCAGGCGTCAAAGGCTGTAATCCGGGCAATGGTACCGGTGGATTTGCATCCGGTGCATCGATGGCGGCCTGCAACAGATCGGGCGGCAAATCGGGCCATGCCGGTGTTCCCTTGGCAGTGAACCGGGGTGATCCACCGGTTTCCAGGTTCTGTTTCATATACATGAAATCGGCGGTAAGCCGTTCATTGGGGGTCCAGCGCAACATGATGCGCCCGCCGTTGGTTTCTTCGTCATTGATGTCTTTGTCGTTACCGGTGAAGGTCTCCGGCCCGGTCTGGCGACGTGGCTGATCAATCCAGCCATCGGCGTCGGTGCGCCAGCCAACCAGTCGCAATGACAATTGATCGGTCACCAGAGGAAAGTTCAGCATGCCACTGACGGTGTAATTAAAGCCGCCTTCTTTGGTAAACGAAAAATCGCCATCAGCAAACGAATCGAATGCCTGCGAATCCGGCTTGCGCGAAATATAACGGATGTTACCGGCCATTGAGTTGGCGCCGTACAGGGTGCCCTGCGGGCCATTCAGGACCTCGACCCGTTCGAGGTCGATCATTTTGATCGGTGCGTTCTTGCCACCGCCGTCCTGTTGATCACTCGCGGTAATCACGTACTCATCGAAGTAAGCCCCGACAACAGAGGGTCCATTACCGTTAATACCACGAATGATGTATTCCTTGTCACCCGGACCCTGGTCCTGGAACGTAAGACCGGGTATCTGTCCGGCCACGCCCTCCATGTCGACGATACCGCGAACGTCAAGACTACTGCCGTCTACAGCATAAATGCCGCCGGCAATGGATTGAACGTCGATTGCGCCTCGCTTGGTGGCGGTTACCAACACCTCCTCCAACACCGATTGAGCATAAATCGGTGAACTCAGGGTCACCAGGGCGAGTATGAAAATTCCTGTACGATTTCTTAGTGCCATTGCTTGTCTCCACTCGATGGTAGAACTTTGTTGTGTGTGCTTGTTTTTGCGACAGGCTTCAAATGTCATGCAGTTGCATCTGCCATGTTGTTACAACTGGTTGACTCATGGAGTCTGCCCATATACTGACCGGAAAAAAGATTTCTGTTACACCAACGGCCAGCTACTTTATAACTGAAGAACCATTTGGCTATTCCAAGCCACCGGTTATCTAACCAGAACTCGGTGATTAGCACAAGTTAGCACCTTGAACACGGCCACTGCTGTGATACGAAATCGCCTCAGCCAGGTGGACGGTTGCAATACTGTCTGAGTCGTCCATATCGGCCAGCGTGCGGGCCACTTTGAGAATACGGTGACAGGCTCTGGGAGACAGGGCATGTTGATCGCTGGCTTGTTTGAACAGCTCCAGGTCGGACTTTGCAAGTACACAATATTTCTTCAGTGCGGCATTATCCAGCTGGGAATTGATCCGACCGCGTAATTGCAGTTGCCGTTTGCGGGCGCGTTCTACCCGGGCACGCACAAATGTACTGCGCTCGGGCAGTTCGTTCTCCTGCCGGTTCAGAAAACTGCGGGGTCGGGACATCTCCACGTACAGGTCAATGCGGTCCAGCAATGGCCCGGAAATACGCGACCGATAGAGCTGAATCTGATCCACCGTGCAATGACAGCGCCCATTGGCTTCACCGGCCATGCCGCAGGGGCAGGGGTTCATTGCGGCCACCAGTTGGAAGCGAGCTGGATAGGTTTCCCTCCTGCGGGCACGTGAGATAACAATGCGCCCGGACTCCAGGGGCTCGCGCATCACCTCCAGTACATGACGGCTGAACTCGGGCAACTCATCAAGAAACAAAACGCCCTGGTGTGCCAGTGAAATCTCACCCGGCATGGGCAGGCTGCCGCCACCCACCAGTGCGATGGCACTGGCGGTGTGATGCGGCGCGCGAAAAGGCCGTTGGCGCCAGCGATTGATATCCAGACCTGCGCGGCTGATGGACGCAATGGCTGCGACTTCGATGGCTTCTGAATCCTGCATGGGTGGCAAAATACCGGGCAAACGTGAGGCCAACATGGTCTTGCCGGTTCCAGGACTCCCTGTAAGCAGTAAATTATGCCCACCGCATGCCGCGATCTCCAGTGCGCGACGGGCACGAAACTGACCATAGACATCACCCAGATCGGCCACTTCAGGCTCGTTGATCTGACTGGGTGCTTCGAGCCGTGGCAAATCCATCCGGCCTCTCATCCAACTCACCACATCCATCAGATGTCCGGCGTGCAGATGACGATTGTCTTTAACCAGCCCGGCTTCACCCGCATTTGCGGAGGGTAACACCAATACCCGGTTGGCCTGGTGACATTGGAGTGCGGCCGGCAGAATGCCGCGTACCGGATTCAGTGTGCCGCTGAGTGACAACTCACCGATAAACTCACAGGTTTTGAGCTGCTTGCCGGGTATCTGTTTGGAGGCGGCCAATATGCCCAGCGCAATCGGCAGGTCAAAGCGACTGCCTTCTTTGGGCAGATCTGCCGGTGTCAAAGAGATGGTGACGTTACTTTGTGGAAACTCAAAACGGGCATTGAGCAATGCGGCCTTAACCCGATCACGCGATTCCCGCACCGCAGTTTCTGGCAGACCAACAATGGATAATTTGGGCAAACCGCCGCCAAGGTGAATTTCCACAATGACTTCGGGTGCTTCCACGCCCACGCCGGCACGTGAAAAAACTTGGGCCAGGCTCAATTTCTACTCCATTCAGCACTGCAAACAGGCTATGAGCACCATTGTTGAGGTATTGGGTCCCCTGGGTAAGAGGAGTTTTACTCGAAGCTTGTAGTCTTTTTCTGACCGTGTTTTTCTGCGGACACCCATCTGATTTCGTACAAAGCGGATCGATTGCTGCACGCGGTGAAATGTAGCTTGTGGGTAAACAGAGCAAGGTGTTCGTCATGGCGGTGGCTGACAAACAACAGCGTGGTGCCTTTGATGTGGGTGAGTTTTCGAATGAAGGCGAGCACCAGATGCCGGTTCAGGTCGTCCAGCCCTTGGGTGGGCTCGTCCAGAATCAACAGAGGCGGGAGCTTGATGAGACCGCGGGCGATCATAACCAGGCGCTGTTGCCCCCAGGACAGTTGGCGAAACCCGGTGTTGGCGAGTGCGCCCAAACCCATAATCTCCAGCCATTGCATGGCCAGTTGCTTCTGGGCCTGCGTTGGTTGTTGGTACAAACCGATACTGTCATACAAACCGGATACCACGGTAGTGAGTGCATTGCCGGGTGCCCGATAGTCCCGATGCAACGCTGCTGAAACAATGCCAATGTGTTTCTTGATGTCCCAGATGGATTCACCGCTGCCTCTTTGATATCCAAAAATTTGTATGTCGTTGCTATAACACTGTGGATGGTCACCCGAGATTAATTGCAGCAATGTCGATTTACCTGCCCCGTTCGGCCCTGTGATCAGTGTGTGCTCGCCGGCTTTGAGCTCCCAGTTAAAATCCTGGAACTGAATGATTTCGCCATACTGGACTTTGCAGTTGCGCATTTGGACCAGTGTATCGAAGGACTCTCTGCTTTGAGACGGCGGCCCGGGTAACTCCGGCACAGCGGAATCGTCCAGGTGGGTGATCTGTTTCAGTTCGGGACGCGCGGCAGCCTGGTCTGGCGGGCCGGTAAAAACCAGCTGGCCATGGCTCAGAAGGCCAATATGGGTGGCAAAAGCGGGTATGTCGTCGATGCGGTTAACCAGAAAAAGCAGTGGGTGTCCGGACTTTACGATGTCTTGAGTCAGATGGTGCAACTCGAGCCTGGACTCGGCATCAAGCCCTTCAAAGGGCTCGTCCAAAATAAGCAGGTCAGGTTCGGCTAAAATCTCTTTGAGCAGCAGGATTTTCCTGGCCTCGCCACTGGACAGGAGTTTGTAGCCACGCTCGAGAATGTGGGCTACCTTGAGTTTTTGCGCCAGCGGACCGATCTTTGCGGGTTCGCAGCCGGATTGCAGCAACATATCGCGTGCCGTTGTACCGTGGTCAATTCGATCCAGGTAGTCGGTATCGTCATTGCGCAGTTCCCGCTCATAAAATTCTTGCTGGTTTTCGAATGATACACAGCGAATAACAGGCGGCGCATCGATGATCTCGCCCGTCTCGGGCTGTTCTTCCCGGGTGAGTAAAGCCGCGAGCAAGCCCTTGCCCGATGCGTTGCCGCCCAGGATGCACCAGGTCTCGCCGAAATGGCATTCCCAGTGGGGTAAGGACAATGATTTGTATTTGATATTTGAAAGACGCATGGGTTTATTGGGCGATTAACCGAAAGTAGAGTGCAAGAAAGCTTAATTTATCAGGCGTGTAATGAGATACTT
>CAZRTG010000214.1:0-5615 GCA_964602895.1 uncultured Wenzhouxiangellaceae bacterium
AGGCTGACAGGTCACGAAACCAGACTGCCATGGCAAATGCTGCAATCTGGGCATCCGTTACGCGTCCTTCACCAATACCGGTGACGAATCGCGATATATCCTGCTCACTGAGTTCCCGTCCATCACGCTTTTTCAGAATCAATTCAGAAATCAAGGACACGGTCCGGCTCCTGTGTATTTCTCTTGGGTGCGCAGTCTGTCATTTGCCAATTGTGCCGCTTTGTTGCACTCTTTGCTGCCTGCTCATCATAGTGTGAACAAACTCAGAGTGCAGCACCGAGAACAACACGGAACACGATCAGGCGACCATGTGAGAAAATTGGCCGCGGCTTTTTCCACTCTTGAATTCCAAGTCAAACCACAGGAGCATTCTTTGTGAAGATTTTGAAATATTTGTCCTGGATCATTACCAGCGGCTTCATTGTGTTGATTGACTTTGCAAAAATCCAGGCAGATGAGTTTGCCCTCAATCCACAACAACAGTTGGCAGAAGATATCCTGCGGCAACTGGTTGAGTTTGAAAGCACCGAAGAGCACCCGGAACAAACCCGCGCTGCTGTTGAAGCCATGGCTGAGCGGTTAGTGCAGGCTGGCATACCGGAACAGGATGTGGTCATCGTCAATCCTGAGCCGGGCAAATATGGGCTGGTGGCCAGATTGCGCGGCATTCAGGAACAGCAGCCACTGCTGACCCTGGCGCATATCGACGTGGTCACCGCCAACCCGGATGCCTGGGCATTTCCACCCTTCACATTTGGTAAAAAAGAGGGTTACTATTTTGGTCGTGGCACCCAGGATAACAAAGCCGGCGTTGCTCACCTGGTGGCCAATTTCATTCGCCTGCAACAGGAAAAATTTGTTCCCAATCGTGATCTGATCATGGCTCTGACCGGCGATGAGGAAACCGACGGCCGGGTAATCGAATGGCTGTCCACCGAAGGGCGGGATCTGATCAACGCAGAATTTGCCCTCAACACCGATGCCGGTGGCGGGGAATACGACAAGGATTTCAAGCCGCGGGCTTTTAACGTGCAAACCAGTGAAAAGGTCTATCAAACCTATCAGCTGACCAGCAGCAACCCGGGTGGTCACAGCTCCATTCCACGACCGGAAAACGCCATTAACCAGTTGGCTCAAGCTCTGGTTCGTATTGCCGAATACCAGTTCCCGGTACGCATATCGGAAAACACCCGTTTGATGTTTGCCCGCTCAGCCGCACTGGAAAGTGGGCAAACCGCAACCGATATGGCTGAATTGGGTAAAAAGAATTTTTCTGCGGAAGCAGCTCAACGACTGGCGCAGGATCCGTATATCAACGCCATCATGCGCACTACCTGTGTCCCCACCGAATTGACTGGCGGCCATGCAGAAAATGCACTTCCCCGTAAAGCTACAGCTACCATCAACTGTCGCATCATTCCGGGCGTTGACCCGGCCGACGTGAGGGCCAAACTGGAAGAATTGGTCAACGACCCCGCCATAGTATTTTCATCAGTTTATGATGCCAAGCCCAGCCCGGCATCGGTGATGCCCGCTGCGCTGCAGGAAACCCTGGAACGACTGGTTGATGAAACCTGGCCGGGAATACCGGTGATACCTGAAATGTCCACCGGCGCTACCGACGGTTTGTTCGTACGTAATGCGGGTATTCCGGTGTTTGGAGTAGCGGGTTGGTTTATGCGTTCATCCGACATCCGGGCGCACGGACTGGATGAAAAAATCGGTATCGCCGAGTTTCATGCGGGTACAGAATTCTGGTATCGCATGCTGACTACACTGAGCAAACCTTGATTCGCTGCAGGTTAACACCAGGCCTGAATTTCTGGCCTGGTGTTAATAAACTCTAGCCGCATTTGGAATAACCACAGGACAGGCAGGTTGCACAATTATCCATGCTGACGACGGCTTTGGTGTGGCACTTGTTGCACAAAGTGGCGGATGCCGGGTAACTGCCGCTTTCATCGTTGGCAGCAGCTTGCCTGCTATCATGGGCTGCTTCTGCTTCTGCTCTTTTCTGGTTCAGAACAAGTTGTTGCTGTTGGGATAACTCTTCTTTTTCCATCAAGCCGATTTTCTGCAGATGGTGCTCGATAACGGCACCTATTTCGGCAACGATGGATGGCATGAATTTGCCACCGGGTTTGAAATAACCCCCTTTGGGGTCGAATACCGCTTGCAGTTCTTCGGTCAGGAAAGTCACGTCCCCGCCTTTACGGAAGACGGCCGACATCAGGCGAGTCAAGGCCACGATCCACTGGAAGTGGTCCATGTTCTTGGAATTGATGAAAATCTCAAATGGGCGTCGTTGTTCGTGCTCGGTGCCGGCATTGAGCACGATATCATTGATGGTCACGTACATGGCGTGATCAATCAATGGTGTTTTAATCTTGTAGGTTGAGCCTTCCAGCGCTTCCATGCCCTCAGGCCGCGCCACCTGCTCGGTCATGCGAATGATCTTGGCTTTTTGTCTTTCTTCTTTGGCAGCCAAGGCAGCGGCGCGAGCGGCCTCTTCCTCTTCTTTCCTGACGACTTCGTAGCCAACAATTTTACGATCTATCCTGGTACTCATAATTCTTTCATAATTCTTTAAACCTGCGTTGTGGGTTTTGATTTCTGCATAAAGGCTCGCCACTACTCCCTGTTGGTGGCGATATGACGGCGTTCCCCAAACCTCTCCGACCCGGTCTGGCCGAGCTTCAAGCCCTGACCAGCCATAAGCCTGTAATTCTGTTGAGTCTTTTTCAACTCAAGCATAAGCCTTGCAGCCTGGCTGAAAAAAGGTGTACGTCCTTGTACGATACACCTCCTTCTGGATTGACGGTTCCCAAAACATCCCTGGCCGTCTCTTTATCCCTGATATTTTTTTATTATTGTACTAGGTGCACTTCCATGTACTTCGGTACACCTCCGTTGTCCATCGGTCCTTTCTTGACCACTGCTTAAAGCTTGCCGTAATAGCCTTCCTTGAGCGCATCAAACAGGTTGGCTGCGGTATGCAGCTCACCGTCATATTCAATTTCTGCGTTACCTTTCGCTTCGACCACCTGACCATCGTCCAATACAAAACGATAGGTGGTATTTTCCAGATCCCGTTCCTGCACCAACACCCCCTGAAAGGCTTCCGGGTTGAAGCGGAAGGTGGTACAGCCTTTCAGGCCCTTGCTGTGTGCATACAGGTAGATATCCTTGAATTCATCAAAAGGAAAATCCGTTGGCACATTAGCTGTCTTCGAAATGGAAGAATCGACCCACTTTTGCGCCGCAGCCTGTATGTCCACATGCTGTTTGGGTGAAATATCCTCTGCCGTCAGAAAATAATCCGGCAGTTTGCTGTCTTCTTCGCTGGCGTAAGGCATGGCACGTGAATTGACCAAATGCCG
Organism: uncultured Wenzhouxiangellaceae bacterium; assembly: GCA_964602895.1. Taxonomy (GTDB): domain Bacteria; phylum Pseudomonadota; class Gammaproteobacteria; order Xanthomonadales; family SZUA-36; genus JAWXBM01. The sequence continues at coordinate 3,381 of CAZRTG010000214.1, forward strand.
ATAGGCCAACAGTTCGTAACTGAAAACCTCAACTTTTTCTTTGGTCTTGCGCCCTTCACGGATCACATTGCGGCTGTAATGATGTGCAAAACTGGGCTCAATACCGTTTGAAACATTATTGCCCAACGACAGCGAAATCGTGCCGGTGGGTGCTATGGAAGAATGGTGGGTAAAGCGGGCGCCTTCTTCACCGAGTGCCGCGACCAATTCAGGCGCATACTCTGCCACACGCTGCATATAACGACTGTAACGCGCATGCAGCAAGCGACCCGGCAGTTTGTCACCGATCTGGTATCCATCATCCAGCATTTCAGGCCGGCGGCGAAGCATGTCACCATCAACCGTAAACATTTCGTTCATGATGGGTGCAGGGCCGCGTTCGCGGCTCAACTCCAGGCCTTCTTCCCAACCCGCTAGCGCCATTTCACGCGACACGCGTTCGGTAAATTCCAATGATTCAGCAGAACCGTAGCGCATACCCATCAGGCTCAGGGTGGAACCCAGGCCCAGAAAACCCATGCCGTGTCGGCGTTTACGCAGGATTTCTTCCCTCTGCTTGGCCAGAGGTAAGCCGTTGATTTCAACTACGTTATCCAGCATGCGCGTAAATACGCGCACCACTTTACGGTAGGCTTCCCAGTTGAAACGGGCCTCGTCTGTAAAAGGTTTTTCGACAAACCGTGTCAGGTTGATGGAGCCCAACAGACAGGCGCCATAAGGTGGAAGCGGCTGCTCTCCGCAGGGGTTGGTGGCCCGGATATTTTCGCAAAACCAGTTGTTGTTCATCTCATTGATGCGATCAACCAGTATGAAGCCAGGCTCGGCGAAATCATAGGTGGACGACATGATCATATCCCACAGCCGTCGTGCCGGAATGGTCCTGTAAATGCGGCAGGCTACCAGCCCGTCTGCACGTGTGATATAGCCTTCTGTTTGTGGCCATTCACGCCACAAAACCTGCTCCGGGTTATCCAGATCCAGTTCCTGTGACTCCTGTTCACTTACTGGAAAGACCAATGACCAGGTTTCATTGTTCTTGACCGCCTGGATGAATTCATCGGTAATCAGCAAAGAGCAATTGAATTGCCGCAAACGCCCGTCTTCCCGCTTGGCGCGGATAAACTCCAGCACATCAGGGTGCCCGACTTCAAAGGTAGCCATCTGCGCACCACGACGCCCACCGGCTGATGAAACGGTGAAACACATCTTGTCGTAGATATCCATGAAACTCAGCGGACCGGAAGTGTAAGCACCCGCTCCCGAGACATAGGCACCTTTGGGGCGCAAGGTAGAAAATTCGTAACCAATGCCACAGCCTGCTTTCAGCGTCAGCCCGGCTTCATGCACTTTTTCCAGAATACCGTTCATCGAATCGGTAATGGTTCCCGACACGGTGCAATTGATGGTTGAGGTGGCTGGCTTGTGAGCCTGCGCTCCGGCGTTGGAAATAATACGGCCCGCAGGTATGGCGCCGCGTCTCAAAGCCCAGAGAAATTCACCATACCAGTATTGACGCTTTTCTTCGTTGGGCTCAACATCGGAAATGGCGCGCGCGACGCGCTTGAACGTATCATCGATACTTTCGTCGATATATTCGCCTGTTTTGGACTTCAGCCGGTACTTCTTGTCCCAGATGTCGAGAGAGGCTTCCTGCAATGGAATGTCTTGTGAATCAATGTCAATCGTCTGGGCCTGAACGCTGCTCATCAATATTACCGTCTAATTATTTGGTTTTATTTATTAAAGGGCACAAGTCATTGTGCCCCACTTTTTTTTTGGACACAAGATGTTGTGCCGACAGGTGCAAACAATATACCCACACCCTGAGACTGTCAAATATCTTCATAAGCCGGCCATTTTCCGAACAACATACATTTTCATGTTATTTTTCATGTAGATACATAACAGGTGCTTATTACTTGATCAATTGAACAAAGACCCTTCAGAAGGAAACTCGCATGGTTGTGCCGTTTCGCTTTACCGCAAATTCGATGTCCAATTTTTTCTCGCTTTTTTACTATGGCTCGTGGCAGGCTTCAACGCATGTTCAACATCATTCTGTTTCAACCGGAAATTCCGCCCAACACCGGCAATATCATCCGTCTGTGTGCCAACACGACAACGCGCTTGCATCTGGTTGGACCCTGTGGTTTTAATCTGGAGGACGCTCAACTGCGGCGTGCCGGCCTGGATTATCACGACATGGCCAGGGTTACGCTGTACGAGAATTGGCAG
>CAZRTG010000215.1:0-5610 GCA_964602895.1 uncultured Wenzhouxiangellaceae bacterium
CTTTGTTGTTGGCCATAGGGTCGATGCAAACCGCCATGGCTCAGGTAGTCCGCACTCCTTCGCCTGAAGGTGCCACGGTGCGGATCAGCAATATCAAAGATGGTGACGAGTTACCAGGCACTTTTGTTGTGAAGTTTGAAGTCACCGGGATGGAGGTTGTTCCGGCAGGCAAGAACGTCCCGAACAGTGGACATCATCATTTGCTGATTGACGTCAACGAGATCGCTTCCGCCAATCAGCCACTGCCAACCACGGACAATATCATCCACTATGGCAAAGGTGATACTGAAGCTGAAATTACCTTGCCACCCGGCAAACACACGCTGCAGCTGATGTTCGCTGATTACCGTCACATGTTATTCGATCCGGTGGTGATGTCCGAGCAAATCGACATTACAGTCATTGACGACAGCAAAGAAGAATAGAGGCAAAGGTTTTAACCAGTCAGCTGATTAATTGAGCTGGCTGGTTCAACGCAGTTTTATGTGTGCTTTCCTTGCCAAAGTGAAAGCTTCGCACAGTATAATCGCCGCTACCCAACCGTGGTTCCCACTTTTATGAATATCAGCAAACATTCGGTGGTCAGCTTTCATTACACCCTGAAAAATGCCCGCGGTGAGCAATTGGAATCCTCCCGCGAAGGCGATGCCATGACTTATCTGCACGGCTCCAGCAACATCATCAAGGGTCTCGAAAAGGCCATGGAAGGCAAAACAGTTGGCGATAGTTTTGAAGTGACCGTAGAGCCAGCCGATGCCTATGGGGAACACAAGCCAGCCAATATCCAACGGGTATCTGCCAAACATTTCCCCAATGCCAGGGCTTTGAAACCTGGCCAGGTGGTGGGTTTACAGACCCGGCAAGGCCCGGTGCAGGTTACGGTAACGAAAGTGGGTCGGTTCAATGTGGATGTGGATGCCAATCATCCGCTGGCCGGACAGACGCTGGTTTTCGACGTCGAGGTTACTGGCGTACGTGACGCCACTGAGGAAGAGAAAGACCACGGCCATGTGCATGGCGATGGTGGGGTGGAGCATTAGAAAGCACTTAGTCCGACGGCCGGTTGGCGAATTTTTTCAATTCCTGCAGATCACAAATGCGAACGTGTTTGCGGTCCACTTGCAGCAAGCCGGACTTCTGGAAGCGTGCCAACACCCGACTCACGGTTTCCGTGGCCAAACGCAGAAAACTGGCGATGTCACGCCGTGACATGGCAAGTATGAATTCAGAATCTGAATAGCCCCTGCGGCTGAATCGCTCCGACAAAGATAACAGAAACAAAGCTATACGTTCGTCTGCGGTCATATCCGAGGCTATGGTTTCCAACTCGCTGATTCGGTGACTCATGACGCGGAACAGCTCGTCTTGCAGGCCGGACATTTGTCGTGCCATGTTGGTGACTGAATCAAAGCTCAGGCTGCAAACGGCGCTGGTATCCAGGGCGACAATATTGGCGTGATGTATCGTAGAGTGTATGGCGTCGAGGCCGATGATTTCGCCAGGCAAATAAAAGCCCAATACCTGTTCCTGGCCATCTTTGTCGATGACATAGCTTTTAAAACAGCCTGCACGTACGGATGCAACGGTACGGAACTCGTCGCCGGCACGGAACAGGTGCTCACCAGCCTGAATGGGGCGTGAGCGGTGAACGATTTGTTCGAAACGCTCCACTTCAGCGGGGTTGAGGCCACGTGGCAGACATATTTCGCCCAAAGAACACTTGCTGCAAGCGACCTGGTTACGGCCTGGGGGCGTGCAGAAATCGTCTGAAGGACTGAATTTTACCAATTTGTCCAAGTTTACTCTCCAGTCACTTCTTTAGCATAGAATCACAAAAACCGGTCGCTCACGAATGCTCGCAAGGTTTAGAGTGTAATACAAATGCAATTTAAATGACTTGGGAAAAGCGTTTTGGCTCGGTAGCACTCTGTTTCAGATATTGATCAAAAACCATGGCGACATTACGCAGCAACAAGCGGCCGGCTGGGGTTACTTGCAGACCGTCTTCATCCAGGTTAATCAGCCCGTCATCATTCTGTAGCCGTAACTGGTTAAGCTCGGCCGCAAAATAGTCGTTGAAATCTATTTCAAAACGATGATTGAACGTTGCGAAATCGAGTTTGCCCTGACACATGATGGATTCGATCACGGCGCGGCGAATCAGGTCTTCAGCATTCAGGCTGAGACCGCGCCAGATGGGCAGTTCGCCCGCTTCCACAGCCGTTGACCAACGTGGAATTTCCTTCAGATTCTGGGCATAGCAATCGCCAATTTTGCCGATTGCACTGACACCCAGCCCGATCAGGTCACACTCGGCACGGGTCGAGTAACCCTGAAAGTTGCGTTGCAGATTGCCGGCTTCCTGCGCGCGGCTCAACTCGTCATCGGGCAAAGCAAAATGGTCCATACCAATGTAGCGATAGCCTGAATCCGTCAGCTTTTGAATGGTGAGTTCCATTAAAGCCAGACGCGTTTCGGGTGACGGTAAATCGTCCACATTGATCATTCTTTGAGAACGGAAGATATGTGGCATATGAGCGTAGTTGTATACGGCCAGACGGTCAGGTCGGGCTTGTGTGACCATTTCCAGTGTATTTTCAAAACTGGCCAGGCTTTGTTTGGGCAAACCATAGATCAGGTCGATGGAAACGGAATTGAAGCCCCGTTGGCGTGCTTGATCCACCAACTGCAAAGTCGCTTCAGGATCCTGGATGCGGTTAACAGCACGTTGCACCTCCAGATTGGTGTCTTGTACACCCAGGCTGATGCGGTTAAAACCAAAATCGGCCAGGGTTTGCAACCGGCTTGAGTCTACCGTACGAGGGTCGATTTCTATGGAGAATTCACGTTTGGAGGTCTTGTCCAGAGTAAAGCCGCTGCGCAGCCAGCCCATCAGTTGTTCCAACTGGGTGTCATCGAAAAAGGTTGGGGTGCCTCCGCCAAAATGCAGCTGTGTTACTTTGCGGTCAGAATCAAACAAAGCACTTTGCAATCCGATTTCCTGCGCCAATTGTTGCAGATACTTCACGCCATGTGATTTATTCTGGGTAATTTTTTTGTTACAGCCGCAGTAGTAGCAAAGTGAATGGCAGAAAGGTAAATGCACATACAGCGACAGGGGTGCCGGTATCAGCTCATCATTGCTGATGGTGACATGTCGGCGGTACAGATCGGCATCAAATCCCTCGTGGAATTGCACTGCGGTTGGGTAAGAAGTGTACCGGGGCCCCGTAACACCATAACGACGAACCATGTCCGCATCGAAAACTGGTGTTGTAGTCATAGGAGTTGAATCAACTGTTTGCTTCATGGCGCAAAGGCTACGCCTAAGCCACTGAAAATAAATTGATCAGCGTCAACTGTTTGTAAATTCAGAAAATTGAACCTATTGTGACGGTTGCGAAAAACAACAAAACGCTTGACTCATGTCAGTTCATAAAACCCCAGGCGGCACTAGAATTTATCCATCGATGAGGCGCGAATGCGATGATTCGATGAGCCACGAATGTGACTCTCCAAGTCTCGATAGTTTATGGCCGGTTCATTCCGGCCATTTTTTTGGTTTTACTCACCCCGATAAATGCAGCCGGCATTACAGGTTTCCTGTACGCAGACTTTGGATAGCTGCGTTAGCTCCGGTTTCAGGCGTTGCCAGATCCAGCGGGCCAGGCTTTCGCTGGTGGGATTTTCCAGGCCTTTGATTTCATTCAGGTAGTGGTGGTCCAACTGATCGTAAAGCGGTTGGAAAGCCGTCCGCAGCTCGGCAAAATCCATCACCCAGCCGCTGTGTTCACCTACTTCACCACTGACGTGAATCTCGATACGGAAAGAATGGCCATGAATGCGGGCACATTTGTGGCCGGCGGGTACATTGGGCAGGTGGTGTGCCGCTTCTATCTGAAAAACTCTGAAGATATCCATCGGCGGATTGTGCCCATGCTGCAGGTTTGAAGCAAATTTCGCAGTTATTTTGTAGGTGTGATCCTTGCTGTGGGAGCGACCCATGGTCGCGATTCAAAAGCGGGTCGGCAGCATGGCTGCCTCCTACATCAGATTGACCCCAAGGTCGGCAGCGTGGCTGCCTCCTACAAAAAATGTTTTAATTTTTGCTGCGGAATCCCACCTTGTTGTGTGAGCCATCGCAGAATGGCTTATTGGCCGACTGCCCGCAGCGGCATAATGCACCGCGCAACTTGGTACATTCCTGGCCCATGATGTTGTGCAAGCGCAATCGGCCACGGAAAGTGATCGGACCATCCTTGTTGCAGGACAGGGTGATTTTAGTAGGGCGGTCGCTGGCCGGCGCATCGGATATTTCCTGTATGCGACCGGAATGCAGAAATTCTGCATCCAGATGTTGGTTGTCACAGTGGGGTTTTTTCCCGGACTTGCCGCAACGACACAAATCAATGTGGTTGGCGTAGGTGATACTACCGTCTTCACCGACAATGGTGAGGTTGCCGGTAACCCGCAACGGGCCCGCACTGGTCACCAAAGCTTCGTTGGGTATTTCCAGCAATCGCGGCTGAGCATCACTTTTATACCGCGCTCTGAACCATCGATCCAGTGCTTTAGCGGTGGTAGAAAGGTTCTCAGTGCTACGAGGCTCGGGTGGCCCGGGAGAGTCGTCCATAAAAGCGACAAACGTGCTGCTCACTTCCGAACCTTGCGGAATTTTACTGCGTGACGGGGACTCTGGTAGGTCCTCCGGAACCACCTTGAGTGTGGTTTTTGAGGTGTCGTCCATTGATATCTGCTCCAGGAATTCCGTTTCCTTAATATACTGTAGCACCGAAATTAATTCACTGCGAATAAAAAATAGTGAAAATGTCGCCCCGGGTTCATCTGCCGCATACCTCTCCCGGCAATAATCAGTCAGCCCGACTGTTTGATTGCATCAGCACTTTCAGGTCTGCCAATACCTGCTGGGTATGGGTTTCAGGATCCACATCCTCGTAGTGCTTGACGATAACACCTTGTGGATCCACCAGGAATGACTGCCGGCTGGCAATCTGCGTCAGTTTGTAGTCACGCAGTACGCCATAAGCTTCGGCAGTGTTACCACCGACATCCGCAAGAATGACAAAGGGAATTTTGTACTTGGTGGAAAACTCTTTATGGGAGTCCACATCATCCACGCTGATGCCTATGACCTCGGCACCGATGGCCTTGAAAGCAAAAATATTGTCGCGGAAATTACAGGCTTCCGTGGTGCAACCGGGTGTGTCGTCTTTGGGGTAGAAGTACACTGCCAGCCACTTGCCGTGATAATCCTGCAGGTCATGCCAATCGCCGTTCTGGTCCTGTAGCTTGAAGCCGGGGGCGGCGCTGCCCACCGCGGGTGAGTTACCCGCCTGCGCGGAACCAGCCAACATAGACCAGGCCAGCAAAGCCAAGGACAAGGACAGGGACAGGGACAAGGCTAAAGCGATCGGATGACGCATGATGTGCTTCCTCAGTAATTCAGATAAATATCATAGCAGTGCTGTGCGGTTTTGATCAGAGCCTCCTTAGCCCGGCCAGGGGCCAGGTGCCAGGTAATTAACCGTCACGATCCGCTGAAGACTATCCTTGGGCGGTTGTAAAGTGTTGCCGCCACGGCAGCCAAGG
>CAZRTG010000216.1:0-5582 GCA_964602895.1 uncultured Wenzhouxiangellaceae bacterium
GTTCTGCAATAGCTCGACAAACAGGCCAAATGAAGTAACCCCGGTTACCTGGCCACGGAATTCTTCGCCGATATGGCGTTCCATGAATACACACTTCAGGCGCTCACTGACATCCCGTTCGGCCTCCTCGGAGCGCCGTGAACAATGCGAGCAGTGTTCGCTGAGCTTGGCCATGTCTTTTGCGCTGTAAGCGTAGCCTCTGGCGCTGCGGTGCTGCAAAACATGGTGGATGGCACGGTGTACCAACAAATCCGGGTAACGCCGTATCGGTGAGGTAAAGTGTGCATAAGCCGCCAGCGCCAGACCAAAATGCCCGCCGTTTTCGGCCTGGTAAACCGCCAGGCTTTGCGAGCGCAACAACATGGCCATGATCAAATCTTCGTCGTCACGCCCTTTGATGCTTTGCACTATGGCTTCAAAATCACGTGGTTCGGGTTGTTCCCGCCAGGTTTTGCGTATTCCAAGCCCTTTGAGGAATTGCTCCAGATTCTCAATCTTGGTCTCCTGCGGCGGCTCGTGTGAACGGTAGGGTGCCGGAATATCGTTCTGCAGCAGGAAGTTGGCGGCCTCGACATTGGCCGCGATCATGCACTCTTCAATCAGCATATGCGCATCGTTTCGCTCGTACGGCAGGATATCGGCTACCGAGCCGTCTTCATCGAAGACAAAGCGCACCTCGGTACTGTCGAAATCAATCGCGCCGCGCTTGGTACGGGCTTTGCGCAAAGCCTTGTACAGGCTGTACAGGTCACGTACCGACTGGGAAACTTCACTCGCACCCGGACGGATTTCATCCTTACCACCGGTGAGCCAGTTCCACACCTGGTTGTAAGTCAGCCTGGCTTTGGAATTGACCACAGCGGCATCAAACCGCGAGCGAGTGACCTTGCCGTCCTCATTGATGGACATATCGCAAACCAGACACAGCCGGTCCACCTGCGGATTCAGCGAACACAGGCCGTTGGAAAGTGCTTCCGGTAGCATGGGGATAACGCGGCCGGGGAAATACACCGAGGTGGCACGCTCCAGTGCCGATTCATCCAAAGGTGTACCCGGCTGCACATAACTCGATACATCAGCAATAGCGACCACCAGGCGCCAACCCTTGCCGCGCCGCTGGGCAAAAACGGCATCGTCAAAATCACGCGCATCTTCACCATCGATGGTGACCAGCGCCAGTTCACGCAGATCGCGTCGTCCCTGTTTCAAATCTTCCGGAACACTGGAGCCAAAAGCTTCGGCTTGCGCCTCAACACCTTCCGGCCATTCATGCGGCAGGTTGAAATTCCGGATGGCGATTTCGGTAGCCATGCCGGGAGCACCGGTTTCACCCAAGATCTCCACTACCTTGCCGACCGCCTGCTTGCGCTCCGATGGCGGGTCGACGATCCAGGCTACCACCACCTGTCCTGGCTTGGCCCCGCCGGTGTCATCCAGCGGTATGAGTACATCCTGGGTCAGGCGAGGATCATCCGGCACCACCAGACACACCCCACTCTCGCGCACAAACCGGCCGACGATTTTCTGATGTGCGCGCTGCAGTATTTCGGTAATCAGACCCTCGCGACGACCACGCTCATCCACACTGGTAATGCAGGCCCAAACCTGGTCGCCATGCATCACCTGCCTCATCTGCCGAGGGGATAGGTAGAGGTCAGCATCACCGTTCTCGGGAATGACGAATCCAAACCCATCCTTGTGGGCACTGATGCGACCACGTACCAGGTTCATTTTCTCCGGCAAGCCGAATTTTTTACTGTTGCGGCTTTTGACCAACTGGCCATCACGCAACATGGCTTTCAGCCGACGGCGAAGGATTTCCTTGCTATCCGGCGACTCGACTCCAAGACGCGCAACGATCTCTTTACGCATTAACGGGCGCCCCTGATCGGCAAGCAAATCCAGTATCTCCTGACGCTCCGGCGCCGCGGCATCGATATGGCCTGCAGGATGTTGGTCTTGAGTATTTTTCTTGTCTTTGCTCATGAATGTTGTGTATTTTTTTCAGGGGTGCATATTGTAGCCTGTTTCAGCGCCATCCAACGCACTTCAAATGGCTCCAACTACGCAAAAACAGTAGGGAATCGGCCATTAATCAGAACAGGTTTTGGTTGACAGACAGGGTGTGAATCACTACAGTACGCACCGGTTCGCAGGTTCCCCCTTACCTCGAACCACCCCGGGCAGAGGTTCCCCCTTAGCCTCTGCCCTCTAAAGCCCAGATGGCGGAATTGGTAGACGCGCTAGCTTCAGGTGCTAGTTATCGAAAGGTAGTGGAGGTTCAAGTCCTCTTCTGGGCACCAGATTCAAGCGATTAATAAAAATCGCCAAAATAATTTCATAAAAAGAAGAAAGAACGCACAGAATAAGAAAAAGTGAAAATACCCCGCATGCGGGGTATTTTTTTAAGAAAGCCCCGATTTGCTCAGGGCTTCCATGGCCGAATTTCAGATTACTTCCGGGCCGCCTTCTTGGCGTTCTTGACGGCTTTCTTTTCTTTCATTGTCAAGGCAGGCTTTTTCTTGGCTTCCTTTTTGACTTTCATTTCCTTGCTCATTTTGATTCTCCTCTAAATAAGCGCGTCATACTGAATTCTATACCTCTTCACCAACAAGACAAGCCACTGGTGGCCTGTAACAGCCACTGAATTAACCAAACGGGTGTTGCCGAATGATGTTCTCGTTACGCTCGGGGCCAGTGGAAATAATATGTGCGGGCGCGCCTACCAAACGTTCCATGGCCTCAATGTAATCCCGTGCCGCCTGCGGCAAGGCCCCCATTTCAGTAGTCCCTGCGGTAGGCTCGGACCAGCCTGCGAGGGTTTCGTAAACGGGTTCGATATCCTGCCAGCGATCTGAATCGACCGGAATGGATTCCAGCAACTCGCCGTCCAACCTGTAGGCCGTACAGATGTTCAGTTCTTCCAACCCGTCCAGCACATCCAGTTTGGTGACGCACAGGCCATGTACCCCGTTCAGTTCGACCATGCGCCGCAAAGCCACGGCATCGAGCCAGCCACAGCGACGCGCACGGCCGGTGGTGGCGCCAAATTCTGCACCTTTTTCAGCCATGTGCCGGCCGTTGTTGTCAAACAGTTCGGTGGGAAAAGGACCGCCGCCCACCCGGGTGGTATAAGCCTTGGTGATACCCAAAACATAATCGATGGCATCCGGGCCAACCCCTGCACCGGTGCAGACGCCACCAATGGTGGTGTTGGAGGAAGTCACATAGGGATAGGTGCCGTGATCGATGTCCAGCAGGCTGCCCTGCGCGCCTTCGAACATGATGCGTTTACCCTGGGCGCGTAACTCGTGCACTCGCCGGCTTACGTCAATCACCATGCCACTGAAATACTCACCCAATTCTCTGGCTTCAGCCGTAACCTGTTGCAAGTCCAGTGGCTCAATACCATAACGCTGCTGCAGTACAAAATTGTGGAAATCCAGAACCGGTGCAATTTTATCCTGCAAACTGGCGGGCTTGATCAAATCGGAAGTGCGCAGGCCGCGCCGCGCTACTTTATCCTCATAGGACGGACCTATACCGCGCCCGGTAGTCCCTATGGCCTGGTCACCCCGCGCCCGTTCACGCGCCTGATCGAGCAACTCGTGATACGGCATGATGATCGCGCAGGCCGGCGATATGCGGATGCGCGAACGCACCTCCAGACCACGCTGCTCCAATGCCACGATCTCTCTTTTCAAAGCCTTCAGGGACAACACCACGCCATTGCCAATCAGGCATTCGACATCTGGCTGCAAAATGCCCGCCGGTATCAGGTGCAGAACCGTCTTTTCACCCTGGATAACCAGGGTATGGCCGGCATTGTGCCCACCCTGAAAACGAACCACAGCATCCGCTTTCTGACTGAGCAAATCAACGATTTTACCCTTGCCCTCATCACCCCACTGGGTGCCCAGAATTACTATACTTTTATTCATTCCAGTACACTTTTTTCATGATCTCATCTCAAAGCTGCTTATCAATGCCTTGTAGCAGCAGTGTTTGGTTTTTTAATGTCAGGTTGAATCGGATCAGTGCAGGAACTGCAGCAGCAGTGCTCCTGCCAGCATGCTGACGATACCAACAACCCTGATGGTTTTCGGATCCATACGGATGATTTCTGACAGGTATTTCTGCCAGGCTGCCGGTGCAAGTCCTGGCATCAATCCTTCAATGATCAACAGCAAGGCGAACGCGGTCAGCAGGTCCTGCATCATGGCCTTCAGCCTCTAAATCAAAAAATCCGGAATCAAAGATTCCGGATCCGTATTACTGAACCGATTCATTACCGAAGTAATTGAAAAACTCCGAAGATTTATCCAGCACCATCACATCCTGGTTGCCACCAAAGGCTTTACTGTAGGCCTCCAGGCTGCGATAGAAAGCATAAAATTCCTCATCGGCGCCATACGCTTTGGCGTAAATCTCGGTAGCACGCGCATCACCTTCACCACGCATGGTTTCCCCGTCGCGCTCGGCCTCAGCCAGCAGTATCTGTACTTCCCGGTCGGCGTTGGCGGTGATCGCCTGAGCTTCTTCACGGCCCTGGAAACGCAACAGATTGGCTTCTTTCTGACGGTCGGTAGCCATACGGCGAAATACCGATTCGCGCACATCGTCGGGCAATTCAATGGACTTGATACGCACGTCCAGCACTTCAATACCGAACTCTTCGCCAGTGGCCAAATTGGCTGCTTCCTGGATGCCACGCATGACATTAACGCGCTCCTGGGATACCACTTCAACCAGAGTCTTGCTGGCAATCTGTGCCCGCATTCTGTCCTTGATGATCTGCTCCAGGCGGTTCAGGGCACGCAATTCCATACCTTCGGTTGAGATATAGAACTTGGACACATCCTTGATCTGCCATTTGACAAAAGAATCCACATTGACGAATTTCTGCTCGGAAGTCAGCATCAGTTCAGAGGGTGTATCCAGGGTCAGTATGCGGCGGTCAAACTTGCGTACATTGTTCACGAACGGCAGTTTGAAATGCAGCCCGGGTGCATAGTCCGCCTTGACGATGCGGCCCAACTGGAATTTGATCGCATATTCGGTTTCCGTCACCACGAATATGCTGGACAAGCCCAGAATCGCAAGCAGGGCCACTACAATCAAAAGTATGCTCTTGTTCATTGTCTGCCCTCTCTGCGTGGCGTACGACTGGATGGTGGGCTGCCGTTGCTGTCCTGACTGGTCTGCGGAGTCACCAGCGGTGGCATTTTGTTACTGCCCGACGAATCCGGTGCACCCACCATCTTGTCCAGTGGCAGGTAAAGTACGTTGCCACTGGATTGGGCATCGAGAAAGACCTTGGAAGAACGACCGAAAACACTCTCCATGGTCTGTAAATACAGGCGTTTACGGGTAATGGCTGGCGCTTTTTTGTATTCCGCCAACACCAGATCGAAACGCATCGCCTCACCTTCAGCCAGTGCAATGGTTGACTGTTTGTAACCTTCAGCTTCCTGCAGGATCCTCGCTGCCTGACCTCTGGCCTCCGGCACCACGCTGTTGGCGTGTACCCGTGACTCTTCGATAAAACGTTGACGATCTTCCCGCGCCTTGTTCACATCCGA
>CAZRTG010000217.1:0-5563 GCA_964602895.1 uncultured Wenzhouxiangellaceae bacterium
CCAGCCCATCATCTGCCCAGGCCTCTGCCTGCAGGCCTTCGCCCAGGATTTGTACACCCTGCGAGTGCAATGAATTCACCTGTGCCTGGGTCTGGCCGGTAATTTTCTGCAGCAGGCCATGCTCAGCAAACTTCACTGGATGGACCGGTGCATATTGCACATCCAGCGGGTCATCCGGGTCTTCTTTGTGAGTATGAAAACCCGGTACTTCGTGCACGTATTGGTAGAGCTTGCCACCGAAGGCCACATTCACCTCCTGAAACCCGCGGCAGATAGCAAACAAGGGCAGGCCCACGCGTATGGCGGCCGGAATCAAAGCCAAAGCCGTGAGATCGCGCTCCGGGTCATGCCAGGTACCGGGCCTGCTGGGTTCGCCCATATAATGATGTGGCTCGACATTCGATGGGCTGCCGGTAAGCACCAAACCATCCAATCGCTCCAATAGCTCGATCACATCAAAACCTTCGGCCAATGAAGGCAGTATGACCGGATAGGCAGAAGACCCATCCACCACCGCGCTCAAGTATTTCTCACCCGCCATATGGAAGGGATGATTTCCCACCATACGGCGATCCGAGATAACGCCCACCAGTGGCTGTTTACCCTGCATTTTTACAACTCCTTAGCTGGCTTTTGCAATCGCTGCGGCAGTCAAATCCAGACTGCGCCGGGCTTTTTCCACCAACTCATCGATATGTACATGCTCTGACACCAACGGTGGAGAAACGATCATGGTATCGCCAACAGCGCGCATGACCAAGCCGCTGCTGACACAGATATCACGACAAATGGTACCCGCACCCAGGTCTTTGTGGAAACGCTCGCGACTGGACTTGTCCGCCACGATTTCCAGCGCACCCACCATACCGGCACTGCGCGCCTCACCGATAATGGGATGATCGATCAGACTGGCCCATTTCTTCTGGAAATAGGGTGCCAGATCTGCCTTTACATTTTCTACCACACCATCGCGCTGCATGATATTCAGTACTTCCAACGCAACCGCGGTGCAGACCGGGTGACCGGAATAGGTAAAGCCGTGGGCAAATTCACCCCCCTGGGTGGTCACCACATCAGCGACGCGTTTGCCTACCAGCGCACCACCCAGTGGCAAATAGCCAGAGGTAACACCCTTGGCAAACGAAATCAGGTCCGGGCGTATATTGAAATAGTCCGAGCCAAACCACTCACCGAGCCGACCAAAGGCGGTAATGACTTCATCGGCTACCAGCAAAATGCCGTATTCATCACAAATGCGCTGGATTTCCGGCCAGTACGTCGCAGGCGGGATGATCACGCCGCCGGCGCCCTGGATGGGTTCGGCAAAAAATGCAGCGACTTTCTCAGGCCCCAATTCAAGTATTTTCTGCTCCAGCAAACGGGCCTGCTGCAGCCCGAACTCGTCTTCAGACAAATCGCCACCCAGACCAAAATAATAAGGCTGCTCAATATGTGTGATGCCAGGAACCTGCAATACCAGCTGATCATGCATGGCGCCCATGCCACCCAGACTGGCACCCGCCACGGTACTGCCGTGATAGGCGTTTTTGCGCGCAATGATCATCATGCGTTCGGGTTGGTCCATCAGTGTCCAGTAGCGGCGTATCAGTTTCAACTGGGTGTCGTTGGCTTCCGATCCGGAACCGGTATAGAACACGTGCTGGAACCCTTCCGGGCTGAGCTCACTGAGCTTTTCGGCCAGATCGATGGCTGGCGGATGGGTGCATTGGAAAAAACTGTTGTAGTAGGTCAGCTCTACCATCTGTTTGGCTGCTACCTCGGCCAGGTCTTTGCGGCCGTAGCCCAGATTCATACACCACAGACCGGCCATGCCATCCAGGATTTTCAGGCCTTCCGAGTCATAAATATAAACACCTTCAGCACGGGTGATGATGCGACTGCCCTTTTTACTGAGGTCTTCAAAGTCTGTAAAAGGATGCAGATAGTGGCTGGAATCCAGCGACTGCCAGTCGCGCGTGGCCTGGACGGGGTTGTGACTCATGAAAATCTCCGAATCCGTCGTCTTCCCAATTGGTCGACGATGGGTTTGTGTTTAAAGTAATAGACAGTCAGTTGATTCTACCTCCTCCTGACACCTGCCGGTAACCCCCCTGCAAAAGGTTCATCCGGAAAACCCGGCAGCTTGCACATTCTCGCAAGAGGCAATCGTGCTTTGCGCCAGAAACCTGCTCCACGCATAATTGATCTGAAGTTCCTTGAAATACGTCCCAACCACCGGCTAAAAGCACCCATGAACAAACCATTTGCGACCAAAAGCACGCTGTTTGAAGCCGTTGAGTTAATCAACTCCGGCCGCATCAACCAGGCCGAAGTTTTGTGCCGGGCAGCGGTTCAACGCAATGGCAATGATGTGAACATGACGGCATTGCTGGGTGCCACCTTGCTGAAGGCACGCAAGCTGCCCGAGGCCGAAAAATACCTGCGTCACTCCATAACCCTGGCACCCAATTTTGCCAAACCCTATTCAGACCTGGGGCATCTGCTGTTGCAAACCCGTCGGTTTGATGAAGCCTCCGTGATATTGCAGCAAGCGGTTGAACGTGACCCGGCCGATGGCGAAGCCTGGTTCAACCTGGGTAAAGCACTGGCTGTACTCGGTAAGGGCAAGTCTGCCGATGCAGCGTTTGAGAAATCATTTGACCTGAATCCGGAACGCAAAGCCCTGGCGCTTGCGGCAGAACATCAACAACAGGGCCGCCCCGAGCAAGCCGAACGCATGCTGCGTGAACTGCTGCGCAGTCATCCGGAAAATGTCGATGCCTTGCGTTTGCTGGGTGTGATGAGTCTGAGCGCAGGCCGTTTACCTGAAGCAGAGCGATTATTACGGCGCGCCACACATCTGGCACCGGATTTTGCTGAAGCACAACTTGATCTGGGCCGGGCACTAAAAGAACAACACAAACTGCAGGAGGCCATTGAAGCGCTGGAGCGCGCCATCGCCCTGGAACCGGGAAATTTTTTAACACACTTCCTGCTGGCTTCTGTCCTGTCACCTGCAGCACGCACCGATGATGCAATCGCAGCTTATCGCAAAGTTTTGAAATTGCGCCCGCGGCATTCAGGCGCCTGGCTGGGTTTGGGCCATGCATTGAAAACAGCTGGAGCGCAGGAAGAAGCCATCGCGGCCTATCGTGAATGTTTGCGATTGCGGCCCGGTAGTGGTGAGGCCTGGTGGAGCATGGCCAATCTCAAAACCTACCAGCTCAGCGACCAGGACATTGCTGCCATGCAATTGCAGTTGGCCAAGCAGGAAGGGCAAGGCGAAGACGATGAAGGTTTCAGTACCCAGTCCCGCGTCAACATGCTGTTTGCGCTGGCCAAAGCTTACGAAGATCGCGGCGATGACGAACTGGCCTGGCAATACTACGAGCAGGGCAATGTTACCCAGCGCATGCAGGAACATTACGACCCGGTACGCACCGAGGTGGTGAACGATGAGATCATCTCGGTATTCAATGCCGAATTCCTGGAGCAGAACAAAGGCCATGGCCATCCTTCGAATGAGCCGATTTTCATTATCGGCCTGCCCCGCTCCGGCTCGACTTTGCTGGAGCAGATCCTGGCCAGCCACAGCCAGGTGGAAGGTACGTCGGAGTTACCCTACGTTGGGGTGATTGCGAATACCGCCGGCCGCAATCGTGCCGACGGGCTGATCTATCCACGCGCTTTGCGTGATTTTTCGGCTGAAAAATGGTCACAGATGGGCCAGACCTATCTTGACCTCGCGCGCATTCACCGTGGCGAGGGTCGACCCCGTTTCGTCGACAAGATGCCGAACAATTTCCCGCACGTGGGGTTGCTGCATCTGGTGTTTCCGAATGCGAAAATCATCGACGCACGACGCTACCCGCTGGACTCCACCTTCAGTTGTTACCGCCAGTTATTTGCCCGTGGCCAGAGTTTTGTTTACGACCAGACCGATATCGGTGAGTACTTCCTGCAATACCAGCGCATGATGGATTATTGGCATGAGGTTTTACCGGGCCGGGTGCTGACGGTTCAGTATGAAGACATGGTGACCGACTTTGACACCCAACTCGCCCGTTTACTGGAGTATTGCGGCCTGCCCTTTGAAGAATCCTGCGCACGCTTCTGGGAGACCGACCGGCCGGTACGCACCGCCAGTTCCGAACAGGTACGCCAGCCCATCTATACCCAATCCATACACCGCTGGCGCCGTTATGAAGAACAGCTAAGCGAACTGATCGATGTTTTGCAGCCCGTACTGCCGCGTTACGCGCAATACGAATCCATTAACCGTTAACCCACATATTGCAGACTTAAAAAACCGGGGCAGAAATCTGCCCCGGCTCTGGTTCAACCGTTCAGTCAGGTTTTTAATCAGGTTTAAACGAAGCGACGGAAACCCACAAAGCCCACACCCAACATCAACAGGGCCATGATGGCCATGCCGTATTGACTGAGCGTTGGAATGCCTTCGAAGAACACCGTGTTGGTAATGGCACAGGCAGTACCCTTACCGGCAGAAATGGTCAGGCTTCCACAAGCGCCTCTGTCAACCTCGATGCTGCTGTCGTATGTTTGTTCACTGATCTGACAACTGGAATTCGGATAGGCCGGTACGTAGCTGAAGGTGAAATGACCGTCCGACGGACCGCTACCACTCTGGGAACCAAGGTAATTTCCGTCACAATAGCCGTAAACCCCGTAATTCAGATTGACATCGTTATTATTGCCTTCGATTACCCAGCTCTTGCTGACTTCAATATTCACAGCTTGAGGCGTATTGGTAATGGTGCACTGGTTTGCATCGCCGTTTTCAACGCCGGTGTAGTTACAGCTTATGGCGTTGCTGACTGCACCGTTGTTGTAGGAAGGCAAATAGCCCGCTGTAACATCTTCGGTGATTTTGCAATTCAGGGTACCGTCGGTGAAATCCGTGACCACGAACTCAACACCGTTGCCTGCTGCAATGGATTTGCTCTGGTCGAGTACCAGTCCGGTATTGCAGTCGATGCTGACGTTCACTTCGCCCGGGTTGCCGTCGCTGAAAATCTTGCTGACTGAGAATGTAGCACGTGTTTTTCCTTCAACCGGGCCATTCCCGGACTCAACGCTATCAGCCCGAATCATCATGGCTCTATAGTGTTGATGAAGGTCTTTGATAGGCCTCCATACTTCATTACTGTCATCCCATCCATAGCCACCATTTAAGGTTGTGCTTGTTGATTCGTCACTGCAGATATAAAAATTCCGGTCGGTGTTGGGGTTCCAGCGAGCGCCAATAAAAACGGTATCGCCAGCCGCAACATCCAGGTTCAATGAGGAAATATCCACGGAGTAAAAAGCGCCGGGAAGACTACCGGGTACACCGCTTGCCTGTGCAGCAACGGAACCCAGCAGAGCCCCGGGAGTGCCACCCGTACCAGTGTTGTCCCATACCTCTATCGCATAATCAATCGTGGTATCACCACCGTTCTGCGACCAACAAATACAAACTTCAGTGTAGTTATAATCGACGCTGGGAGAGTTATTGTCAAATCTGGTGTTTAGCCAGGTGAATCAAGCGGCGACCTGATCA
>CAZRTG010000218.1:0-5515 GCA_964602895.1 uncultured Wenzhouxiangellaceae bacterium
GCTCCAGGGTCACATCATGCGGGTCGATTTCCTTGAGCGAAACAAACTTGCTGCCATAGCGGATATAGGGTCCGAACCGGCCTATGCTGGCTGCAACTTTTTCACCTTCTGCCGTTTCACCCAAATCACGTGGAAGCTTGAACAGTTCCAGTGCTTCTTCGAGGGTGATGGTTTCCAGCCGTTGGCCGGGACGTAATCCGGCAAACTCCGGTTTCTCTTCTTCTTCCACCGTACCAATCTGGGCATGTGGGCCGAAGCGTCCCAGACGCACCGATACTTCGCGCCCGGATTTGGGGTCTGTTCCCAATACGCGGTTGAACTTGGCTTCGAGGCGGTTGACACTTTCTTCTTTGTCCTTCACCCGTTCAATAAAGGGTTTCCAGAACTCGCGCAATGGCGGAATCCAATCCTCTTCACCTCGCGAAATGGCGTCCAGACGGTCTTCCATGCGAGCGGTGAATTCGTAATCCACATAGGGTTCAAAATGTTGCTCGAGAAAGCTGGCGACCACAATACCGGTGTCCGTGGGGGTGAATCGCCGGCGGTCCATTTCCACGTATTTACGCCGCACCAGGGTCTGGATGATGCTGGCATAAGTCGATGGCCGGCCGATGCCGAACTCTTCCAGTGCCTTGACCAGACTGGCTTCCGAGTAACGCGGCGGCGGCTCGGTGAAGTGCTGTTCGGCGCGGATGTCCCTGACGGTGATCACATCGCCTTCGTTGATATCCGGCAAACTGGATTCGGGTGCCTGCGCATCATCTGAAGTGGACTCTTCATACACGGCCAGGAAACCCGGAAACGCTACAACCGAGCCGTTGGCCCGGAACGTTGCATCGTCTGCACAATCAAATTCCACCTGTACCGTATCGATCAGGGCATTGTTCATCTGGCACGCCATGGTGCGCTTCCAGATCAGCTCATACAGACGGAACTGATCGTCTGATAACAAGGATTTCACATCATCGGGCCGCAGCTCGGCTGAGGTCGGGCGTATCGCCTCATGCGCTTCCTGCGCATTCTTGGACTTGGTCTTGTACTTCAGCGGCTTGGCTGGCAGATAATCATTGCCGTAAATGGCTTTGATCTGCCCGCGCAGGTCATGCAGCGCATCATCCGACAAGTGTACCGAGTCGGTACGCATGTAGGAGATCAGGCCCTGGCTGATGCCCTTGATGCTCACGCCTTCATACAGGGCCTGTGCGGTGCGCATGGTCCGCTGGGCTGAAAAACGCAGCTTGCGCGCTGCATCCTGCTGCAGGGTTGAAGTAATGAACGGCGGCGCCGGTTTACGCTGGCGCTGTTTGCGCACCACGCGGTCAGCACGCAGTTTACCGCCTGCTGCAGCCAGCAGACGCTCACGCACCTGGTTGGCCTGTTCGGTATTGTTGATATCGAACTGTTGCAGTTTCTCGTTCTGCAAACGAACCAGGCGGGAGATAAAATCGCGCTGGTCATGATGCATATCGGCTTCGACCGACCAGTACTCCTGCTTGATAAAAGCATTGATCTCCCGTTCGCGCTCTACGATCAGGCGCAATGCCGGACTTTGTACGCGGCCTGCTGACAGGCCCGGTTGGATCTTCTTCCACAAAAGGGGTGACAGGTTGAAACCCACCAGATGGTCCAGAGCACGGCGGGCCTGTTGTGCATTGATCAAAGGCATGGACAATTCGCGCGGATTATCCACCGCTTCACGTATGGCCTTCTGGGTGATTTCCGAGAACTCTACCCGTTTGAAAGGAATTTTCTCGGTAAGCCCGACGTCCTTCAGGATTTCGTACAAATGCCAGGAAATGGCCTCGCCTTCCCTGTCCAGGTCAGTCGCCAGATAAACCATTTCGGCCTTTTTGGCCATACGGATAATGCTGTTGACGTGCTTTTCGCTGCCCTCATTCAATTCGTAGATCATGGCGAAATCGTTGTCCGGATCCACCGCTCCATCTTTGGAAGGCAAATCACGCACATGGCCATAGCTGGCCAATACCTCGAAGTCTTCTCCAAGATATCGCTTGATGGTGTTCGCCTTGGCAGGCGATTCTACGATCAACAGCTTAATGACTTTCTCCTTCGTTCTGCATACGGCGACCGGACCCAATCAACGCCGTGCCGAGCCAAAACTGGCTGTCGGCGGATTGTATTCAACGATGGAATACCGTGGCGAGCCGGAACGCCTTATTTATTAATGGCGATACTCTTGCTGTGTGTCAAACATCAAATCTTCCATCCAGGCGTAATTGGCTTCCTGGCCGGGTTGGTTGAACAACACCATCAACACCACCCATTTGACGTCTTCCAGCGTGATTTCATCACTCTCCAGCGCCATCAACCGGTCGATGACCAATTCGCGTCGCTGTGCGTCGAGGATGCCTACATTCGACAGGTAGTAAATGAAATCACGGCAATCAACATCCAGTTTGTCCATCTCGGATTCGATGAACACGCGGACCGGTTGTTCGGTACGAACCAGGAATTCGGGCTGGTACCTTTGCTCTGCCAGGCCATCCAGCCACTCAAAAGCCTTGTCGATTTCGCCATTGGAAAAACCCGCCAGGTGCAGGTTTTCTTCCATACTCTCCCGATCCGGCTCATCGTCTGGTTCATCGTAAAAATAATTCTCGAACAGATACATCAGCACGTCGAGCACATTCTCTTTCATTCACAGACCTCTTGTTTTACGGCTGAAAGCTCCACCGGGGTGTGCTTCAACTCGTCCTCTCAGCTCCAACATCAGCAGCATGGCCGACACAGCCTTCGCCGTCAATCCACTGGAAGCAATCAATGTGTCCACGGGCAATGGATCATATCCCAGGGAATCCCACAAGCGGGCATACTCAGGATCATCCCCCAGATTGGGCTGCAAATCCGGTTTCACAAGGCTTTCGGTGCTTTCTGATTGTAACTGCTGTTCCAAAGAACGTGCCAACTGTCCGGCCAGTGGCGCCAATTCCTGCAGTATTTCGGCATCCGTTTCCACCAATCGCGCACCATCACGGATCAAGCGATGACAACCCTTGGCCAGCGGATTGTGAATGGATCCCGGTAGCGCAAATACCTCTCTGCCCTGTTCCGCAGCCAGGCGAGCGGTAATCAATGAGCCGCTGTTCAGCGCGGCTTCAATCACCAGCACACCCAGGCTGAGGCCTGAAATGATGCGGTTACGGGATGGAAAATGCTCACGCCTGGCGCCGGTACCGGGTGGAAACTCCGACACCAGTACACCCTGTTGACTGATGTCGTGAGCCAGGGATCGGTTGCGTGCCGGGTAGATCCGGTCCAGACCACTACCCAGCACGGCCACCGTTTTGGCACCGGCATCCAGGGCTGCCCGGTGGGCCGTACCGTCTATGCCGATGGCCAGTCCGCTGGTGATGGTGAAACCCTGGCGCGCCAGGGTGCCGGCAAAGTCTCGTGCATTGGCGATACCGCCCGCGGTGGGGTTACGGCTGCCTATCACCGCCAACTGCGGTTGCCACAAGGCGTCCACATCGCCCGCAATGAACAATACAGCCGGCGCTGTCGGGATTTCAGTCAGTAAGGCAGGATAGCGTTCGTCGTCGAAAGGAATCAGGTCATGGCCATCCTGCTGCAGCCACTGCAGATCCTGTTCCAATCGTGGTGTGTCCGGATGATGCAGGGCATGGATGGCATCTTCGGCCAAACCATTCTGCCGCAGTTGCGCGGCAGGAGCACTGATCAATTGATCAATGGAACCGAACGACCGCACCAGCCCGGCCAGCTTTTGCCCCCCCAGGCGGGGAGCACGAATTGCAATTAACCAGTTTCGCTGCTTCGTGGCAGCAACCCCCTTGACCCGTGTGAGCTTGTCAGGACCTCTCGTTGGGATGACGTAATTCGTCAAACGACCGAACCAGGTTGTCACCGCCCAAAACCATGGCATAACTGATGTCGCCAAAAGTACGGAATACCATGATCAAAGCGTGGTATTGATCCGGCAATTGCACTTCAGATTCTTTAGCGAAACTGCCGTAACGGTAACCGGTGCGGTCATCCACTACCTTGCCTGGACGGAATACCGAAAATACATGTCCGGACTCCAGCCCCTGGTTGGAACCCCCATTTACCGCCACGATCTGATAATGGCCTACACCATAGATGGCGTCTTTGGTGGACAGGATGCGCAAGCCTTCAGGCACGGCATTCATGGCATGTGGCTGGAACACGGCATCGTAGCCGATACTGTCCACGGGCAGTATAAAGTCGCCTTTCTTGATCTCGGTACGATCCCGCAGTACATCCAGCACGGCAATTTCCCCGCTCTGACGAACCCGGACCTCGCTGACTTCAACCAATTCATAACCCACGGGGTTCTTGGGGCGTTTATTCCAGGGTGGTGTTTCATTCCACATCGTGTCGTTGCGGTTGCGGGTGTTGGGAACCTGCTTCCAGTTCTTTTTTGGCAATACGCGCCGGATTTCGCCGTCTTTGGTCTGGTCGTAGATGCTATTCAATCGGGCTACCACGAACTCATCACCCACATTCGCATTCAGGTTACGTGCATAGGTCTGGTCTGTGAATGTTGCCGACAGGCGGTCTTCTATATTGGCCACAATATAGGGCAGGTTTTCAAATTCTGCTGCTGAGAGTACCCGCACATCCCGCAGGAAGGGTTCAATCGCCTCCAGGGGTATGGCATTGATGGGAGAATCCCGATCGACCACGCGTATGGCGGGCGAAAGCTTTTCTGTACCGGCACGGTCCAACCGCAATTGCGGAACACCATCGACATACACCAGTGACAGTTCATCACCGGGGTAAATCAAATGCGGGTTTTCAATTTGCGGATTCGCATGCCAGATCGCTGGCCACTGCCAGGGTTTGTCGAGAAACCTTGCCGAGATATCCCACAGCGTGTCGCCTTTGACAACGACATAACGATCGGGGTGGTCGGAGCGAACCGACACATCCTGTGCCAGTACAACACCGGTGAGTAAAGCCGTTAGCATGCATAGCATGATTTTCCTGATCACGTTCCTTCCTCTCTTGTAGGCATCCAGCCTTTTAGCCTGTTTACACGTTCTCAATCAACGATAATGATCCAAACCATGAAAACAGACACTCCTTAAGATGCGGTCAGTATTTAAGTGGCGAACTGGGTTCGTCACTGGTTATCATAAAGAAACCCGTCAAAAAGTTCATCTAAATTATTTCATGCACACGTAAATATATGGCCACACTAGAGATTCTGGAATTTCCCGACCCACGCTTGCGCACCATTGCAAAAGCCGTTACCGAATTTAACCCGGCTTTACAGCAATTGGTGCAGGACATGGCTGAAACCATGTATGCAGAAAACGGGATTGGACTGGCTGCCACCCAGGTCAATGTTCATCAACAGCTGCTGGTACTGGATGTCAGTGACAGCCGTGATCAGCTTAAAATTTATATAAATCCGGAACTTATAAGCAGCAGCGGCGAGCAGAACTGCGAAGAAGGCTGTTTGTCTGTTCCAGGTGTTTATGCGGAGGTAAAGCGCGCGGAACATATCCGGGTC
>CAZRTG010000219.1:0-5482 GCA_964602895.1 uncultured Wenzhouxiangellaceae bacterium
AGTACTGTCTGGAAACGCTTGGGTTTGTCAAGATCGGTTATAAAGGTATCGATCAGATCAACCACATTCCAGAATACTGGGAACATCATGGTCTGACGTTAAACGATTGGCATGATTTTCTACTTGTTGCTCTCGATTTTCACGTCAGGGAAAACACCTTTATCGATGCAAACCCCCATTGGACAAGGTGGATAGGCGGACTCTTTTTTGCCAAAAAATTGCGTAGCCCAAAATCCAGTGAAAAAAACGAGCTCCGCGTCAAACGTTGGCCACAAATATACAACAACCACCACTCGCAACGATTGATCAAAATGCTGCTGCTAGCCACCAACCTGAATCCGCATGCACCGGCCCATGTGGACTTGATAAACAGCTGGTTACAGGCTGCGTGGAATCAGCTTACCGGATCAAGCTTTACGCTCAAACCAGATGGCAACCAATTTGCACTTCCACGCGAACACATGACATTTTCCCTGACCGGCAAGGCTTATGTCTGTCCGGTAACCAACAGACTTTTGACTACAAGTTTCAAAAACCTGACACCCTACCTGCCAATACATATCAATTTTTCGAAACTGACCGAAAAAGAGCGTGATCGTTATAAAACCCGTGCCGTAAAAATGCCTGAAGTCTGGCGTTTTGATTCATCCCAGGAAGACTATGCCCAAGGTTTAGAAAAGATCAGGGCTGAGGTTGCGAAAAATTCTGAAATTGTCGAACTGCGTGCCGAAAATTTGTGGACCGATATCAGTGATCGCGTAGTGGAGGGTGGTTTCTACTATCGCACTGCCGAGCATTCTGCCCAGCAGTCATCCGACCGCCTGAAAAGCTATGAAGACATGTTCAAAAAGGGAAAAATCAATGTTTTGAATTGCTCGACCACTATGGAAATGGGTGTTGACATTGGCGGTATTTCTGCCGTAGTGATGAATAATGTCCCACCTCACCCGGCAAATTATTTACAGCGAGCAGGCCGTGCTGGACGAGGTAGTGAATCGATGGCACTGGCATTTACGCTGTGTAAGGGTAACCCGCACGATCTGCAGGTTTTCAACAATCCCGACTGGCCTTTCGAGACTGCGATTCCTGCACCTGCTGTGGCTCTGAACTCACAACGCCTGGTTCAGCGACACGTCAACTCCCTATTGTTGTCAGGCTATCTGTGCAATATGGTCAAAACCACCCAGATCGAAAGAACCAAACTGAATACCGAATGGTTTTTTTCTTCCTACGACGGATTTTCTCATAGTGAAAAATTTCTCGAATATCTAAAACGAACTGATGGCGAACTCGACCGGGCACTATCGATGCTGGCAAATGGAACGGCGCTGGCAGGTTTCTCACCATGGCAGCTACGCATGCATTCACTCAATCGGATGGAGAGCCTACAGCACAACTGGCGTGTCATATATAATCACCTGAGCGAACAATTGATAAACGCCAAATCGAAGACGCCGTATCATAGGCGCCTGGAAATCGAAAGAATACGTCACTGTCAGGAATACCTACTTCGCGACCTGGCTGCCCGGAATTTTTTACCTGGTTACGGCTTTCCTACTGATGTGATTAATTTCGACAACTTTACTATCGAGGACTACAACAGGGAACAAAAGAACAAAGATCGCTTCCGTAACGATCGCGAAGACAATATTACGCGCTACAAGGGTTTGCCATCTCGCAATCTGTCTATTGCAATTCGGGAGTATGCGCCAGGCGCTGAAATTGTTCTCGATGGACGGGTGTTCATGTCAGCAGGTGTCTCACTGCACTGGCACAACCTTTCGGGTACTAGCCGAGAAACGCAGAAAATGGATATCGCCTGGCGTTGCGATGCGTGCGGACAAACGGGTTATGAGGAAAGTTCTGCCGGAGATCGCGAACTGATGTGCAGCAACCTTTCATGCCAGGCAGCTATCAAGCCGGTCAACATCCACAAAGTTCTGCAACCGGCCGGGTTTGTGACTGATGCCTACGCGCCGACATCGAATAATATTCAACAACAGAAGTTCATTCCCGTTCAAAAACCCTGGGTGTTTATCAACTCGGCACGGGTACCCCTGCCCAATCCTGCGTTGGGCAATATGGCCTTTGGATCGGATGGCAAGGTTTTTCACTATAGTGCCGGAGAGCACGGTAAAGGCTACGCCCTGTGCCTGAAATGCGGACGAGCTGATTCCATGCAATCCAGCGAAAAGTTTCCCCATGGCCTGAATCCTGATAGAGAGCATTACCCACCTCGTCCAGAAAAAGGGGACAGGGATAGCAATAACCGACGCAAATTCTGCTCGGAAAGTGGTAACGTAAAAGGTGGTATTCATCTAGGTGCGACGGTAACCACCGATGTATTCGAACTTATACTTCGGCACCCTGAAAAGGGAGAATACCTGCTGGATAGTACTGAGAAATCTCACCATATTGCGCTGACATTGGCTGTTGCGGCACGCGCGGCACTGGCAGGAATATTGGGAATTGCACGTAACGAACTGGGTTATGCGGTACGCCCCAGCAAGACCGAAAGTGGCGAGACAGTTCTTGTCATTCAGCTTTTCGACGAAATCAGCGGTGGCGCCGGATTTGCCAGCAGTGCTGCTGAACATGTTGAGCGCCTGTTGACCGACATGGTTGAAAAGCTGAAGTGTGGCCACTGCGAGACCGCTTGTAACGAGTGTCTTCTGGATACCCTGACACGGCATGATCATGACAAGCTGGACCGAATGCTGGCTCTGGACTGGTTAGGCAGCACTTTCAGGAATCATACTCATTTAGCTGACAGCGAACAGTTGGGAATGAAGGATGCAACATATTGCCCTGGAAGCCTGGGAGAAGCAATACGTCGGCTTGTCAATCAAGGTGGGAAAAAAATCTGCCTGTCAGCCACAGGGGATATTTCCGACTGGGATGTGATGGCACCACAGTTCTTCAAAACAATCGGAAACTATCTGCTCAATGAAGAACTCGAAGTCGAACTGCTTCTACCCAGCAAGATAAAAGATGAAGAAATTCTTAAAGATCTGAATCGACTCTCTTCAATGGGAGTAAAACTTGCACTTGCCGGTCCGAATTTGCCCAACCATATGGCTGCTCAGATTCATATCAACGATCGCCTTGTTACTCTGGCAACCGGAGAGCGACGCATAACTGTACCGGGAGACAACTGGCATCAGGCGGGCGGCCTGGTAGTTTCATCTGACCAACAGGTGCCCTTTGAACGTCTATCGTTTAAATTACCCAGTTTTGGACAACAATCTGCTGGTATTTCGGTAAAAGATGAAATGAATGGTCCTTGGAAAGAATTTGGACAACGTTTTTGGGGTCTGATGGCAACAAAGATCGATGCAGCGGAGAGTCTGATCAATAAAGGACGGATTTGTGAAATAACTTACTCGGATCGGTACATTCAAAATCCACCTGCAATTTCCAACCTGGGGATGTTGCTACATTTTTTCAGAGAACGCCTGGAGCCGGACGCAAAAGTAGCAATCAATACTCTCTACAAATCGGGTAATCCATGCGGACAAAAAATTTTTCACGACTGGACAGATCGACACGATTTCGAAACTTTTGCGGAACGTTGGATAAGCGCGATGCTCGGTCAGCATCCGGTGGAAATCCGCTCTGTAGATTCAAATCGAGATATTCCGCACCACCGCAAGCTGACCATTAGATTTACAGACGGGAAAACTATTGAAATCAGACTGGATCAAGGAATGGGGTACTGGCAGTTACGTTTTGAACGATCTGCCCACGTATGGTTTAACTTCAATCAGAATGTCGATCAACAGCTGCGGGACATGGCCGGCAAAATAGCCTATGCGAATATCAGCAACTCGACCAACCGGTGGCCAACGGACGTTTTTGTCGAAGTGATGGATTTGTAATCGAGCTGGCGACGGCATTGAAATCCGCCGTGGTGAGAGTTTGCATATAACTCTATCGACAACTGCCGAATCAGGCCGTGACTACCCGATTCAAACAGAACTGTTTTCGGAAAAACCAGAATAGAGCAAATCGTCAAGAAATTCCGATACCTTGCTGGCGGTGTGCTGCGCAATTCGCCCGGTGGACTTCAAGCTGCGCAGAATGCATACGCAGATTTGGACACAAATCTACGGGAAAAAAACGCTGCATCACCCGATATTCGGTGAAATCCCTGCCTTATCAGAAGACTACCGGCCGCGCGGCGCCCCTGCGCCGGCAACGCCATCTACCGGCTCTCTCGCGTTCTCTGTGGAATTGCATCATTGAGCCGCACGAGCGGGGGTGATCCATGGGTTGGCGGGAAGATGCTTGAGCTTGCCGCCGATGAGGTAAGCCATGGTGATCAGGCGCCGGTCGGTGGCATAACCTCGGGCGCGTGCTATGGCCGCGGCGAGCAGGCCGTTCATCGCCTCGATGAAGCCGTTGGATAGGCCCGTGCGGAAGTGTTCGAGGATGCCGGCAAGATGATCACGCAGGGTTTGACCCAGGCGCTTGAACGGCGCCAGACGCGAGCGGCGTGCCCAGCTGATCCACGCCTTGAGCTCGGTGGCGGCCTGTTCGGGTCCGCGAGCCTTGGCAAACACGGTGCGCAGGGCTTCCTTCAGTCGCCACGCGCGTGCGGTCTTGAGGGTGGAGCGCTGCAGGGTATGCATCAAGGTGATCTGCTTGAGGTTCCAGTTACTGGCGTCCTTCAGCAGCGCCCAGCGGCTGCCCTTGAGCTCGGGCTGGTAACGCGTCTCGGCCCGCCGAACCTGCTCCAGTGCATCGTGTGCCAGGGCGACCACGTGAAACGGGTCAAAGCACAGCGTGGCGTTCGGGCAGTACTGACGGGCACCGGCCTGGTAGGCCTTGGACATGTCCATGCTGACCGTCTCGATTGCCCCCGGATCACCGTCATGCGCCCTGAGATCCGCTGCAAAGGCAGCAAAGGTGTCCGCCTTGCGCCCGGAGACGCCAAACAGCACGCGTCGCTCGTTCGCATCATGGAACAGCGTCACGTAGCGCTGCCCCCGTCGTACGCTGCGCTCGTCCACCCCCACCTGCCTCACCGGCGCGTGGGTCTCCCTGGCCCGTGCCGCTTCGACGTGGAAGTCGAGCACGCGAGCGACCCGATCGCCCGATATCCCCAGCAGGCGTGCCACCGCAGCCATCGGCATCTCCCGGCACAACGCCACGACGAGGGCCTCCATCAGCATCGTGAACCCCGAACCCTGGCGCGCCCAGGGCGCCTCCACCTGGTGCGTCCTGCCGCACTTCGTACAGGCCACTCGCGGTATCTGGGCGTGGATGAAGGCCTTGAACTGGAAGAAGTTCAGGTGTCGCCACGTGCGTGCCAGCCGATCGTGTACTGGCTGATCCTCAGCCCCGCACGCGGGACAGGTCATGCGCTTCGCGGTGCAGTCCACCATGAAGTCGATCCGAGCTTCCGCCGGCTTGAAATCCACCGACGCCATGCGCTCTCCTTGTGTCCCCTCACAGCAGTGCCGCTTCCAGCCGCTGCTTG
>CAZRTG010000220.1:0-5419 GCA_964602895.1 uncultured Wenzhouxiangellaceae bacterium
CTGTTGATGGTTATTGTTGCTATCGCTCTGGCCCTGTGGATACCCCACTGGCGGCTGAAGCGTGCCATCAATGCACCGTTTCCGCAGCAGTGGGTGGATATCCTGGAACACAACATCCAGGTGTATAAAAATCTGCCCATGCCACTCAGGCTGCAACTGCGCAAACTGATCAAGCAATTCCTTCACCAGAAGCATTTCACGGGTGCCGGTGGTTTGGAAATCACCGACGAAGTCCGCGTCACCATCGCGGCTGAAGCCTGCATGCTGATCCTGAACCGCAATTCCCATGTTTATCCCTCCTTGCGTTACATCATCGTCTATCCGACTGCATTCATTGCAAGACACGAAAGTTTCGATGACGCGGGCGTGATACAAAGCCAGTCACGTGATTTGCTGGGCGAGTCATGGCAAAACGGCAAAGTGATTCTGTCCTGGGATTCGGTACTGCACGGTGCACGGAATTTCTATGATGGCCGAAATGTGGTGCTGCATGAATTCGCCCATCAACTGGACAGCGAAACCGGCAGCACCAACGGTGCACCCTTGCTGGCGGGCGCTTCCAGTTACCGCAGTTGGGCTGCCGCATTGTCGGAAGAATTCAATGAACTACAGGACGATGTGCGGCAAGGCAGGCCTTCGCTGATGGATCAGTACGGCGCGACCAACCCGGCCGAGTTCTTTGCCGTGGCCACAGAAACCTTTTTTGAAAAACCCACCCAGATGGCCGAGCATCATCAGGAGTTGTTTGCGGTGCTGAAGTCTTATTACCGGATTGATCCACGGGAATGGCAAAGTCCGCCTGAGGGAGGCGCACCTAAGCATGCGGCAAAGCCCGCGTAATGATTGCTTTACAGTCAATCCCGGTTGGCAAAGTTCCGTATAGCCAACCAGAACTGTCATTGGTGAGTCGGGATGCACAAAAAGCATCGGCCACTGCTTTGTCTGCAAACCGCACCAGTAACGACCCTTGCAGCGCCAATGCCATCTTTTCAACCACACGACGTGCTCTGTATTCGATGGTGTGTGTATCTCCGAATTCGCCAGGCAGTGCATCGAGGAAACGATCGAGACGGCTGTCGCCGCCGCGACCCTGCTCCACTTCGGCAAGAAAGGCATCCAGCGATCCGGCTTCACGGTTCATTGCCCTTAACATATCGAGACATTGAATATTACCGCTGCCCTCCCAGATCGCGTTAACCGGTGACTCACGAAACAGGCGGGCCATAATGCGCTCTTCCATCACACCACTGCCACCAATGCATTCCATGGCCTCATAAGCATGTTCCGGTGTGCGTTTGCAGATCCAGTACTTGCCAACAGACGTTCCAATACGCAGAAAAAGACTCTCTGCCTCGTCATTGCGACTGTCCAGTGCGCGGGCAACACGCATCGTCATGGCGAGCGCTGCCTCCTGTTCGATAGCCAGGTCCGCGAGTACATTCTGCATCAGGGGCTGATCGGACAGTCGCGCACCGAAAGCCTCACGATACTCGCACCAGTGGCCGGCTTGAGCAACCGCCTGCCGCATACCGGCTGTCGACCCGATCATGCAATCGAAGCGCGTCATCGCAACCATGTCGATGATGTTCCGGACACCGCGCCCTTCGTCGCCCACCATCCATGCCAAAGCACCCCTGAGTTCCACCTCGCTGGATGCATTTGACACATTGCCCATCTTGTCTTTCAGGCGCTGGATGTGAAACGCGTTCCTGCTTCCGTCCGGTCGCCAACGCGGCAAAAGAAAACACGTCAGCCCTCCGGGCAACTGGGCCAGCACCAGAAAGGCATCGCTCATGGGTGCGGATACGAAGTATTTGTGGCCCATCAATTCATACGCCTCTCCGGAGCCACTTCGGCCAACCGGATGGGCAGTGGTGCTGTTGCGGCGCACATCGGAACCGCCCTGTTTTTCTGTCATCGCCATGCCGATGGTTAAGCCGGTCTTGTCCAAATAACGGCAGTTTCGCGGATCGTAACTCCGGGCCATGATCTTCGGTGCCCATTGTTCGAACAGCGCCGGTTCGTGTTGTAGCGCAGGAATGGCTGCAGAGGTCATCGTAATGGGACAGCCGTGGCCTGCATCAACCTGGCTTTGCATATAGAATTTCGCAGCACGCGCCACGTGCGCTCCGGGGCCAGGGTTGGTCCAGTGCGATGAATGCAGCCCGTGCTCGATCGAAACCTGCATCAGTCGATGATAGGCAGGATGGTATCGAACCTCATCGATTCGCTCACCCTGCGCGTTGTGACTATGGAACTGCGGTCGATTCTCGTTTGCCTCGAAACCCAGTGCAATGTTTTCCGGCAGACCGGCAAAGGCTCCAAAATCCGTAAGATCCTGCTCTGCCCAAGCGGCACCTTCACGGCTTGTCGCTTCGGTCAGTGCAATATCGCCGGTGTAAAGATTGTAGGTCTCAAGAGGCGGCGGCATATTCTCCACGATGTGTGTCTCCGCCATCCACTTCGAATCCAAAGGTTTGTTCATATCGGACTTATCCCTTGACGACGGCTAGGGGCTGTAATTCAATTTGTACTTCGACCAGGTCAGTCTGATTTCTCATGACTTCATCGATATCTTTGTAGGACCCCGGCGCCTCATCCAGGTCTTTGCGATGGCGGATGCCGTGCAAGATGCCACGATCCTTGAGGGATTTTATCTCTTCCTTCAGGTTTAAGGTCTTGCGGGCTTTGGCCCGGCTCATGATTCTGCCGGCGCCATGTGCACACGATTCGAAGGACTGTGGCTCGCCTTTGCCTGTCACCAGGAAAGACCCCGTGCCCTGGGAGCCCGGGATCATGCCCCACTCTCCTTTGCGGGCTCGCGTTGCACCTTTTCGATGCACCATAACCGTCTCGCCAAAGTGTTCCTCCTCGGCGGCGAAGTTGTGCGGCTTATTGATGAAATCCGCAAATTCGACTTCAGGCACCACCTTCCTGAACGCCGTCTTTACCCGCTCCATCATCAGCTTTCTGTTGGCCAGGGCGAATTCGAGACAGTAGTTCATTTCATTTCGATACAGTTCATAGTACTCGGAGGACTCCGGGATATAGGCCAGATCCTGAGACACATCTTCACCGGCTTCCTTATTCATCTCGATTGCCAGATCGTTGTAGTGGTTGGCCACCGTGTAACCGACGTTGCGGGAGCCGGAGTGGATCATGATCCAGATATAGCCATCCGATCCTTTCTGTATTTCGATAAAGTGGTTGCCGCCACCCAAGGTGCCAATCTGGTACAGACCGCTTTGGTACTCTTGGTTGACGATGGGCAAGTCGCCTTTTCTCTCAGGCATCCACACCTCATCTTGCTGCGTTTCGTGGTGGTTGAAGCCCACCGGAACCGTATCGCGGATGATGCCCAGGATGGTTTTCAGGTCATCAGTCTCGATATCCGTCAGATTGGTCCGTAATGAACACATGCCACAGCCGATATCCACACCGACGGCGTTGGGTACGATGACGCCCTTGGTGGCCAGGATGGCACCGATGGGCATACCGTATCCCTGATGGGTGTCGGGCATGATGGCGATGTGTTTGAAGGCAAAAGGAAGATTCGCAAGGTTTCGCGCCTGCTCCAGCGCGCCCTCATCCATCTGGTTCTCTTCCAGCCACAGCTTTATCGGTAGCTTCTCTGTTGTAATGACAGCTCTGCCGTTAGTGTGCATATTACTGGCCATTAAGCTGCTCACCGGCCCGTGTAGGGTGAGGGTGCCTGCAGTTTCTCACGACGCACCTGGCATTCGAAGCAGCGCTTGGCTGTCGGATACGCATCCAGCCGTTTGTAGCGGGTGGGCTCCCCGCAGTCAGTGCACAGGCCGTATGTCCCGGCTGCGATCCGCTCCTGCGCCGCAGCGATATCGCGCACCTCGCCAATGTCACGGATGACCTCGGCCTCAGTGACGTCGCGAATCAACGATGCTGCCGCCACGTCAGCGGCATCACCTGAACCGCCAATAAGGTCAACAAAATGCTCCTTACTGGTGCGTGCAAGTACCCGCCGGATATCCTCCACCAACAGGCTCTTGCGCGCTTCAATTCGCTGAGCGAATTGTTTGATCTGTTCTTGTGTCAGGTAATTTTCAGGCATAGTCATGGCACCTTTGGTAGTAGATTCAGGAAACGGGTATCGCTACTGTGCCAACGCACAACTTCGATCGATGCGGCACATCTGAAGCGTAGTCCTCAGGATGTTAGCTGAAAAGGCACAGGCCTGGATATCCGTGATAACCCGTATATTCAGGGTAGGTTTACTTAATGCAAAACACAGAAACACATTTTGTTGATAGGTCAGATCAATGGTTTGGAGAGGGTTCGTCCGCAAATACTGGGGAGTTCCGTTTCGACATCGCTGTATTGCGTAAGCAGCATCTCGACAGCGCTGCCCGGGTCTGCGCCCGTAGCATGCGCGACAACCCGTTGCATGTGCGTGTTTTCGGCCCCGACCCGCAGCGACGACTGCGGCGGTTACAGCGTTTCTTTTCCGGCCTGCTGCCTTATGCACAACGCAAGGGTCTGCTTCTGGGAGCGCATAAAGGTGAAAATCTGATCGCTGTGTGTGGCCTGCTGTCACCCGGGCATTGCCTGCCCAATCGCCTGGAGACGCTCCGTTTGCTGCCTTCCTTGCTGGCCAGTAATAGCCCGATAGGGCTGTTTCGTCTACGTCACTGGTTAAGTGCCTGGGCCCACAATGATCTGCGCGAGCCGCACTGGCACCTGGGCCCGATGGCAGTCGATCCACCCTGGCAGAGGCGCAAAGTAGGCAGTCGCATGCTGGCGGCGTGTCTCTCCCATACAAATGAGTCAGGCGCAGTCTCGTATCTGGAAACCGACCGACTGGTCAATGTGGCTTTCTATGAAGGTTTTGGCTTCCAAACCGTGGCCGAGCTCACCGTGCTGGGTGTGCCGAACTGGCTGATGCGCCGCACTTGAATGGCAGGTATCAAACTGAGGTTAGCGTTGGTTTCGATGTCTCGTACCAATCAGTTAATTACGTTGGTCTTGGCCCCAATTGATAGTAGAGTCGTTTGTCTCAAAAAAACAAAACCTGTGTACTCCAAAATAACAGTACTTGTGTTAGTATAACGTCGTTCCCGCTCTGCTACTGCATCGGGCTTTCGAGACTGTACCAAGGTCCGTCCCGTACAGCCGGTTCCGACTGATGGTGATGACAAGCCAGTCGGAGCTGAGTCTAAGCCCCCATTTGGGGGCTTTGTCATTTTTGGGCTACAAATATTTCGCCAAGGATTGCAGATTGAGGCTGGCCAACAAGCAACCGTATACCAACTTCATATTTTCACGGCCAAGCCTATTTTGAAAGAGATAAATTCGGGGTCGGACCAACTTATCTCATTGATACAATTAACCTTTGGCCGTCTCAAGCGCCACAAAAAGATTCTTAGAGCCACATTTTTGACCTAGA
>CAZRTG010000221.1:0-5351 GCA_964602895.1 uncultured Wenzhouxiangellaceae bacterium
TTGAAATTACCGTGCGTTTGATTGACAGCCATCGATGTTACCTGTGAGGCCTAACCGCAATGTTGCATGAGCAACCTTGATATGGCTATTTTTTCCAGTTTTGTCTGCTCAAAACAATCGATGGGGTAAGTCAGACATTATTCCGATCGTTTCCAAGTGATTTTTCTGACGTGTGCAGGGTTTTTGCCTCTGCTTGAGGCCCATTTCCATCGTTCAGGCATAGCTGTCCATCACGTCTGTTTCAACGTGCCTTTTCATCCGTCATTGGCTGGATTATCCTGGTGCGAGTTTGGCGGCAACGTAAAAGAACAACTGCTGGTGTGGATAGGCACTCGATAGCAGGAAGCGGATACGCCGGGTATTGCGCAAGATCACCGCTCCGATCTTGAGGAGTTTC
This sequence comes from uncultured Wenzhouxiangellaceae bacterium, assembly GCA_964602895.1. Taxonomy (GTDB): domain Bacteria; phylum Pseudomonadota; class Gammaproteobacteria; order Xanthomonadales; family SZUA-36; genus JAWXBM01. Next base: position 398 of record CAZRTG010000221.1, read on the forward strand.
AGCCGTAGGGTGCCAACATAAGCCTTGGCCAATTCAGTACCTGACAAGGCCAGTCGTCGGATGGCTTCCAGCAGCATATAGGCTAGTGACGATAACAACAGCCGGAACTGGTTGGGCCACCAGTGATGACAACTGGTGCGGTCGGCGAACAAATCCAACTGCTGTTCCTTGATGCGGTTTTCCATCTCACCGCGGGCACAATAGAGTTTATCGTAGAGTGCTTTTCCGTCACCGGTCAGGTTGGTCACCACATAGCGTGGGTTACGGCCCTTATCCGTGTGTTCAATCTTGGCAATTACCCGGCGTGCCTGCTTCCAACTGCCGGCAGCATAGTGCAGATCAGTAAACCAACGTACCTTACTGCCGGTGTCAGCAAAACAGGCCTCGGCATCACGCTGCAGCGATGCTGTAAGAGCATTGAGGCGCTTGTTTTTGGCGATACCGACGATATAACCCACATGGTTACGCTCACACCACGACAACATGCGCCAGCGGCAAAAACCTGAGTCGCCGCGGAAGATGATCTTCACTTTGGGCCAAGTCTGGCGCAACCGCTTAACCAGCAATGCCAGAATCGCCCAAGCATGCTTGGCACCATCGATCTTGCTCGGGCGCAGGTAACTGACCAGCAACTGATTACGGCAGAACACATACAGTGGCAAAAAGCAGTAGTGATCGTAGTAACCGTGGAAGAAGCGGCCTTCCTGTTTGCCGTGTACAGCATCATCGGTGGTATCAAAGTCCAGGATCAATTTCTTGGGTGCCTTTTGATAAGAGGCGATGAACTGCTCGATGATCACTTCGTGGATGCGGCCCGCGGCTTGTCGGTTGGCCCGGTTCTCCCAGCGGCACAGAGTCGAACTGCTGGCCAGTACCTGGTCGCAATCAACCGCAGTTTGGATCGCCACATCGCGGCGCAGCGTATGGTGGTCATTGAGATCTTCATAGCCTAAGGCCAGTGCATAGACCCGTTGCCGTAGCAGACTCAAACCCGCATGTTCACAACTGGCCTGGCGTCGTGAATCATCCAGCACGCAGGCGACTGCTTCACTCAGGCCCAACTGGCGGTCGATCTGGCGTAACAGCAGCACGCCGCCATCGGAGGTAATGTCACCGCCTTGAAAATTGACTTCAATCTTGCGTCGTTTACAGACTGGAAATTGAAATGATTCTTGGGTACAGTTTGTCACAGGCAAAACCTCTTCCTTTTTCGGTCTAGGTAACTGAATTATAAAGGATTATAAGAGGTTTTGCCTTTTTATTGGTGCAATTTTGGGGCTAACTACAATTTTACAGAACATGTGATGTTAAGGCCTTTTGGAGCTTGGGTTTGCATGTTCAATCTTGGGTTTTCCTTGTAAATCAGCAGGTTAAATTTCATAAGCTGGTTCGTTAACATTACATATTCGTGTTAAAGGGCTGAAAAGGTATAAACAACGAAGGCTAGACAAAACGCAAGTTGTTTTAAAGCTACGCCATTTGAGTATAGCTGCGGTAGGTGTTCGTGCGTAGGGGGGTTGGTGTGGGATTGTCTTGGATAGGCCTATCAGGGAGGTTCTGTGGGTAGTGGATCCCGGATCACGCGCTACGCGCTGTCCGGGATGACGTCCGGCTCGGGGGCCGGGATGACGTTCGGCTCGGGGGCCGGGATGACGATCGTAGTATTTCGGATGACGATAAAGACCGATCGATCAGCGAAGCCCTAAATGATAAGCAGCAAATACCCCACTGTGGCCAGCGCGGCGGCGATCAGTGCGTAGGGGAGTTGCGTTATGGCGTGCTGGAAAGGTGTGGTGCCGCAGGCTTGTGCGGTGAGTACGGTGGCGTCGGTGTAGAAGCAGGCATGGCTGCCGAAGGTTGAGGCGGAAAGCGTTGCGCCAATCACTACGGCCATATCGGCATCCAGGGCGTTGGCCAGGGTTACCACAATCGGCAGCACGATGATGAACACGCCCCAGTTCGAACCGGTGGCAAAAGACAATGCGCCCATGGTCAGGAAAATCGTCACTGGCAGCATATCGCCCGTCATGTGCGGAGCCAGCACTTCGATTACATACTCGGACAAACCCATGCGGCCATTGATGGCATCCAGCAAATACGCGGCGACCAAAGCGGCCAGGGGTTCAAGCATGGATTTGAAACCGTCGAGTACTGCGGCATAGGTTTCATCCACCGTTAAAGTACGGCGAATCACGATCATCAGGATATACACCGCCAGTGTGAGGTAGATACCCATCAGGAAGTCGTAGTCAAAATACCAGGTAGATACTGCCAACAAAGCCATGGGCAGGATGAATTCCATACTGCTGCTGCGCACGCCTTCCTTGGGCAGGATGGATTGGTTGGCGGCTTCGATGTGTTCTGCACCCGGTGGCACGGTGATGCCGGTGGCAGCCCGCTTTTCGGCCTTGCGCATGGGGCCTATAGCCGGGATCCATCCGGCGATAACCAATGGCACGATGGCAATCGCGATCCAGGCATAAAACATATAGGGAATGGCAGTGATGTAAAACTTCACGCCCTGGCCTTCAGGTGCCACACCGTTTTCCACCAAGAGCGCACCGAAGAATACCGCCCAGGTGGAGATGGGGATGACCACGCTTACCGGGGCCGCGGTGGAATCCACCACGTAAGCCAGCATTTCGCGCGAGGTGCCAAAAGAATCGGTGACTTTGCGCATGGCTGCGCCAACGGCGATGGAGTTGAGGTAGTCGTCTACAAACAGGAACAGGCCCAGCACCCAGGCAGTAAACAGGCCGCCTTTCTTGGTGTGCACCCGCGTGATCACGCTTTCGGTGAATGCAGAAACCGCTCCGGTCCGGATAAAAAGAGCAATCAGGCTGCCCATAAAGCCGCAGACCAGGATCACCCAGCCGACGGTTTCGTTCATCATCACTTCCAGCGAAATTTCGGCCATCAAGGCCAGTGGCTGGGTTGGAGCAATCATGAACAGGCCGACGATAACGCCGGCCAACAGGCATTCAATGGTGCGGTGGGTCCATAGTGCCAGCACGATCACGACAGTCGTCGGGATCAATCCGTAAATGCCAAATTCCATAGAAGCCTGATTTTCTCGTTATTATTATTCGCTACAAACAGTTTCGGTTATTCAATCGGACCATCAGGCGAGTAGATCACGTAAATTTTGGTGTAGCCATCGGTATCCCACACACCGGTGAAATCAGCCGGAACAATAACCGAGTCACCCGCATGGATTTCGGTGATCGTACCATCACTTGAAGTCAACGTGACACCACCTTCAATAAAATGCATGTACTCATGAACACCGTAGGGTTCCTTGATTTCGGCACGTACTTTACCCGAACGATACATGCCTGCATCAAATTCTTTTTTGGGGCTGAGGAACATTTCTACATCGTGGGTGGTGTTGCCATTATGTTCCTGTACCAAGGGTTCAAAATCCTCGAACAGCTTGCCGGCAATTTGTTCTTTGCTCATCTTAATGGGATGAACGACTTCGTCGGCCATAGCCGTGGTGGTGAGACAGATGGACAGCAGCAATGCGCTGAGTAAACAGATTAAAACTCGAAACATGGGAAACTCCTGATGGTTGATGCGATAGGTCTGCGGAATTGTATATCAGCTTTACACCGGTAAGTAAAAACAGAAACAGCCCATCGCAGCCATCCGCTGTTTACTGGCGATTGAAGTTTCCGGGCGTCCCGCTATAGTGAGCGATTCCTGAAGACCTGTTGGTCGGGAGTAAGAAAAATGCAACGCACACCCCTTTATGATGCTCACCTGGCCGTCGGTGGCCGTATGGTGGATTTTTCCGGCTGGGAAATGCCCATCCATTATGGCTCGCAAATTGAAGAACACCACCAGGTTCGGCGCGACGCCGGGATGTTTGACGTCTCGCACATGACGGTTGTGGATGTATTGGGCGCCAATGTGCGGCCGTATCTTGCACGCCTGCTGGCCAACGACATCAGCCGCCTGGTTGAGCCCGGCAAGGCTTTGTACAGCTGCATGCTGAATGAGGACGGCGGGGTAATCGACGATCTGATTGTTTATTTCTTCGAAGAAGACCGATTCCGGCTGGTTGTCAATGCGGGCACCCGCGACAAGGATATGGCCTGGTTGCAACGCCAGGCTCAGGGCTTTTCTATCGAAGTGCTGGAGCAGCCTCAGTTGGCCATGATTGCGGTACAGGGACCTGCAGCGCGAGAAAAGGCCTTGGCTGTGATGCCGGCAGGCCTGTCTGCAGCTGCCGCTGATCTGGCGGCATTTTTTACCACCGAATCGGGCGAATGGCTGGTGGCTCGCACCGGCTATACCGGAGAGGATGGTTTTGAAATCAGCTTGCCAGCGCATGAGGCAGCCGGACTTTGGCAGAAATTGCTGGATGCAGGCGTCAAGCCATGCGGATTGGGTGCACGTGATACGCTGCGGCTGGAAGCCGGACTGAATCTGTACGGCCATGAGATGGATGAAACCGTCAGCCCGCTGGAAGCCGGATTGGGCTGGACGGTGGCCATGAAGGACGGGCGTAATTTTATTGGCCGCCCGGCATTGCAGGCGCAAAAAGATGCCGGTTTAAAGGCCCGCTTGGTGGGTCTGGTGCTTGAAGGCAAAGGCATCTTGCGCCAGGGGCAAACTGTGACCACGGCAGAGGGTAGCGGTATCGTCACCAGCGGCGGCTTTTCACCCACACTGGAGCGGGCCATCGCTTTTGCGCGCATCCCCCTTGGCAGTGCTGCCGAATGTACCGTTGAGATACGTGGCAAGCAGTTGCCGGCACGGATTGTAAAGCCACCATTCGTACGCAACGGGCAGGCTTGCAAGGGGATTTTGTAAAGCCTGCAAGCACAGGCTAGAATGCCCCGACAATCACCCAAACAACAATTTCAAGAGGGATTCAGACTATGAGTGATGTGCCTTCCGATTTACGTTATCGCGAGTCCCATGAATGGGTGCGGCTGGAAGATGATGG
>CAZRTG010000222.1:0-4129 GCA_964602895.1 uncultured Wenzhouxiangellaceae bacterium
ATGGCTCGCTCCCACAGCATGGCTCGCTCCCACAGCATGGCTCGCTCCCACAGCAAGGCTCGCCCACAGCCGGCTGGCAGACTTCGTTTATACTGCCTGCTGCATCTGTTCAGAGCTAAACCGGCTATGCAAAACCTACAAGGCATTCTTGGCCTGATGGTCATCATCCTGGCGTGCGTGGCATTCAGCAATAACCGCACCGCCATCAGCCCCTCATTGGTGGTGCGCAGTCTGGTGCTGCAACTGGTGCTCGCCCTTATGTTGTTGAAGTTACCCGGCTCACAACACCTATTCTGGGTACTGAATGAAGGTATTGTCGCGCTGCAGGAAGCCACGCACGCGGGCACTTCTTTTATTTTTGGCTATATCGGTGGAGCCAACACACCCTTCACCGTCACCAACGAAGCCGCCGGCCTGGTGCTGGCGTTCCAAACCCTGCCCCTGATCATTGTGCTCAGCGTGTTGTCCGGCTTGTTGATCTATTTTGGTATTCTGCCGTGGATCCTGCGCCTGATGTCTTTGTTGCTGGAAAAAACCCTGAAAATTGGTGGTGCTCCCGGCTTTGCCATTGCTGCCAATGCCTTCCTGGGCATGGTGGAAGCGCCGTTGCTGATCCGTCCTTATCTGGCCAAACTCAGCAGCGCGGAATTGTTCTCCGTGATGGTGGCGGGTATGGCCACCATTGCCGGTTCCATGATGGCGATTGAAGCGGCGGTGATCAGTAGCGTCATGCCCAATGCCGTAGGCCATCTGCTCAGTGCTTCGCTAATCACCTTGCCGGGGGTGATTTATATCAGCCACCTGTTGATGCCCAATACCAGCGCTGTAACAGCGCGCGACGGCAAGATCGATAGAGGCGGCAACAGCGTGATGGACGTGATCACTTCGAGCACCCAGCTGGGCCTGCAGATCGTGATCAACATCGTCGCCATGGTGATCGTGATCGTCGCGCTGGTTTATCTGTTCAACGCGGTTTTGGGTCTTTTGCCGGATTTGTTTGGCCGGCCCATCACGCTGGAACGCTTACTGGGCTATTTGTTGGCCCCGGTGGCCTGGTTGATTGGCATACCCTGGAAAGACGCATTGATCACCGGTGAGTTGCTGGGCACCAAGCCGGTGTTGACCGAATTCATTGCCTATGTGCGTCTGGGTGAAATTCCCATGGACGCCATGGATCAGCGCAGCCGAACCATTGTCACCTATGCTTTATGTGGTTTTGCAAATTTCATCAGCCTTGGCATCATGGTGACCGGCTTGATCACCATGGTCCCGGAGCGGCGCGATGAAGTCCTGCGGTTTGGCATGAAGTCGCTGATCGCGGGTGGCGTTGCCACATTAACCAGTGCCTGTTTTGCGGGCTTGTTGTTGTAAAGGCCCACGTGAATCTAAATGGTTCTATGATGGCAATGGAGCGAGCAGAAAAACTGGAAATGCAATGACCGATTTAGATAAACAAACCCAAACCGAACTTGAAGCGGCAGCTTTTCGCGCGCTGGTTGCGCATCTGATCAAGCGCAACGATGTGCAGAATATTGAGTTGATGAACCTGGCCGGTTTCTGTCGTAACTGTCTCAGCAAATGGTATGCGGCCGCGGCCAAAGAGCGTGGTCTGGATGTGTCCATGGATGAGGCCAGAGAACAGGTTTACGGCATGACTTACGAGCAATGGAAAGCCGAATACCAGAAGGACGCCACACCGGAACAGGTGGCGGCTTTCAAGCAGGTGATGGCAGACCCGAAGCTGACCAGCTGATTGTTGTAGAAGCGAGTCATGCTGTGGGAGCGAGCCGTGCTGTGGGAGCGAGCCGTGCTGTGGGAGCGAGCCATGCTCGCGATTTGCAGCAACAGTCGGCAGCACGGCTGCCTCCTACAGAGGATCGGCGAAACCCCGGGCACGCAGCAGGGCGTCGATTCCGGCATCGCGTCCGCGGAAAGCGCGATAGGCCTCGGCCGGGTCCATGGCGTTGCGCACCGAGAACAGATAGTCCACCAGTTTCTGCCCCACCTGCTCATCGTAAAAACCACCGGGCGCCTCGGCAAATGCTTCAGCGGCATCGGCAGCCAGAACGTCGGCCCACAAATAACCGTAATAACCCGCAGCATAGCTTTCGCCGGAGAAGATATGTGCAAATTGCGTGCTGCGATGACGCATCACCAGCTCTTCAGGCATGTCAAGCGCAGCCAGGGTGTCGCGCTCAAACGGCTGTGGGTCTATACCCTCCGGGTCGGTGGTGTGGTACTTCATATCCATCAGGGCAGAAGCCAGATACTCCGTGGTATCGAAGCCCTGGTTAAAAGTCGCGGCCTTTTTGATCTTGGCCACCAGCTCGGCAGGTATGGGTTCGCCGGTTTGATAATGCACCAGGAACTGGTCGATCACTTTATCGGTGGTAATCCAGCGTTCCAGTAACTGCGACTGGAATTCGGTGTAATCGCGTACACCACTATTGAGTGTTGGATATTCTACATTGGCAGACAGCGCGTGCAGCGCATGACCGAACTCGTGGAAATAGGTCCGCGCATCGTCCCAGGAAATCAGCACCGGTTCACCGGGCTTGCCCTTGCTGAAGTTCGAGTTGTTTGAAGCCAATACGGTTTGCTTGCCCTTATAGGTTGAATGACTGCGATAGGAGGTAGCCCAGGCCCCGGAACGTTTGCCCGCACGGGCGAACGGATCCAGATACCACAAGCCAACCAATGCGCCACTGTCGCGATCCGTGACTTCCCAGACTTTCACATCGGGATGAAACACCGGAACAGAGCCTTCAGCAACCGGGCTGAAGTTGAAGTTGAAGTTGAAAATCTCGCCGGCCACAAAGAACATGGCCTCGCGCAGCTTGTCCAGCTGCAGGTATTGTTTCACTTCATCCGAGTCAAGATCGTATTTGGCTTTGCGGACTTTTTCAGCGTAATAACGGTAATCCCAGGGCGCAATGGTGATATCGGCACCTTCGGCATCGGCCACAGCCTGCATATCAGCCACTTCCTCATCCACCCGGGCAATGGCAGCAGGCCATACCGCCAACATCAGGTCCATGGCAGCTTCGGGTGTTTTGGCCATGCGATTCTGTATCTGCCAGGCCGCGAAATTGTTATAACCCAGTAATTTGGCGCGCTCGTCGCGCAGCTTGAGGATTTCAGTGATCAGGGCATTGTTGTCGTGCTCGCCCCCATTGTTGCCGCGACTGTAATAATTGCGCCAAACGGCTTCGCGCAGCTCGCGGTTATTGGCATAAGTCAGAAACGGGTCCATCGACGAACGGGTATTCTTGATGGCCCACTTGCCGGGCTGGCCCAGGTCGTTGGCGGCCTGAGCAGCTGCGGTCACTACAGAGTCCGGCAAGCCACTGAGCTGGTCTTCTTCGAGCCAGGTCACATAACCTTCTTCATCCACCAGCACATTGTTGGCAAAGCGGGTTTGCAGTTCAGCCAGTTCTTGGTTGATGGCGGCATAGCGTTCCTTAGCTTCACCTTCCAGGGTGGCGCCATTGCTGGCAAAGCTGTCGTAAACCAGCCACACCAAACGCTGTTGGTCGGGCCGCAGGGTTTTGAATTCATCGCCCTCATAAACGGCCTTGATGCGATTGAACAAGGCACTATTTGCGCGCACTGCAGAATAGTAATTGGAAATCTTTGGGGCCAATTTTTGTTGAATTTCGCGGAATTCCGGAGTCGAGAGGTTGGAACTCCAGATCCCATAGATGGGCTCTACACGATCCAGCTCCGGGCTGGCCGCTTCCATGGCAACGATGGTGTTTTCAAAGGTTGCTGCAGCGCTTTGTTGCGCAATCACATCCAGCGCTGCCAGGCTGCTGGCCATGGCCGCGTCCATGGCAGGTTCGAGGTCAGCCAGATTCAGTGCATCAAAAGCCGGTACGCCACCATAAGGGCCGGTCCATTCCTGTAGTAGAAGGGTGCCTGGGGTTTCTTCTGCTGCAAATTCTGTTACCACCCGCTCTTCAGCAGCGGGTTCCGTGGTACTGCCGGGTTCAGTGGTTTTATCACAGGCTGCCAGTAGAGGCAGTAAAGCCAGGCTGGCGAACAGGGCTTTGATTGGATGCATGACGGGTACTCACTTCAATAGGTTGGTTTCAAGTATAGCAACTCCGGTCCCGGATACGGTCCCGGA
>CAZRTG010000222.1:4229-5332 GCA_964602895.1 uncultured Wenzhouxiangellaceae bacterium
CTCCGTCATCCCGGAAGTGGCGTAGCCGCTATCCGGGACCAAAATGACGGCTAAAGGCACTGACCCGCGTTGATACATTTTGCGGGCAGCTTGGGAATCTATTATTTCTTTACAGCGTAAGCAGGCTCATGAAACCAGACCCGTTTGGGGGTTTGCAATGCAGTTGAGCCCAAAATCAGGCAGTTCCCGTCAGCGTAACAATCGCGGCGTGTTGGCAGGCCGACACTGAAACTCATCGGTGTTGCCATGAAGGTTTCCCACCACTCACCCTCGGCTTTTTCAAGGTCTTTTCCAGGCAATTGCGAATGATGCTTCACTTCGATGTTGACCTTGTCCAGATAGGCCACCGGAATGGTTAAAGTTTCACCCGCTCCAATTCTGTCGATGGGCAGGCGGATGGTTTCAAACAGCTTGCTGTCAGCTTCCAACCGCACGGTAACGTTATCAATGCTTTGTTGTGAGCCGTTTCGGACGGTAATCTCGAAATAGGGGCTGGCGTAGTAAGCCCGGCAATACCTGGACGAGTTTTTTTGTTGCTCACGCAGCCGTTTGGCCGTATCCAGCAAGGCGGCCTTGGATTGCTTTTGAATTTCACTACGGGCCTCTTCCGCGGCCATTTCTGCCAACGGCCCGGTTGCGGGTATGGGAATCTGTGCGGCCATTTGTACCGCCAGATAATCGGCGCCGCCATCAATCATCTGATCAATATTGGGTATCGAGGGGGGCAGGCCTGCTGAGGCCAAAGCGGCATCCAGCGCCACTGAAATGACGGACTCCGGAACAAAAGGCAATAAAAAGGCCACTGCACTGACCACCGCATCCTTGATATCGCCATAGGCCGTTGAGGCCCAATCAAATGTATCGAGCAGAAACTCGCCGACCTTTTCCGGCTTGAAGCCACCTTCATCCCGGGGTATGGGCTCACAGCCTTCGGGCCAGTTCTCGATGGATACCTGCGGGATAAATTTGAATTCCTTCAAAAGCAAGTTGATCGGTTCGGTAGACACCACATCGAAAGTGTCTGGCGCAATTTCCGCTGAGGCAGCCGGCGGGGCAGCCCAGACCACCCGAAGTGCTTCCGAGGCCTGGCCGACAATGCGCGG
>CAZRTG010000223.1:0-5315 GCA_964602895.1 uncultured Wenzhouxiangellaceae bacterium
ATTCCCATGGCCATTGCTTATGCGATCTGGACCGGGCTGGGTGCCGTCGGTGCGGTGCTGATGGGTGTCCTTTTTTTCAAGGAATCCATGACCATTCCCCGCCTGCTGTTTCTGACGTGCATCATCTGTGGTGCGGTGGGTTTGCAGATGGTTTCCTAGGCGTTTGGGGTCAGAGTAAAAACTCTTGAGCGGGCTCCGGTTATTCGTCCTTACCTTGAGTTTTTACTCTGACCCCAATCCTTGAATCATGGGTGTCTGACCCCAACTTTTAACTTTGAGAATCATTGGGAATCATTGGGGTCTGACCCCGGCCATTCCCCCCCCCGCCATTTGGAAATTGGAGATCTACATGAAACTGTATAGCGCACCCGGCAGTTGTTCGTCTGCCTCTCACATCGCACTGCTTGAAGCGGGTGCAACTTTTGAGGTCATCAAACTGGATTTGCGGTCGGACCGGAAACTGCCCGACGGCCGCCACCTGAAAGATATCAATCCCAAAGGTTACGTGCCGGTGTTGGAGTTGGAAGACGGATCATTGCTGACCGAGAATGTTTCAGTATTGCAGTATATCGCCGACCAGTATCCAGACGCCGGACTTGCGCCAGCGAATGGCACTATGGAGAGGTACCGGTTGCAGGAGTGGCTGGCGTTCATTGGTGCAGAAGTGCACAAGGCCATCGGCAGCTTCTTTAATCCAAACCTGCCAGCCGCGATGCGAGAAATGACCACCGCCCAATTGAATGGTCGTTTTGACTACATTGACAAGCAGCTGCAAGGAAAATCGTTCCTGATGGGCGATCAGTTTACCGTCGCGGACTGCTATCTTTACATCGTCTGCAGTTGGGCACCGATGTTGAACTACGACCTCTCAAAATATGCGAATGTGCAGGCGTGGCAAAGGCGCGTGGCGAGTCGCGACTCGGTCCAAAAAGCCACTGCATAAGCTTGATCGTGAGTTAAGCGGCCTGGACATCGTCCAGGCCCGCCGCCGCGAATATCGCCAGGGCCGCCATTAACGAGAAAATCGCCAGCACTGCGCCTATGCCGAGCCACTGTGCGATGACGCCGAAGACACCGCCGGCGAGCAGGATCAGACCGACCAACGAATTGCTGAGCGCCGTATAGGTGGCGCGGTTGTCGTGGTCTGCCATATCGACCACGTGCACCGAACGCCCGAGCCGCACACCCTGGTGTGCGATCATAAGCACAAACAACAGTGCTGGCAGTATGGTCGCCTGATCCAGCACGCCCGGCATGGCCAGAGCAACGAAGGCAACCGTCGTGTTCGTCAGTGCGGCGATCGTCGCTGCGATCATCAAAACCTGCCGACTTGAGCGATCGGAAAGCCGCCCCCAGACATAAGTGCTGGACAGGCTCGCCGCCGCTGAAGCTATCATGAACGAACCCAGCGTGCCGAGGCCACTGGCGGCACTGTCACCGCTCAGTGCAATGTAAAACGGTGGCGCCAATGCTGTCGACAGCAGCAAGGTACGCGTCACGATAAGACGACGGAGTTGTGGATCGCTACGCAGCAGCCCCAATTGCGCAATTACCGCAGCCAGCCCGTCGATGCCGCCTGTGGTTGCACCGGGCTCTTCACGAATCAGTCCAAAGACAAACGCAGCCAGCAGCCAACACACGCCGCCGAGCGCGATCATGCCGGAAACAACCGGCACCGTCAGCGGGATCAGGCCGATTGAATAACCGATTGCCAACAGCAGGGTCGCCGCGGCGGCGATGGTGCCCGCAGTGCCGCTGACCGAGCCGCGCCGGCCAATATCTACCGTTTTGCCCAGTACGTCCTTATGGCTGATTGAGCACAGGCTGCGACCCAGCGCGAAGATGGCGATCAGTGCCACCGAGATCAGGCCGGCAAGGGTGCCGGAAAGCATTTGTGCAAACCAACCCATCAGGCCAAAGCCAATAATGGCGGCCCCCTGGATGACGCAACCGAGCACGTAGACGTTCTTGCGAATGGGGAGCAGTCGAATGCGTGCCGAGATTACCAGCTGTGGTAGCATCGCCAGTGACTCGCGTACCGGCACCAGCAGACCAAGGGCCCAAGTCGGCGCGCCGATGGCGTCAAGCAACCAGGCGAGTACCAGCTTGGGGTCGGCCAGGCCTTCACCGACCCGGGTCAGACTGAGCGAAGCGACATGCACACCGTAGTTGTGCGGCTGCGCACGGCATGCAGACTCGGGCAGGTCGCGGCATACCTGCGCCAATTCGTCATCGTCGACCAGCAGTGCGTGCAGGCGGGCGAAGCCGGTCATGAGAAGCGGTAGATCGTTGCAGCGGTAGAGTTTGTCGGCATGGTTGCCTTGATACCCATGGAGTTGTAGTTCATATTCCGGTCCATTAATCGATAGGGTCACCAGTGGGCTAACCCAGGTTTATAGGACATCAAACAAAAGGGACAATACCCCAAGGAGATGTCCAATGAAACGCAAACAATTTACCATGAGCACCATGCACAAACTGAGTTCAGAATCGCAAAGGATCATAACAGCCAACGCCGGGACTTCGGTATCGGGTTCAGTGGCAAGGTGCTTCGCACATCAGCCGTGCAGACCGATGACATGATCGGTAGCTGGGTCACCATTACTGTCGTCACATTTATCGGCATACTCCCGATCGCCAACCCGTTCAGTACGGCGGTGGTATTCCTCACCATCACCGAGGGCTTCAGTGAAGCCCGGCGCCGGCAGCAGGCGTTTCTGGCCTGCGTCTATATGGCCATCATTCTGATCACGTTCCTGCTGTTGGGCACTTTGATCATGAATTTTTTTGGCATTTCAATCCCGGGGTTGCGTATCGCCGGCGGATTGATCGTGGCGCGCATCGGCTTTGGCATGCTGAACTCCCGGTCGGAGAGCGAAATGTCCGAGGAGTCACGGACGGAAGCCGTGCGGAAGGACGACGTAGCGTTCACCCCTCTGGCCATGCCCATGCTCAGTGGTCCCGGCTCCATTGCCGTCACCATCGGCATGGCAACAGATGCTCACGGAGTGGGCGAGAACCTGGCCATTGTCGTGGGCATTGGGCTGGTGGCCCTGGTCTCGTGGCTGGTGCTGCGCGCCTCTGCCCGGGTGGTCCGCTTTGTGGGGCCAACCGGCATGAACGCCATCGGCCGGATCATGGGCTTTCTGCTGGTCTGCATAGGGATTCAGTTCATTGTGGACGGCACCCACGACTTCCTGTCCAGCCCAACGTTCTGGGGCCCTATTCTGGACGCAATCCGGGCTTGAAAAGCTGTGAAGGCAAGGCCGGTCAGGCCACCAGTCGCTACGGCAACAAAACGGTTGATCCGGTTGTTGTTCGTCCTGCCAGATCCTGATGCGCTTTGGCGGCATCGGCCAACGCATATCGCTGATTCACCTCTATCGTGACGGCGCCGGAGCCTACGATTTCAAACAGATCAGCGACATTGACCTGCAGTGCCTTATCGGATGCCACATAGTTCATCAGGGTAGGGCGCGTCAGGTAAAGCGATCCTTTTGCTGCCAGCAGGCCGGTGTCGAAGTTTTTCACCGGCCCGGATGCCGAGCCGAAGCTTACCAGCAGTCCGAATGGGCTGAGACTGTCGAGCGAAGCTCCCAGCGTGGCCTGTCCGATACCATCATAAACCACCGGCACACCCTTGCCGTCGGTCAGTTCGCGCACCCGCTCGGCCACGTTTTCCTTGCTGTAGTTGATAACCTCGTCACAGCCCATGGATTTGGCCAGGGCGGCTTTTTCAGGTGAACTGGTTGTGCCAATCACCCGAACGCCCAGGTGTTTTGCCCACTGCACCGCAAACAGTCCCACACCACCGGCAACCGCATGCCACAGAATCGTTTCGCCCGCTTTGACCGGGTAGGTTTCCCGTAACAGATAGCGCACTGTCATGCCCTTGAGCATCATGGCAGCCGCGGTTTCGTCCGGGATGGTGTCCGGCAGTTTTGCCAGTCGATTCGCCGGCATATTGCGGGCCTGTGCGTAGGCGCCAATTGGCCCCGCACCATAGGCAACCCGGTCGCCTGCTTTTAAACCGGTGACGCCATCGCCAACTGCTTCGATAACACCGGCTGCCTCAAGACCCAAACCGCTGGGCATGGGCAAGGCATAAGCGCCGGAACGATGGTAGATATCGAGGTAGTTAAGCCCGATTGCCGTGTGTCGCAGCCGCACTTCACCGGGTTTCGGTGCATCCAGCGTGATGTCCTCATACTGCATCACCTCCGGCCCACCCGGTTGGTGAATCCGTATCGCTTTCATTCTTACATCTCCCAGTCGATGGGGTCAGAATAAAGTGCCAGAATAAATCAAGGGTTCTGTGCCCAATCCGATTCTTACTCTGGCACTTTACTCTGACCCCACTTTGCTTGTGACGATTCGATAGGCTTCGTCGATGTCAGCCTGATTCGTCGTAGTGACATCAAGGTCCCTGATCAGCCCGTCATGGACTGCATAGATCCAGCCGTGAACCGACAGTTCCTGGCCACGTTCCCATGCCTCTTGCACGACAGATGTATGGCATACGTTGCGCACCTGCTCGACGACATTGAGCTCGCAGAGCCGGTCCGAGCGGGCGCTTTCGTCTGTGATTCTGGACAGGATTGCTTCGTGCTTTTGTCTCACGTCGCGGATGTGCCTCAGCCAATTGTCGATCAGCCCCAGGTGGTGGTTGTCTCCAGCTGCTTTTACACCACCACAGCCATAGTGCCCGCATACGATCACGTGTTTTACTTTCAACACTTTGATTGCAAACTCGAGAACACTCAGGCAATTGAAATCGCTGTGCACGACCACATTGGCGATGTTGCGGTGAACGAAGACTTCGCCCGGGTCAAGGCCCACGATCTGATTGGCGGGCACACGACTGTCCGAGCAACCGATCCAGAGGAATTGAGGATTCTGTTGATTGGCCAGCCGCTCAAAGAAGCCCGGATCCTTCGTTACTTTTTTCTGCGCCCAGCGGCGGTTGTTCTCGATCAGTTCTGGCAAAATTCTCAAGGTAGTCGCGTCCCCGGCGTGAAAAGAAAGAAATGTGCACTCCGGCAGACCGGCACAGGTTCTGGTGCTACTGACACAGTCGCAGCGATGTGACATTCGGCATGTGATTGCGAACCATGCATCGACATTTGAGAACTTTGGAGGTCCTTAAGGACACTCTGTTTCCTGACCGTTTGTGAAAATCTGATGCTTCCTGTCATCCCTCCATCCTCTCAGGAAAAAGCGCGTCCGGCAAGCACGGATCCGGAGCGTGAGCAGCAGGGCTTTCGGGCGAACGGACAGATGACCCCATCCTTAGGAAAACTCTGATTTATTCAGAG
>CAZRTG010000224.1:0-1205 GCA_964602895.1 uncultured Wenzhouxiangellaceae bacterium
TTACCTTGCCGGGCAACATCACATTGCCCAGGGACTTTGACATCTTGCGACCGTCTGCATCGACCACAAAACCATGCGTGAGAACCTGTCGGTAAGGTGCTTCACCGTGCATGGCAACGGAAGTGAGTAATGAGCTTTGGAACCAGCCACGGTGCTGATCGGAGCCCTCCAGATACAGCTCTGCAGGGCGACGCAGTTCTTCGCGTTTATCCAGCACACAATAGTGGGAAACTCCAGAGTCAAACCAGACGTCGAGGATGTCAGTAACCCGTTGCCATTTAGCGGAATCAATATCCAGTCGCTCAAAAATATCGTCAGCAAACCAGCAATCCACCCCTTCCTGCTCAACCAGTCTGGCAACCTTTTGCATCAAGGCCTGGGTATCCGGGTGTAATTCACCACTGGCAATGTTCACAAACAGGCTGATGGGCACACCCCAGGTGCGTTGCCGCGAAATACACCAGTCCGGGCGATTTTGCACCATGCCTTTGATGCGTTCTTCGCCCCAGCCTGGTACCCAGCGCACAGCCGCGATTGCCTTGGTCGCATTACTGCGCAATCCGGCTTTGTCCATGCTGATAAACCACTGCGGCGTTACCCGGAATGCGGTCGGGGTTTTATGTCGCCAGCAATGTGGGTAACTGTGTTTCAGGTCTTCATTGAACAGCAACACGCCATTGCTGTGCAGCAATTCGGTAATGGTCTCGTTGGCCTTCCACACCCACTGCCCGGCAAAAATTTCCGTATCTTCCAGATACACACCGTCCGGACCCACCGGGTTGCTGATGGGTAAACCGTAGTGTTGGCCAACCTGAAAATCTTCCTCACCATGACCTGGAGCCGTGTGAACCGCACCCGTGCCCGCCTCGGTGGTGACGTGCTCACCCAGAATGATGGGTACCTGACGTGCATAGAAAGGATGCTGTAGCTGCTGATGTTCCAAAGCCTGTCCTTTGACTGTACCGGTTACTTCAACCTGTTCCAGCGAAAGGCGTGCAGTCACAGCTTCCTGCAAATCCGCAGCAATCACGATATTGATCAACTGGCCCCGCCATTGCGCACGCAACAGCACATAGTCCAGCTCGGCATGCAAGGCCACCGCCTGGTTGGCAGGCAGGGTCCACGGCGTGGTAGTCCAGATGGGTACACCCAGTTCACCACCCGGGTCTGTAACTGAAAAGGCCGACAGCAATGCGGTTCTGTCT
>CAZRTG010000224.1:1305-5268 GCA_964602895.1 uncultured Wenzhouxiangellaceae bacterium
TCCAGTTTGTGGCCCACTTTGCCGAATTTCTTTTCTACCTGCAGCTCAATGGGCAGGCCGTGACAATCCCAACCCGGCACATAGGGTGAACGAAAACCTGCCATCAAGCGGGACTTGACCACGATATCCTTCAAAATTTTGTTGACCGCATGCCCCATATGGATATCGCCATTGGCGTAAGGTGGTCCGTCGTGCAATATCCATAATGGCCGATCAGCCGTTTCCTGCTGGATGCGCTGATACAAACCGGCTGTTTCCCAGGCTTCCAGCATGACTGGCTCACGACTGGCCAGATTGGCCTTCATGGCAAACTCGGTTTGCGGCAGGTTGATTGTGTCCTTGTAGTCCATATTTCTCTTTTTGCCTGTTAACCCGGTTGCGGGCTTTTTTTTGTGGCCAGTATTTCCCTGGCCTGTTCTTCATCCTGTCTCATATGCACCAACAGGGTGTCGATATCATCAAAATGCAATTCTTCGCGTAACTTTGCCATAAATTCTACCTGCAATCGCCGCCCGTAGAGGCTGGCGGCAAAATCGAACAGATGTACTTCCAACAACAGTTCTTCACCACCCACCGTAGGTCGCCTGCCCAGGCTTGCTACACCGGCCCGCCACTGGCCTTTGTCAGGTCCATCACAGGTACGCGCATAAACTGCAAAAATGCCGTGTATGGGACTGGGCTGCGCACGTACTCGCAAATTGGCCGTGGGATAACCCAGCTTGCGGCCCAATTGCTGGCCATACACCACATGGCCCTCCATGCGAAACGGCCTGCCCAACATCGCCGCCGCTTTGGCAAAATCCGAAACCGACAAAGCCTGTCTGATAGCGGTGCTGGAGATTCGTTCACCTTGGGACTGAACCGGAGCCACCGTTTCCACGCTGAAACCGGCCTCCCGACCCAGGGAACTCAGTAAATCCAGGTTTCCTGCCCGTTTATGCCCGAAGCGAAAATCTTCGCCAACGACAATATGTTTGGTCGCCAGCTCATCAATCAATACCTGCTGCACAAACTGGTCCGGCTGCAATTGCGACAGCGTCTGGTCAAACCGCATCATCCAGCAAAGATCCGTGCCAATCGATTCAAGCATGGCCAGCCTTTGATACACCGTCGTTAATCTGGCCGGTGCCTGCTGTGGTTGAAAAAATGCCTGGGGCAAGGGCTCAAACGTTACAACGGCCAGTTGTTCGCCCGGCCTGATTCGCTCACGTGCGCTCGCCACCAGAGCCTGGTGGCCCAGATGTACTCCATCAAAATTTCCGATTGTGACTACCGATCGGGAATATGGCTTGCTCCCGGACAATCCGGGCCTGTTCCGCTTGAGGCGCACTGTGTTCCTGTTGGTAGTTTGACGACGTTGAAAGCGCCAAATTATACCGCACCTTTCTCCAGGTGATGCTTGCGAAAACCCGCCAATATCAAGCTGGTGAAATAAACCACCACGCCGCCACCCACCAATTGGGTCAGGCGCAAGCCCCGATCCAGGGCAGACTCAGCAGCCCAAACTGTCTGATCCGCAGAAAAATACATCAAACCTGTCAGCATGCATGCACTCGCCACACTCACCGCAAACAGTACTCTGGCCCAGCCGGGCACAGGCTGATAAGCACCCTGCCGGCGTAAACTGCGGTACAACAGCCCGGCATTGATGTAAGCGGCCAAAGAACTGGCCAGCGCCAGACCCATATGCGGGCCTTTGAAAGACAAACTGATCAGCACACCAACAAAAAGGAAGTTCAGCAACATATTGGACACCATCGCCGTAATGGCTATTTTGACCGGTGTTTTGGTGTCTTGGCGAGCGTAGAAGCCCGGAGCCAGAACTTTTACCGCGATAAATGCCGGCAACCCAATGGCATAGGCAGACAGGCTTAATGCCGTCATTTCCACATCACTGAGTTGAAAAGCCTGATACTGGAACATGGTAATCAATAAAGGTGTTGCCAGGGCCGCCAGCCCAATCGCCGCAGGGATGGTGATCACCAGCGCCAATCTCAAGGCCCAATCCAAAGTGGCTGAAAAAGCCTGCGGGCTCTGCTGGGCGAATTTGCGCGACAGATTGGGTAAAATTACCGTGGATAGTGCCACTCCAAACACACCCAGGGGAAATTCCATTAAACGGTCAGAATAATAAAGCCACGTCACGCTGCCACTGACCAGAAAGGTCGCCAGAACACTGTCTATCAGCAGGTTGACCTGCGCCACCGAAGAACCGATCAGTGTCGGGATCATCAATCGCAAGACCTTGCGCACACCACTGTGTTGCCAACCCCAACGAGGTCTTGGTAACAAACCCAAGCGCATCAGTGCGGGAGCCTGGATGATCAACTGAGCAATTCCAGCCACCAATACGCCCCAGGCCAGCGCCTTGACCGGGACCTCCATGCGACCTGAAAACAGCACCGCTGCCAAAATCAGTGAAACATTTAACAGGACAGGCGTGAGCGCCGGAACCAGAAAACGGTCAAAGGTATTGAGAATTCCGCCACACAGAGCCGTCAGGGAAATCAACATCAAGTAAGGGAAGGTGATGCGCAGCATTTCTGCGGATAAAGCAAATTCTGCCCTACCCTCCAGCCACCATCCCGGCGCAAAAATTGCCAACAGAACAGGTGCCGCCAAAACACCAATGGCAGTAATAACCAGTAAAATAGCCAGCAAGGTGCCAGCCACATGATCAACCAGATCCTTTAAAGCGGCTGCATCACCGCTGGCCCTCACCTCGGATAACACCGGCACGAAAGCCAGTGAAAATGAGCCCTCGGCAAACAGGCGACGCATGAAGTTGGGGATCTTGAAAGCCAGGAAAAAGGCATCCGTAGCAGCACTGGCACCAAAATAACGGGCGAACACCATGTCCCGAAGAAACCCAAGGATGCGTGAAATCAGGGTAGACATACCCACAGTCAAGGTGGATTTCAGTAGTTTCAATTGAAATTCAATCTCTTGTTTGGTTGACCCGGGCGCCGAAAAGTAAGAGAATAGCCGGCTTGATTTTTTGATTTAATTTTGGAGATTTTCCTTGGCTAACAGTTTATCAGCTCGCAAACGGGCGCGTCAGAACGAGACAAGTCGTCAACGCAATGCCGGTCAGCGTTCACACGTTCGCAGCGCAATTAAAAACGTGGTTAACGCCATCGCCAAAGGTGACAAAGAAGTCGCGAGCTCTGCATACAAGCTTGCAGTTCCAGCGATTGACCGTGCTGTTGCCCATGGCATCATGCCCATGAACAAGGCTGCACGGCATAAATCACGTCTGAATGCCCATATTAAAGGCCTCTGAACCACTTGATCAGTTCAGCCTTGAGATCACTGTCTTTGGGTCATTTTAGATAGCGTTTCCGGTTACCAAGACCACCAAATGTGAAAAAGCCCCGATGAATCGGGGCTTTTTTATGTCTGTGGTGTGTAGCCAGTTTTAATCCAGCGATTCGGGTGGGTGCTCGGGAAACTCTGGCAATGGACCTTCTGGCTCTTCCTCTACCACCGGAATTTCTTCGTCCATCTCCAGCAAGGCATCCGATACACGCTGCATCAACTCCGTCGTGCCCTGGCGAGATACCGCCGAGATCAACGCCCATTCATTTTGCCAGTCCAACTCAGCAATAATTGCAGCGGCCTTTTCTTCAGCTTCGTCTTGCTGTAACAGGTCCACTTTGGTAAAAATCAACCAGCGTGGTTTATGCAACAAATCCGCATCGAACTTCTCAAGTTCGACCTCCAGCAGCCGAACCTGTCCGGCACAATCGATTGTCTCGTCTAACGGCGCCAAATCGACCAAATGCAGCAGCAGGCGGGTTCTTTGCAAGTGCTTGAGAAACTGGATACCCAGGCCAGTGCCATCAGCAGCGCCTTCAATCAAACCGGGAACATCGGCAATGACAAAACTGCGCTCTGCATCGATGCGCACCACACCCAGGTTGGGATACAGTGTGGTGAAAGGATAGTCAGCGACTTTGGGGC
>CAZRTG010000225.1:0-5216 GCA_964602895.1 uncultured Wenzhouxiangellaceae bacterium
GTTTCCGTGTGCAGGGCAGCAAGGATGAAGACCGGCAAAGATTGAAACAGGAAGCCCTGGCCTGTGAACGCGCCGGCTGTTTTGCCCTGGTGTTGGAATGCCTGCCCGAAACCCTGGCAGCCGAAATCACCGCCTCTCTGACCATACCCACCGTCGGCATTGGCGCAGGCGCAGAAACCGATGGCCAGGTGTTGGTGATGCAGGACCTGTTGGGCATGAATCTGGACTTCAAACCCAAATTTGTGCGGCGTTATCTGGATGGTAATAAACTGCTGCTGGATGCCTTCAACCGCTATGCCCGGGATGTGCGCGAGGGCAGTTTCCCGGCCAGTGAGGAGCGTTACGCAGGCTGAGCACACCATGAAAAAATTTGAATCCATGCCAGCCTGGCGAGCCTGGCGGGCTCAGTTCAACGGACCGGTTGGTTTTGTGCCCACCATGGGCGCCTTGCACCGGGGGCATTTGTCTTTGATTCAGCACAGCCTGGCAGATAACCCGGTCAGCGTGGTCAGCATTTATATCAATCCTACCCAGTTCAATAATGCCGATGACCTGGAAAAGTATCCGCGCCCCCTGGAACAGGATCTGGCCATGCTGCAGGATGCGGGTGTGGACGCGGTCATCCTGCCCGGTTATGAGCAACTGTACCCGGATGACTTCCGCTATCAGGTTGTGGAATCTGAATTGAGCCAGCGCTTTTGCGGCGCACACCGGCCCGGACATTTCACCGGCATGCTCAGTGTGGTGATGAAACTGCTGAACCTGGTGTCGCCCTCGCGGGCTTATTTCGGTGAAAAGGACTATCAACAATTGCTGCTGGTACGTGGCATGGTTGAGGCCTTTCAAATGCCGGTGGAAATCATTGGCTGCCCCATCGTGCGCGAAAGCGACGGCCTGGCGCTGTCTTCACGCAATGCACGGTTGAGCAAGAAACAAAGAGCAGTCGCACCGGAACTGTACCGCTGCATCAGCACGGCTAAAGACAACGAGAGTGCCACGGCGGCGCTGCAACAAGCCGGGTTTGTGGTGGATTATGTGGAAGAATTTGCCGGCAGGCGATTGGCTGCGGCCAGCCTGGGTGATGTGCGATTGATCGATAATGTAGCGCTCGAGTGAGTCAGCCATGAAAAGAAACATATTGCTGATGATGTCCGGCTCCATTGCCTGCGCCAAAGCGACGGGGCTGATTTCCGCCTGGATAAAAGACGGCCATCAGGTTGAAGTGGCCTGTACCCGTTCGGTGATAAATTTTGTTGGTCATGCCACGCTGGAAGGATTTTCCGGCCGGCCGGTACTGGCTGATGCGTTTGAACCCGGCCGGGTGATGGACCATATCCACCTGGCGCAATGGGCCGATATCGTGGTGATCGCACCCGCCACTTCCGATCTGATGAACAAACTGGCCAATGGTATTGCCGATGATGCGGTTACCTCCTTGTGGCAGGCTGCCTTTGGACGCGGCATGCCCATGCTTATCGTGCCGGCCATGAACAGCCAGATGTGGGACTATCCCGCGACCAGAGACAGCCTGGGAAAACTGCAGTCATGGGGTGTTCACGTTTTACAACCGGCAGCGGGTGCTTTGGCTTGTGGTGAACAGGGCTACGGCCGCATGCTGGAAGTGGATGAGATTTTGCAACAGGTGGACTTACTCATGCAGCCTGGGTCAAGCGGAAAACGTATATTGATTACTGCCGGTGGTACAAGAGAACCCATAGACTCGGTGCGTTATATCGGCAATCTCAGCACCGGTCAAACCGCAGCCAGGCTGTGTGATGCCTTGATCCGGGCCGGCCACGAAATCTGCTGGCTGGGTGCAGAAAGTGCCCAACGCCCTGGCCTGAGATGTGAACAACATAACTACGTCAGTTTTACCGATCTGCAAAGCAGCTTGCAGCAATTACTGAGCAGCCAGTCCTTTGACGCGGTGATCCACGCGGCAGCGGTCAGTGATTATTCGGTGGACCGGATTGAGCTGGGAGATAGGGTGCTGGCAGCGGGAAATGCCAAGTTGAGCTCCGATGGAGAAATCAGTCTGCATCTCAAACCCAACCCCAAATTGCTGGATCAGTTGCGGGGCTGGTCGAAGAATGAGCAAATATGGATTACTGGCTTCAAGCTCACCGATACCGCCGATACGGCGCAGCAATCACAAGCCGTAAAACAATTGTTCGAGCGCGCCAAAGTCGATGCGGTGGTGCATAAT
This sequence comes from uncultured Wenzhouxiangellaceae bacterium, assembly GCA_964602895.1. Lineage (GTDB taxonomy): Bacteria > Pseudomonadota > Gammaproteobacteria > Xanthomonadales > SZUA-36 > JAWXBM01. Next base: position 2,207 of record CAZRTG010000225.1, read on the forward strand.
GACCTGCAGCAAATACAACAGAACAGCCATCCTTTTACCCTGCACTGCATATCGGGTGAATCGGAAGCCTGTGCAGATGTAGTGCAGTTAGCTGAGTGTCTCAACCGGAAAATCCTGGAGCTGGCCATATGATGTTATGTCTGGACATCGGTAACAGCCATATTTTTGGTGGTGTGCTTTCGGGTCAGGAATTGCGTTTAACTTTTCGTAAAGCGTCAAAAGCCGGTGCTTCCTCCGATGAGCTGGGTCTGTTTTTTCGCAGCGTACTGCGCGAAAACGGTATCGACCCCAGCCACATCAAAGCCATCTCCATGTGCAGCGTGGTGCCGGAAGTGGTTTACACCATCAGCGCCAGCTGTCGAAAATATTTCGACCTGGCACCCTTCATTTTGCAGGCAGGCGTTAAAACCGGCCTGAAAATCGGCTACCAGAATCCCTTGGAAGTGGGTGCAGACCGTATCGCCAATGCCGTCGCTGGCATACACCTTTATCCTGACCAGGACCTGTTAATCATCGACCTGGGTACTGCCACAACGCTGTGTGCCATTGGCAAAAGCAAGATCTACAAAGGCGGGGTGATAGTTCCCGGTCTGCGCATGTCGATGGAAGCACTTTACTCCGGAACTTCCAAACTGGGTGCGGTGGAAATCATTCGCACCGAACGTGCCTTGGGAAGAACCACTGCCAGCAGCATTCAATCCGGGCTGTTCCTGGGCCACCTTGGCGCCCTGCGTGAAATCATCAAGCGTGTGGTGGATGAAGAGTTTGCAGGTCAAAAACCCGTGGTACTTGCGACCGGTGGATTTGCTTCTTTGTTCGAAGGCACCGGTTTATTCGATCTGGCCATTCCTGATCTCGCATTACAGGGCCTGAGGATCGCCCACGAACTCAATAGCGATTAGTCTGGCGCCCAGCACCCATGTTGCAGAAACTCCATCCTGGTTTGCCGACCCACTGGTATTACGACCCGCAACATTATCAGCTTGAGCTGCAGTCTATCTGGTACCAACAGTGGATCTGCGTGGGGCGTGAAAGTGACTGGCCGGAAACCGGCAGTTATCAGGCAGTCGAGCTGGGCGATCAAAACATACTTGTTCTGCGGGCCCATGGCGGCCAATTGAATGCCTTTCACAATACCTGCCGACACCGTGGTTCTATCCTGTGCGAACAGGCCTCCGGAAAGCTGCCACAAGGCCGTATCGTCTGCCCCTACCATGCCTGGACCTATGACCTCGAAGGTGAACTGCAGCACACGCCGCGGCGGGTGGAAACCGATGACTTCGATGCATCACAGTTGTCGCTTTATCGCGTCAACTTGCAATGCTGGGGTGGATTTGTGTTTATCTGCCTGGCCGGGCAGCCGGAAAAAAGCCTGCAGGAGAGTCTGGGTGACGAAGGCAAAGCGCTGGACAATTGGCCACTTTGCGAGTTGAAGCGGGTTCACCGCGAAGAACAGGAATTGAACTGCAACTGGAAAATCTTCTGGGAGAATTTCCTTGAATGCTACCACTGCCCCGGTATCCATCCGGAACTGTGCAAACTGGTGCCGGTTTATGGCCAGGGTTTTCTCTCCACCGATGACCTGCAGGCGCTGGGCCGAGAATCACCCACTCCGGCCGACCGGATGCTGGCCGATAAGGCACAGACCTGGGTATTCAACGGCATTTCCGGTTTGCCCCTGATAGAGGGCCTGACCGACGCGGACCGGGCTCGGGGCATGACCTTTGCAACCCTGATCCCCTCGGTGTTTGTGGTGGCACATCAGGACTATGTGCGTTCTGTCCGGGTGATACCGCTGGGGCCGGAAAAGACGCGCCTGAGCATAGACTGGTTACTGCCTGAAGCCTCTCTGGACGCCGATCCGGACCTGATTGAGCAGATGATCGCCTTTGCCCGCCAGGTGGTGCAGGAAGACGGTCGTGCCTGTGAACTGAATCAAAAGGGCCTTAAATCCATTCGCCACCAGCACGGTGTGCTGATGCCACAGGAATACGATGTGCTGGAATTCAATAACTGGGTACGGGATTGCCTGGGAGGGTTACTTTAGTCTTTGGCACCAAGGTATGGAGCAACCAGATTACCTTGGCTCTCACTATGACCAGCATATTTGCTCAATGACTTTGATTACTGGCAAGCAAGTGCGTTTGGCAGCCGTCTATGAAGCTCAGCCCAGCGCTTCCAAGCCTTTGCGCTCTACCATGTCAATCAGTTTACTGGAGGGACCATTGGGTTTTTTCTTGCCTTGCTCCCACTTCTGCACTGTCGATAGACTGGTATTGAGATAGGCCGCAAAAACCCCCTGACTGGCTTTATTCCTGACCCTGATCTTTTTGATCTGGGCCGCGGTATAATCTTTAACCGGAGGCAGGCACAGCACATCAAACTCCCGTAGCGTAGCCACCTCCATGGCTCCCGCTTTGGTCAAACCACTGGCCGTTTCATGCAATGTTTTCAATATCGACTTACTCATTTTCTTTCACCTCAATCTCAATCAATTCGCCATACTTGAGTGCCGCTATCAGTTGCACCTGCCCATAGCCCAGCAACTCCTTTGCCATGCGCTTGAGTGCTTTGCTCTCTTGCTGCGTGATATTGGCTCGCTGGTTTTTGGCAAAGCCATACATAAAAAAAACAATATCATCACGCTTAAAGGCAACCAGGGTACGTGCCCCACCGCGTTTACCGCGACCCGCAAAAGCCACTCGCTTTTTGTAGACTTGGCCACCTAAAGCGGCATCCCACAAACCAGCGTTCAATTCCACGGCTGCGTCTACCAAGTCTGCCTCACCCAGACCAGAATCCATAATTGCACGGTTAAATTCGCGAGTGTAGGAAATCCGCATGCGTATTCCTTTTAAGCCAAAACATAGTACTAAGTGCTATGTCTTAGCAAGCCCTTTTGTTGCAATGTGCAAGTGTCACGCCCTGATTTTTTGGAAAGTCGTCCCTGGCTAAATTTTAACTTTCATGAGACTTTGCGCAGTTCACCTTGGCGGAATGACAACACGCT
>CAZRTG010000226.1:0-5184 GCA_964602895.1 uncultured Wenzhouxiangellaceae bacterium
GACGGTCGCAAGATGTCAAAGTCCCTGGGCAATGTGATGTTGCCCGGCAAGGTAATGAACTCGCTGGGTGCCGATGTGATGCGCCTTTGGGTAGCCGCTGCCGACTACCGTGGCGAAATGAGCGTTTCAGATGAAATCCTCAAACGGGTTGCTGATGCCTATCGGCGTATTCGCAATACGGCTCGTTTTCTGCTGGGTAATCTGCATGGTTTCGATCCGGCCCATGCATTGGCTGCCGATCAGATGCTGCCGCTTGACCGCTGGGCGGTAGACCGGGCTTTGCTGTTACAGAAGGAAATCCAGCAAGCTTACGAAGATTATCAATTCCTGAACGTGTACCAGAAAGTGCATCACTTCTGCGCCTTTGATATGGGTGCCTTTTATCTGGATATCATCAAGGACCGACTGTACACCACCGGTGCCAATAGCCTGCCAAGGCGATCTGCTCAGACAGCCATGTACCATGTACTGGAAGCCATGCTGCGTTGGATCACTCCGGTTCTGAGCTTTACCGCAGAAGAAATTCACACCCACGTGCCAGGCCAGCGCAGCGACAGTGTTTTGCTGGAAACCTGGTGGAACGGCTTGTTCGAATTGGATCAGCCCGAAGTCGAACGTGCCCGATGGGAACAGATCCTGGAGTTGCGTGAAGCAGTCAGTAAGTCCATCGAACTGGTTCGACGCTCGGGTGCTGCCGGCTCATCTTTGGCGGTGGAAGTTGATTTATGGCTTACCGGTGATTACAAAGCGGCGTTCGATTGGCTGGGGGATGAACTGCGTTTTGTTTTGATCACTTCGGATGCTCGTGTTCATGAGTTGGATGCTGCTCCGGCTGCAGCTGAACGAGTGAAGCTGGATGGTGGTGAGATTGCCGTGGCAGTCAGGCCATCAGAACATACAAAATGTGTACGCTGTTGGCATTACCGTGCTGACGTCGGTGCAAACCCGCAGCACCCTGAAGCGTGTCTGCGCTGTGTGGAAAATGTCAGTGGAGAGGGTGAACAAAGGCGGGTGGCTTGAGTGAGTTCCACAGCAGAATCACAAACCGAAAAGCCTGCTGAAAAAATGCCGGCTGAACGAAAACCTCCTGCACCTTATTCGTGGTTGTGGTTGTTTGTCTCGGCAGCCGTGGTTTGGGCTGATATGGAAACCAAGTCCTGGGCCAGCGAGGTTTTGACCCTGTATCGTCCGCGGGAAATCCTGCCCTGGCTGAACATGACTTTGGCGCACAATTACGGTGCTGCTTTCAGTTTCCTCAGCGATGCAGGCGGCTGGCAGCGTTGGTTTTTCACCATACTTGCATCGATAGTCAGCCTGGTTTTGATCGTCTGGGCGCTGCGTCTGCCGCGCCGCCAATGGTTGACCGGCCTGGCTTTGTCACTGGTCATAGGTGGTGCCATCGGCAACCTGGTGGATCGGGTACAATTGGGTTATGTGGTTGATTTTATAGATGTGTTTTATAAGAGCTGGCATTGGCCGGCGTTTAATGTGGCTGATTCTGCCATCACCTGTGGCGTAATACTTTTAATACTGGACGCGGTGATGCAAACATTACGGGAACGGAAGAAATCGGGATGAAAATAATGCTGGCCAATCCACGTGGTTTCTGCGCTGGAGTTGACAGAGCCATAGAAATTGTTGAGCGTGCCCTGGAATTATTTGGTGCACCCATCTATGTGCGCCACGAAGTCGTGCACAATCAATTTGTGGTTGATCGCTTACGTGAAGCAGGTGCGATTTTTGTCGATGAACTGAATGAGGTTCCGGATGATTCTACGGTGATATTCAGCGCACATGGCGTTTCAAAGGCGGTGCGAAATGAAGGTAAGGAGCGTGGGCTCAAGGTATTTGATGCTACCTGTCCTTTGGTCACCAAAGTTCATATGGAAGTAGCCAGGCACTGTAAGGCGGGTCGTGACGTCGTTTTGATCGGGCATGCCGGACATCCTGAAGTGGAAGGTACTTTGGGGCAATGGTTGAAGCAGCCACCACTTGGTAACTGCATCTACCTGGTGGAAACGGTTGAAGACGTCGCCACTTTGCAGCCAAAGAACGTAGCTGATATCGCTTTTGTTACCCAGACCACTTTATCGGTTGATGATACCCATGCGGTGATCAATGCACTAAAAAGACGTTTCCCAACCATTCTGGGCCCGCGTCACGATGACATTTGTTATGCCACCCAGAACCGTCAGGATGCTGTAAAGGAATTGAGTGCACAGGTTGATTTGCTGTTGGTAGTGGGTTCGGTGAACAGTTCCAATTCAAACCGCTTGCGTGAATTGGCTGAAAAACGTGGCATTCCTGCTTTCCTTATTGACGGCGCAGAAGAAATCCGGGACGAGTGGCTGGTGGATGTCGAATCCATTGGTGTGACAGCAGGGGCTTCGGCTCCTGAAAGTCTGGTACAGGGTGTTGTTAACCACCTTCGAATCAAAGGTGGCCAGCAGGTTCAGGAGTTGTCAGGAATCCATGAAAACATGGAGTTTGCCTTGCCCCGGGAACTGCGGGTGCGTTTGGTCAGTCAGGGTTAACGACCCTCCCAGCATTTTCGTTGTATTTCTTCAGGCCCGCTGATGGCGCGCCAGCCGGATTGGTCCAGCGACAATTCTTTACAGGAGTCCTCCTGTTGCGCTCCCAATGGGCTGGCAATCACCGCAAAAACCGTGGTGCTGGCGGTATCTGTTGGCTCCATTCGGTAGCTGTATCGACCTCCAGGGTCAATAGGGATGCAGCGCCGGGTATCGTAATGAAATTCTGCAGCATAGATATTCTGCTGACAACTGGCCGCTGCGAGCAGGGCCTCAGCGGCACTGACGCGATGACTTCTTTGCAAATACTGCTGATAACCTGGCACTGCCATGGCAACCAGCAAGGTGATCAGCAGCAAGACGATCATCAGTTCCAGCAAAGTAAAGCCACTGTTTTTCGTGGGCATGGATTGATCCGCCATCAGCGCCTCTCCCGATAGGCCATTCGACCGCAGTCATACCATGGCCGGATTGCCGAACAATCGACTCCAGGACTTTCACCGGGAGAGGGCAGGGATCTCCAGGGCCTGGCCAAAATGGATTCGGCAACATGAGTGCTGCCGGCTGCAACACCGGGGCCGCGTCCCAATATCCGGTAATAGGCCACGCCGTTGATTTCTGGGGGATCTTCTGCCTCACCACCACTCAAGCCCTTGGAATCTCCACTTGCGGCCTCTTCCGCAGCGCTGAATTCGAGTTCTTCGATAATGAACATGGGTGCCTGCCGGCCGGGAAGGGTTCCAAATTGTCCCGTTTCTGCAAAATTCGACCACCAGTTATCATTCAGAAACTCCGGGTTTTGTGGAAAGGATCCTGCTTCGAGTATTGCTGTATTAATCGGCTCCGCGTAACAGCCGGATTGGCAGTTGGCAGTGCGCACACTGTCCGGCAACTCAAGCACAAAGTGTTCGCCCAAACCCACTGCTGTTATGGCAGACAATCGTGCCAACTCGCCATCCGCATGGTTTGCTGCCATTTGTTGTTGCTGTAACATGCTGCTGGCAGCCAACAAAGCCAGCAGGCTCAAGCCAGCCAGCATGGCGAGACTGAGCAGGAGAATCAGCCCACCTTGTTCTGACCAACCCGGCGAGTTGCAAACCCAATGGTTGCTACCTGTACAGGCCATCTTCATGGCCATAACCGATTCAAAGGCAGCGTGTAGCTCACGACCCGGCGCAACCGGCCGTCTGCTGGCGCCGTGTAAGTAAAATCAAGAATCCGGTACACGTTGGATTGAGGTGGGCTCAAGCTTTCGCGGCTGCTGGTCAAAATACCCAATCGAATGGCACGAACCATTTCCGGAGTATCCCACTCACCCGCTTTGAGCCAGCTGTCAATTTCTCCGTCCCCATCGGTGTCGGCAGCGTACAAAGCCTGAAAGACTTCAACCTGCGGTATCGCGCCCTGGCGGTTGATTTGTGTGATCATTTCTTCAACCGTCGGCCCGTACCGGCAGCTGTGGGCGAGACTGCTGCTATTGAGTTCAAGGATGGATTCTTTCAGATAGAAGCGTGGCTGGCCTGAACTGTCTGTATTGCTGTTCAAACTGCCGAAGCAGTTGCGTTCAGACCAGGAACGTGAGACCAGGCGATCACTGGTTTGGCTGATTTTGTCTGCGGAGTCGGGCATCAAGCCAATGGCTGTGGATTCGTGTAGCCATGGCTTGGGGTGGTAAGCGCTACCTGAAACAGTCGAGGCAACCAGATCAGCAAAATAGCGGGCGTTTTCCTGTAATTCCGCAAGGCTTTCCTGCAGCCTGAAACTGTTACGAGCTGCCATGGCCATATGTACCAGAGTCAGTGTCAGCAACGAACTGAGCGCCATTGCAATCAACAGTTCAAGCAGACTCACGCCACCGAATACAACAAGCGCTCTATTTTTGATGCAGGCATTCATGGTCGTGGTAGCGGCAATACCAATCGTTTGGTTTGCGGATGTGGTTGGCCACGGGCTTGTTCTTGCCAGACAATTTTTACCAATGCTTCTCCCGCGCCATCACAAGCCAATTCGTGAGGTTCTCCGTCCAACGGCGAGGAATCCCGGCAAACGGCACCATGTGCCTGAGCGGCACTTTGTTCAAGCTCCTGTTGCCACTGTTGCAGCTGACTGCCGGCCCAGCTATTGACGGGGCAGGGCAGATCGTCACCGCAGTCCGGTGGGTTGCCAACTGCGTACATAAAGTGGCCCAGGCTGGCCGGGTTGGCGTGGATCAGTTGTGCCAGTCCGGACGCCTGCAGGGCCGCCGAACTGCGTTCCTCTGCCTGTGCAGTGCCCTGTACCGAAGCCATCAGCAGCAGTGCCAGACCACCGCCACCAAAGGCGAGTATCAGCATGGCGATCATGACTTCCAACAGGGAAAATCCATACTGATCGACTATCTGAATATCACGCTGGCCCATGTTCAGCTCTCCCTGAAAGCTTGTCGATTGGAGTAATCATGATGGCTTTATTCTGTTGCGGAGAGCACAGCCGGGGAATAGCAAAATTACTCGAATCCCTGTAGGAAAATTACTGATTCAAGGCTTGCGTTTGTTGTACCAAATAAAGGATTTGCATATACTTGCGCCCCTTCCAAGTGCCGGCATAGCTCAGTTGGTAGAGCGGCGCATTCGTAATGCGTAGGTCGGGTGTTCGAATCACCCTGTCGGCACCA